>JANQGU010000121.1 GCA_028282935.1 Kiloniellales bacterium
GTCGCGCCGGCGCCGAAGATCCGGGTGACGAAGTAGCGCGGCGAGGTCAGGTCGCGGCTGAACATGGCCGCGGCATGGGCCAGGCGGGCGATGACCAGGGTCGCCAGGCTGCCGTGGATCGCGGGTGCGGCGACCCCCAGCACCTCCAGGGCGCCGATCAGGAGGATGGCCAGCGGCAGGTACTCCGAGAGGTTGCCGTGGGCGCGGATGGCGCGGGCCAGGGTTTCGTGGCCGCCGTCGCCGAAGGCGACGCGGTAGCGGAAGCGCAGGGCGACCACGGTGATCGCCAGGGCGGAGTGGATCAGGGCCAGCAGGGCCAGGTAGGCAAAGGTGATGCTCGGCAGTTGCACTCGCTTCTCCCTCTCCGAATCGTCGGTCTGCCGCCGCTATCGGTCCTCCGGCAAGGGGATGAACTCGCTCTCCCCCGGCACCGCCGCGAAGCGACCCTCCCTCCAGTCGGCCTTCGCCTGCTCGATCCGCTCGGGCCGCGAGGAGACGAAGTTCCACCAGATCCTTCGCGGAGCGTCCAGAGCATCGCCGCCCAGCAACATCAAGCGGGACTCCGCCATGGCCCGCAGTTCGATGTCGGCGCCGGCGGCGAAGACCGGCAGGCGGCCGACGCCTAGGCTCTGCTCTGCAACCTTTACGCTTCCTTCCGCAACGTAGATCGCGCGCTCCTCGTACTCCAGGGGCAGGGCCAGGGTGCTGCCTTCCGGCAGCCGGGCGTCGAGGTAGAACATCGGGCTGAAGCTGCGGACCGGCGAGGTCTCGCCATAGGCCGACCCGGCGATCAGGCGCAGAGCCACGCCGTCGCGCTCGAAGCTCGGCAGATCGGCGATCGGATGATGGTGGAAGCTCGCTTCGCTCTCCTCCGCGGAGCGGGGCAGGGCGACCCAGGACTGGATCCCGTGCAGGGTGATCTCCGCGGCGCGCGCCTCGGGGCTGCTGCGCTCGGAGTGAACGATGCCGCGGCCGGCGGTCATCCAGTTGACCTCGCCCGGGCGAATCTGCTGCACGTGGCCCAGGCTGTCGCGATGCAGCAGCTCGCCTTCGAAGAGGTAGGTCACGGTCGCCAGGCCGATGTGCGGATGCGGCCGCACGTCGATGCCCTCGCCGGGGCCGAAGGTCGAGGGTCCCAGGTGGTCGAAGAAGACGAAGGGCCCGACGCTGCGCCGCCTCGCCACGGGCAGGATGCGCCGCACCTCGAAGCCGCCGAGGTCCCGCGACCTCGGCTCGACGACCGTGACGATCGGATCCTGCATCCCGACTCCCTCCGTCCAGAGCAGTCCGCGTTCACGTGAACGCGGATAAGCTGCTCTATCTATATGAAATAGATCAAACCCCCTTCAATTGATTCCAATTGAAGGGGGTTTGATCTAGGGGCTGGCGGCCGATGGTTAACGCTTTGCTAGCAGATTTCCATGAACCTCCTGTCCGGTCCAGCCGACCCAGGTGTCGTAGTCACGATGCCGGGTCGCGGCCGCTCGGATGGGGGCGCGCCTCGAGACCTGGGCCCGCGTAACCGCTCTTGGAAGGAATCTGAAGCGATGCGTAGCAAGCCCGTCCTCGCCCTGTTCACGGGCCTCGCAACCGCCGCCGTCTTGGCCGGCGCGGTCGAGGCCGCGGATCCGAGCAAGCCGCAGTTGAAGACCCTGCCGAGCCTGAAGCTCAAGCCGGCGCTTCAGCAACAGCAGCAGATGAAGCCCGCCCAAACGCCGAAGGCCAAGGACCTCAAGCCGAACTCGGTCCAGCCCCAACAGATCCAGCCCCAGCAGATCCAGCCGCAACAGGTCACGCCGCAGCAGGTGAGGCCGGGCCGGCCCTTGCAGCTCGCCTGCCCGGACCCGGCGATCGTCTCCTTCTCGGTCGGGCGAATCACCTCGACGCCCGGGCCCGCACCCGGCAATTGGCCGATCTACACCATCCAGCTGCGCGCGGTCCTGAAGAACGTCGGTGGCGGGGCCTACAACACCAGGCCGAACCAGCAGGCGGTGGCGATCATCGAACGGGGCAGCCGGACCCGCGACGTCAAGTACCAGCCCTTCGGCAACCTCGGCGTCGGGGCCCAGGTCATGGTGACCGCGCAGATCCGCAACTGGCGCCGCAGCAACGAGTTCCCGCCGAACTACGAGGCTCATATCCGCTACGACCCGGACATCTCGATCGACGGCAATCCGCAGAACGACGACTGCCGAGGCGCCAACAACAAGCGCACGATCACCGGCGCCCAGATCAACGCCGCCATCGACGCCCTGCCGACCTTCGGCGGCGCCTCGTCGATGAGGCGCTGATCGCACCCGGCCGCGGCGCGGCGGTCACACGCCGGCGTAGGCCGGATGGCGCCGCGGGATCAGCCGCATGCAGAACAGGATCGCGGCCAGCGACAGCAGCGTCGCCAGGGCGAAGAGCGCGCCGTAGCCGATCCAGTCCGCCAGCACGCCACTGACCAGGGAGCCGGCCATGTAGACCAGGAGCTGGGCGCAGGACAGCAAGGTGAAGTCTGTCGCCGGCTGCCGGCTCGAGCAGGCCCCCATGTAGAGGCTGTAGAGGCCGACGATCTCCATGTAGCGGATGATGGTGTTCAGGCCGGCCAGGGCGACCAGGGCCGCGGCCGGCACGGCGGGCAGGAAGGCCGCCAGCGCGAAGAGCGCGAAGCAGAGGGTCCGGGCCAGTCCCAGGCCATAGAGGCAGGCGAAGAGACCGGCCTTGCGGATGATCAGCGCCGCCAGGGCCGAGCCGAGCAGGCCGACGGTCGCGGCCGAGACGCCGCTGGTCAGGCCGATCAGGCTCAGCGAGAGCTGTTTGTCGACCAGGAAGGGCTGCTCCATGGCCTTCACCAGGCCCTCGCTGCAGCGGTAGGTCAGGGCGAAGGCGAGGACCGGCAGCACCTCCCGGCGGCGCAGGAAGGCGAGCAGCGAGGGCCGCGGCCCGGCCGCCGGGGACCCGTCGTCCGCCGCGGCGGGTCCGGATTCCATGACGGCCAGGGGCAGCGCGGCCAGCGTGGCGAGCCCGGCGACCGACAGCATGGTCGCCTGCCACCCGACCTGGTCGTAGATGAAGAGCGCCAGGCCGCTGCCGAGGACGACTCCCACCGCCACGCTGCCGCCTTGGATGGCGTTGCCGTAGGCCCGCTCCGAGGCCCGCAGGACCTCGACCGCGTAGCCGTCCGTGGCGATGTCCTGGGTCGAGGCGGCGAAGGCGACGACCACCATGACCGCCATGATGACCGCCAGGTCCTCGGCGGGCGAGACCTGCGACAGGATCAGGATCATGACGATGTTCAGCGCCTGCATGGGCAGGATCCAGGAGCGCCGGCGCCCGAGCCGGCGCCACAGCGTGGTCCTGTCGACCAGGGGCGCCCAGAGGAACTTCAGGATCCAGGGCAGGAAGAGAAGGGCGATGGCGCCGATGAAGCTGCGCGACACGCCCTGCTCGCGGAAGATCGCCGGCAGCGCGGCGATGATCAGGTAGATCGGAATCGCCTGGGCGACGTAGAGCCCCGCCAGGCTGAGGTAGCGCCGCAGGGGCGGCGCTTCGGGCCGGGTCCGCGCTCCGGTCACCGCAGCGGCTCCCGATGCTCCAGATCCTCGCGGGCGGCGACCCAGGCCTCGATCAGCCGCTGGCCCTCCCGTTCGTTGGTGACCAGGGCGGTCGGAAAGGGCAGGACCTGCGCCAGCTTGTCTTCCTCGGCGTGGGTCGGCGAGAGCTTCGGCCGGACCCGGACCAGGCCGAGGCAGAGCCGTGCCAGCTTGTCCCGCTCGGCCTTGAACCAGATCGCCTGGCGGCGGCGCAGGCTGAGGATCGCGCTGCCGCCGCAGATGTCCACCAGGTTGACCAGGCCGAAGGGCCTGCGCCGCGCCGTCAGGGCTGCGAGGGCTTCCGCGTAGGCGTCGTCGTCGGCTTCCGTCACCTCGCCGGTCAGGCGCATCCAGAGGATCGGGTCCTGGCGGCTGTCGAAGTCGAACATCTCCGGCCTCCTCAGAAGCTGCGGCTGTAGGTCAGGCTGACGATGCGGCCGAAGGCGTTGACCGGCAGGTTGCGGGTTGCGGTGGCGGTGGGGTTCTCCTGGGCCCGGTCCAGGATGTTCTCGACGCCGAAGCCGAGCTGTCCGCCGAGCACCGGGTAGCGCGCCGAGAGGTTGAAGGTGTAGGTCGGCTTCAACTCGACCTTCTGGACCCCGTCGAACTGGTTGCGCCGGCTGGTGTAGAGGGCCTCGAAGCGCAGGGTGAGGTCGAACTCGGTCCGGTAGTCGGCGTAGGCGGTCACCCGGAAGGGCGCGCCGATCCGGTTGTTCGGCAGGTTGGCGTCCAGGCTGCCGTTGCCGTCGGTGTCGCGCCGGCCTTCGCGCCAGCCGAAGACGGTGCCCAGGGTCAGGTTGTCGAGGACGTCGACCTCGCCGATGGCCTCGATGCCGTAGATCTCTTCCTTCTGCTGCTGCACCTCGTTGGTCGAGGCGTCGAAGTTGGTGCCCAGGTCGGACCAGCTGACGAAGCCGCTGAGCGCCAGGCGGAAGGGCTCCCGGTCGAAGCGCAGGCCGGCCTCGACGTTGTCCACCGTCTGGGCCTCCGGGCCGATGTCGGCGAAGTCGACGGTGCCCGAGGCGCCGGTCGCGGCGCGGCGGGTGAAGCCGCCGACGTCGGGTAGCGAGTAGCCCCGCGAATAGCCGGCAAAGAACTCGAGCTCTTCCGTGGCGAAGGCGACGGCGCCCAGGTTGAAGACGAACTCGTCGAAGGTGAACTCGTCGCCCAGCACCCGGACTTCCGGGATCGGGAAGGTGAAGCCGTTCTGCAGCACGAGATAGCTGGGCCGGGTGAAGGTATCGACCTCCAGGTCGAAGCGCTCGTAGCGGACACCGCCGCGCAGCAGCAGGAAGGACCAGGGCGCGACCTCGGTCTGGAGGAAGGCGGCGTAGCTGTCGAGGGTCATCGGCGCGATGGTCTCGACGCCGTTCTCGAACTCCTGCTCTGTGGTGCTGTGGCCGTAGTCGAAGCCCCAGGTCAGGGCCAGCCCGTCCAGGACGCCCTGGACCAGGTTGTCGAGCCGGGTGTCCACGGTGGAGCGGACGCCGTACTGCAGCGATTCCAGCGTGGTCTGGCCGTCCTCGGACACCGGGTTCGCCGGGTCGCCGGAAAACAGGACGGCGAAGTTGGCGGGCGAGAGGCGGGCGTCGGCGAAGCGCTTCTCGATGTCGTTGCGGTAGGCCCGGATCGAGAGGTCGCCCAGGGCGAAGTTCCGGTCCGTGAACAGCAGGCTCTGCGAGTTCGAGTCCTCCCGGATGCTCTCGGCCTCGTAGGAGTCCTCGAAGTCGACGGAGACCGGGTCGCTGTCGTAGTCGGCATAGAAGTCCGGCTCCTGGTCGAGCTGCACGAAGTCGGCGCTGAACTCCAGGCGGCGGCCCTCGTGGCTGCCGCCGAGCTTGGCCAGGCCCTGGATGGTCTCGCTGTTGGCGAAGGCGCCCTGGCCGATCAGCGGATCGTCCGGCAGGCGGTTGCCGGCGCCGTCGAAGGTGTCGTTGACCAGGCGCCCGGAGAGGGTGGCCAGGTAGTCGAAGGCGCCGAAGCGGCCCGACGCCGTCGCCGAGCCCTCGGGCGCCAGGGAATCGGCGATGTCCGCGGTGAAGGCCCGGATGCCGCTGCTGACCTCGAGGTTGATCGTGTTCTCCTGCTCGGCGTCCTTGGTGATGATGTTGATGACGCCGCCGGTCGCGCCGTCGCCGTAGATGCTGCTGGCGCCGTTGACGACCTCGATCCGCTCGACCCGGTTGATGTCGATGACCGAGAGCAGGCGCGAGACGTCGCGCAGCGGCGTGCTGCGCGCCACGCCGTCGACCAGAACCTGGACCCGGCGCCCGCGGAAGGTCTCGGAGGCGCCGGAGATGCCCTGGTTGCTGACCGAGAAGCCGGGGACCCGTTTGGAGATCACGTTGGTCAGATCGCTGGTGAAGGCGAGCTCCTTCTGGATCTCCTCCTTCTCGATCACGATCACCGAGCCCGGGATGCTGGCCACCGGGCGCGGCGCCCGGGTCGCGGTGACGATCACGGGGTCCAGTTCCTGGACCTTCGGATCATCGAGTGGCGGCCCATCGCGCGGCGGCGTCTCCGAAGCCGGCTCCTGAGCCGCCCCCGGGGCCGCGAGAAGAAGGACGCAGACGAGGCTTGCCGCGCCGAGCGGCCGGGATGGCTGTCGCACCGGGAAACTCCAACATCTACCTGTCGTTGAAGGCGGACAGCGCGACCTGCACCGCCGCCTCGGCTCCGGCGACGGGTATAGAAGAGGAGAGATGCGAATGCAACTGATTCTCAATTGCAGGCTTAGCCGGCGGAACTCTATCCGGGCGCCGGCCGGGCGCCTGGCGCGGGTCGCTGCCAACTCGCCGGGTGAGCTTTTCTAGGCCTCCATCGCCGGCTCTTTGATCTTGTGGTGTTGATGCGCACTTGGGATTGATGCCAAGACGCCAACAGCCGGGCATCGAAGTCACGTCTTGCGATGGCCCGATCGAGGACGCTTGGCCAAGCGCGACGCCAAGGCATCGATCTTGCTCCGGTCGCCATCAGCCAAGGCAGCGGCAATCTTGACGTCGGAGAGCCGTCGCCCATGGTTCGCCGCGAGGCTTGCGGCAGCGTTGAAGCGAACCAGATACTCTTCGTCATACAACGCTTCTCGAAGCGCTGCGTTCGCCTCCGGCCGGTTGATGCCTCTCAAGAGGTTTGCAGCGTTGACCCGATCGGACCATGAGTCGTCAAAATCGTCCGGGCGTAGAACCGACGTGATGATCTGGACCGAGGCCGGATCTCCGGTCAGATCCCAGAGCGCTCTTCCAATGAACGCCTTAACGCTCCCCGTGCTGGTCGGGAGACGTCGTCGCAGATGGGGAATCGCTTTCGTCGAATTCATGAGCGCCAGCGCAGGAATCTCGTAGTAGTCAAGGTTGGCGAGGAGATCGTCCTCCAAGCGGTCACGCTCTGCGCCCCGCGCACGGAGAACGATCGAATAGTCGGGGCCGTCCCGGCCGACCGAGGCCGTAAACCGATCGTACAAGGTGCTCATCGCCGATGCCCCTCTTCATCCTGTTCGGACGGTAAAGGAGGATTGAACGTGTGGAAAAAGGCAATCTGCGCGCGCGTGAGAAGTCCGAACGCCACGATATGAACGAAAAACACCAAAGACCCCAGAGTGGCCAAGTCCATCTGAATAACTGTATCCAAGATCAAAAGAAATGACAGACCAAGGCTCGAACGGAGATCGGTGCCCGATCGGATGCGCAGCGTCAGCCATAAAATTAAAATCAACCGTACAATCGTCCAAGCAACTAACCGGAAATCGACCTGATTATCCGCAACATCATATCTGTAGACCGGGTCTATCGCACCAAAGCCTAGCATTTGCGCTGCGAGAGATAGCAAGACAGTCGCGATGAAAACGCGCCGCACTCCTTTGAAAGATACCAAGTCGATAGCCCAAAACGGTATAAACACAACGGCGAGGATCAGTCCCATAAGGACGGGCATCAAGGCCTTGAGGTTTGTGGAGGGAGTAAATCCGCCGGCCAAGCCGGTAAAGCCGGCAACGTACACATTGCTGAAGAAAAGAGCGGCGGTCAGAATTGTGATAGAGAGATAAAGATAACCACCCAGCGCCCCGGTTTTGGCAACGGCCAAAGCCCTCTTCCAATCAGACAGGGAGGCGTGGTTCTGAGAGTTCCGGCTCTCAGCGGTCATATCTTAACTTTCAACAGGTCATTCCATAAGAAAGGACATATAGAAAATGCCCCTCTCTTGGCCTGAGTTTGATCGCCATTTCCATCGAACCTCCTGCTTGTACAGATACGGCAATCGCCTGACAGGTACCGCTCCTGTCGGGTGCTGTTCTGTGGCCTTGCTATGAGCGGCCTTTAGCTGCAGCCGCGAGTCGGCGAGGCTTCGCAACGCGATCTGGAGGCGGCGCACTATGCCGCCAATCGAGCGCGCAGACAATACGATGCCAGCGCCCTCTGAGAACCGTCTCGTGGCGACGGAGCTGGAACTGGGCTCTGGATCGCGTGCAGGCGCTCGAAGTCGGGGGATCGAGCGGCACAGCGTTCAAGCGCCTCAGGGGCGCCTCCCGAGCTTGGGGTCCTCGAGGCCCGGGCGGCCGGATCTGGGGCGGTTGCGGCGAGGTCCCGGTGCCGATGTCGGCTTGCGCAAGCGCATCGACCAGCCTTGGACCATCAAGTGCACCGAAGCCCGAGACTGGGCTCATGGGCTCCAATCAATGCGGGTTGGTATGAGCTGCGCTTTGACCGCCGATCCGCTGATGGATCGTGGGACGCCCCGGGGCCGGCGCCGTGCCGATGCGGAAGGCGTCGCGGAGCCTGGCCAGGGCGGCCTCCGAGTCAGAGGGCGTCGCCGCGTGGATCAGGGCCAGAGGCCGCTCCGGCCCGACGTCCTCTCCGAGGCCGGCGATCTCGGTCAGGCCGACGCTGTGGTCGATGGCCTCGTCGGCCCGGCGCCGGCCGCCGCCCAGGCTTAAGACCGCGAGGCCGACCGCCCGGACGTCGACCGCGGCGACCCGTCCCGCCGTCTCCGGAAAGGCCGCGACCTGGCAGGGAGCTTCGGGCAGGTGGCGGGCAGGGGCCTCGATCAGGTCGCCGGGGCCGCCGAGCGACGCGACCATGCGCTGGAAGCGCTCCGCCGCCGCGCCACTGTCGAGCGCGTCGGCGACAGCGGCCTCGGCGGCCGCCGCATCCGCGGCAAGCCCGCCGATCTGCAGCAGCTCCGCCGCGAGCGCTACCACGACCTCGTGCAGGCGCGGGTCGCGTGCGGTACCGGTCAGGTAGTCGAGCGATTCCCGGACCTCCAGGGCGTTGCCGGCGCTGCGCCCGAGGACCTGATCCATGTCGGTGATCAGGGCGCGGGTCTTGAGGCCGGCGCCCTCGGCGACCGCGACGATGCTCTCGGCCAGGGCGCGGGCGTCGTCCATCTCGGCCATGAAGGCGCCGCTGCCGACCTTGACGTCCATTACCAGGCCCTGCAGCCCGGCGGCCAGCTTCTTGGAGAGGATCGACGCGGTGATCAGCGGGATGGACTCCACCGTCGCGGTGACGTCGCGGATCGCGTAGAGGCGCTTGTCGGCCGGAGCCAGGTCGGCGGTCTGGCCGATGATCGCACATCCGGCCTCGGCGACCGCCCGCCGGAAGGTCTCGATGTCCGGCTGCGACTGGTAGCCGGGAATGGAGTCCAGCTTGTCGAGCGTGCCGCCGGTGTGGCCCAGACCGCGGCCGGAGATCATCGGCACCGCGGCGCCGCAGGCGGCCAGGATCGCGGCCAGGGGCAGGCTGACCTTGTCGCCGACGCCGCCGGTCGAATGCTTGTCCAGCACCGGCCGCTCTTCCCCCGACCAGTCCAGCACCCGGCCCGAGGCCATCATGGCGCGGGTCAGGGCCACGCACTCCTCGCGCTCCAGGCCCCGGAAGAAGACCGCCATGGCGAAGGCCGCCGCCTGGCCCTCGGTGATCGAGCCGTCGGTGATCCCGGCGACGAAGGCCGAGACCTCCTCGGTTGCCAGGCGGCCGCCGTCGCGCTTGCGGCGGATCACCTCCTGCGGCAGGAAGCCGGTCGCGGTCACGCGCCGGGCTCCAGGGCGGCCAGCACGACGTCGAGCAGCTTCGAGGCACCGATCCGGAAGCGTGCCGGCGTGATCCACTCTGCGCCCAGATGGCGCTCGGCGATCTCCAGATAGGCCGCCGCGTCGTCCAGGCTGCGGATGCCGCCGGCCGCCTTGAATCCGACCCGGCCGCCGGCCTCGTGGATTGCGCCGAGCAGCGCCTCTGCAGCCTCGGGGGTCGCGCCGACGGCGATCTTGCCGGTCGAGGTCTTGAGGACGTCGGCGCCGGCGGCGATGGCGTCGCGCGCCGCCTCGGCCATTTCGGCCGGGCCGGGGAAGGCGCCGGTCTCCAGGATGACCTTCAGCACAGCGCTTCCGGAGGCGGCTTTGACCGCGGCGATCCGGGCCTTGGCTGCCTCCCGATCGCCGGCCAGCCAAGCCCGGTAGGGCATGACCAGGTCAAGCTCGGTCGCGCCCTCGGCCACGGCCTGCCGGGCCTCGGCGACCGCGGCCTCCTCCGAGGCTTCGCCTTGCGGGAAGTCGATCACGACCGCGATCTCCACCCCGCTGCCGGCCAGGCGCTCGGCCATTTCGGCGGCGAAGCCGGGCCAGGAGCAGACCGCCGCGACCTTGCCCCGGGGCGTGATCGCCTTGGCGCAGAGCGCGGCGATGTCGTCGTCGCGGGCGTCGTTGAGGCTGGTCAGGTCGAGCAGCGGCAGCAAGCGCCGGGCGAGGTCCTGCGGGCCCGGGCTCATGCTCTGCCTCGCTCGAAGAAGAAGGCTTCGGGCAGCAGCTCGCCCAAGGTGAAGCTGCGTCGCAGGCCCTCCGGTCCCGCGATGTGGACCGGCGTCTCCGACGTGGCGAACTCGGCCAGGCGCTGGCGGCAGCCGCCGCAGGGCGTGCAGAGCCGCTCGCCCTCGGCCAGGACCACGACCTCGGTGACCTCGAAGGCGCCGGCTGTGACCAGGGCGCCGAGGGCGCTGGTCTCGGCGCACTGGCCTTCAGGGTAGGAGACGTTCTCGACGTTGCAGCCGGCGAAGAGCCGGCCGTCGCCGCTGCGCAGGCAGGCGCCGACGCGGAAGCCCGAGTAGGGGGCGTGGGCGTTTTCGCGGGCCGCCTTGGCCAGGCGGATCATCTCGTCGAGGTCGCTCATTTGTCCTTCACATATGGGATGCCGCTGGCCTTGGGCGCCACGGCGCGGCCGACGAAGCCGGCCAGCAGGATCACGGTCAGGGCGTAGGGCAGGGCCTGGATGACCTGCACCGGGATCTCCCCGATCCCGGGCAGGACGACGCCCTGGAGCCGGATCTGCAGCGCGTCGGCGAAGGCGAAGAGCAGGCAGGCCGCCACCGTTGGCACCGGCTTCCACTTGCCGAAGATCATCGCCGCCAGCGCCAGGTAGCCCTTGCCCGCGGTCATGTCGCGCACGAAGCCGGCGGCGTGCGCGGTCGAAAGGTAGGCGCCGGCGATGCCGCAGAGGAAGCCGCAGAGCAGCATGGCCCGGTAGCGCAGCGCGGCGACCGAGATCCCGGCGGTGTCGACCGCGTGGGGGTTCTCGCCGACGGCCCTCAGGCGCAGGCCGAAGCGGGTGCGGTAGATCAGGAGCGCGACCAGCGGCAGGATGGCGATGGTCAGGTAGACCAGGATGTTGTGGCCGCTGACCACCTCCGCGTAGACCGGGCCGATCAGGGGGATCGGCGCCAGCCATTCGCTCATCGGCAGGTTGAGGCCGATGAAGCGGCCCGCGCCCTCGAGCGCCGGGGTGATGCCGTTGAGCCCGAACCAGGCGACCGCCAGGGTCGGCCCCAGGCCGGCGACCAGGATGTTGATCGCCATGCCCGAGACGACCTGGTTGCCGTTGTGGGTGACGCAGGCATAGGCGTGCAGCAGCGCGAAGGACATCGAGACCACGATCGCGGCGCCGAGCCCGAGCCAGGCCGAATTGGCGACCGCGGCCACCGCCGCGGCGGCGAAGGCGCCGGCCAGCATCTTGCCTTCCAGGCCGATGTCCACCACCCCCGAGCGCTCGGCGACCATGCCGGCGAAGGCGGCGAGCAGCAGCGGCGTCGCCACCCTTACCGTGGCGTCGATCAGCAGCAGGATCAGGAGGAAGGTCTCGCCCATCAGGCTGCCGCCTCCTGAGGTGTCTCCCGGGTTCTTTGCCGGAAGAAGGCGACGATGGGCCGGCGGAAGATGTTCTCCAGGGCGCCGCAGAACAGGATCACCAGGCCCTGGATGACCACCACCATGTCGCTGGTGAAAGTCGGGATCTCGAAGGCCAACTCGCTGCCGCCCTGGTAGAGCGCCCCGAAGAGCAGGGCGGCCAGGATCACCCCGACCGGATGGTTGCGGCCCATCAGGGCGACCGCGATGCCGGTGAAGCCGAAGCCGGCCGAGAAGCCGAGCATCAGGCGGTGCTGCGAGCCCATGACCTCGTTGATCGCGAGCAGGCCGGCCAGGGCGCCGGATAGGGCCATGGCCAGCATGATGCTGCGCCCGGGCGAGATGCCGCCGTAGCGCGCCGCTTGCTCGTTGGCCCCGGTGCTGCGCAGCTCGTAGCCCCAGCGGCTGCGCCAGAGGAAGAGCCAGACCAGCCCCGCGGCCAGCAGCGCGACCAGGAAGGTGACGTTGAGCGGCGAGGGACCGGTCCGCACGCCCAGGGCGCGCAGGACCTCGTGAGCGTAGGGCAGGTGCCCGGCGTCGGGGAAGCGGGCGGTCTGCGGGACCTGCTGTCCCGGCTCGATCAGCACCTCGACCAGCAGGTAGTTGAGCAGGATCGCGGCCAGGAAGTTGAACATGATCGTGGTGATCACGGTGTGGCTGCCGCGCTCGGCCTGCAGGTAGCCCGGCACGAAGGCCCAGAAGCCGCCGAAGAGCATCGCGCCCAGGATCGCAAGCGGCAGCAGCAGGGGCCAGGGCAGGTCGCCCAGGGTCAGGCAGACCAGGGCCACGCCCAGGCCGCCGATCAGGGCCTGGCCCTCGCCGCCGATGTTGAAGAGGCCGCAGTGGAAGGCCACGGCCACGGCCAGGCCGGTGAAGACCAGGCTGGTGGTGTAGAACAGGGTGTAGCCGATCTGGTCCCAGGACCCGAAGGCGCCCCAGACCAGGGCCTTCAGCGCCTCCCAGGGGTTCTCGCCGACCAGCAGCACCACGACGCCGGCCAGCAGCAGGGCGACCAGCAGGTTCACCAGCGGGATCAGCGCCAGGTCGACCCAGCGCGGCAGGCCGTCGCCGGTCACGCCGCGTCCTCCGTGATCCCGGCCATCAGCAGGCCGATCTTCCGGCGGTCGGCCTCGGCGGTCGGCATCTCGCCGACGATCCGGCCCTCGTGCATGACCACGATCCGGTCGGCCAGGGCCAGGATCTCCTCAAGCTCGGCGGAGACCAGCAGGATCGCCTTGCCGGCGTCGCGCATCTCGATCAGGCGTCGGTGGATGAACTCGATGGCGCCGATGTCGACGCCGCGGGTCGGCTGCCCGACCAGCAGCAGGGCCGGATCGCGCTGGATCTCCCGGGCCAGCACCAGCTTCTGCTGGTTGCCGCCGGAGAAGGAGCCGGTGCGCAGCAGCGGGTCCGCGGGCCGGACGTCGAAGGCCTGCATCAGTTCCTCGCAGTGCGCGACGACCTTGGCCCGATCGCTCAGCAGGCGGCCGTTGTAGGCGGGGTCGTCGTGGTAGCCGAGGATCGCGGTCTCGCTGGCGTCGAAGCCGACGACGACCCCCATGCGCAGCCGGTCCTCGGGCACGTGGCCCAGGCCGAGATGGCGCAGCTCGCGGGGGTCGCTGGATTGATAGCCGGAGAGGATGCTCTGCCCCTTCAGCTTGACCTCGCCGTCGGTGAAGCCGCGCAGGCCGACCAGGGCCTCGATCAGCTCGGTCTGGCCGTTGCCGGAGACCCCGGCGATGCCGAGGATCTCGCCGGCGCGCACCTCAAGGCTGAGGTCCAGCACCTTGGGCTGATGGGCCTCGTCGGTCACCGTCAGGCCCTCGACGCTCAGCACCGGCGCGCCCGGCTTGGCCGGGGTCTTCTCGACCCGCAGCAGGACCTTGCGGCCGACCATCATCTCGGCGAGCTGCTCGCGGCTGGTCTTGGCGGTGTCGACCCGGCCGACCACGGCGCCGTCGCGCATCACCGTCACCGCGTCGGTGACCGCCATGATCTCCTGCAGCTTGTGGGTGATCAGGACCACCGTCTTGCCCTCGGCCTTGAGGCGCCGGAGGATCTTGAAGAGCTCGTCGGTCTCCTGCGGGGTCAGGACGGCGGTCGGCTCGTCGAGGATGATGGTCTCGGCGCCGCGGAACAGGATCTTCAGGATCTCGACCCGCTGCTGCAGGCCGACCGGCAGCTCGGCGACCAGGGCGTCGGGCGGCACCTCCAGGCCGTAGTCGCGCTCGATGGCGATCAGCTCGTCGCGGGCCTGGTCCAGGCTGCGGCGGACCCAGAACTGGTCCTCGGCGCCGAGGATCAGGTTCTCCAGCACGGTGAAGGTGTCGACCAGCATGAAGTGCTGGTGGACCATGCCGATGCCGGCGGCGATGGCGTCGCGCGGGTCGCGGATCCGCACCGGCGCGCCCTTGACCCGGATCTCGCCGGAGTCCGCTTGGTAGAAGCCGTAGAGGATCTTCATCAGGGTCGACTTGCCGGCGCCGTTCTCGCCGACGATGCCGTGGATCGTCCCGGCCTCGATGGCCATGTCGACCTGGCGGTTGGCGTGGACCGGGCCGAAGCTCTTGTCGACGCCGACCAGCTCCACCGCCATGGCCGCGGCCCGGCCGGTCGAGGTCCCGGCCGGCGCCGCTTCGGACGCCGTCGTGCTCACGGCCTTGCGCTCAGTAGTCGCAGCTGTTGCCGGCGCTGTAGTCCGCGACCTCGATGTCGCCGGCGACGATGGCCTTGCGGGCCGCGCCCAGGGCCGACTCCATCTCGGCCGAGACCAGCGCGCGGTTGTTGTCGTCCAGCGCCCAGCCGACGCCGTCCTCGGCCAGGCCCAGGACCTTCAGGCCGGACTTCCACTCGCCGTTCATGGCGTCGGTGAAGGCCTCCTCGATGGCGACGTCGACCCGCTTGACCATGGAGGAGAGCATGGTGCCGGGGTGCAGGTGGTTCTGGTTGGAATCCACGCCGATGGCCAGCTTGCCGCCGTCCTTCGCCGCCTGATAGACGCCGACCCCGGTCGCGCCGGCGGCGGCGAAGACAACGTCGGCGCCGCGGTCGAACTGGCTGCGGGCCAGCTCGCCGCCCTTGGTCGGATCGTTCCAGGCCGAGGGCGTGTTGCCGGTCATGTTGACCAGGACCTCGGTGCCGTCCTTGGCGTGCTTGGCGCCCTGCTCGTAGCCGCAGGCGAACTTGCGGATCAGCGGGATGTCCATGCCGCCGACGAAGCCGACCTTGCCGGTCTTGGACGCCATGGCCGCCAGCATCCCGACCAGGAAGGAGCCCTCGTGCTCCTTGAAGACCACGGACTGGACGTTGGGCGCCTCGGTCACGCCGTCGATCAGGGTGAACTTGACGTCGGGATACTCCTTGGCGACCGTCTCGATGGCCGAGGTCTGGGAGAAGCCGACCCCGACGATGATGTTGGCCCCGCGGCGCGCCATGCGGCGCAGCGCCTGCTCGCGCTGGGCCTCGTTGGTCGGCTCGAACTCCAGGTACTCGATCCCGGTCTTCTTCTTGAAGGCCTCGGCGCCCTGGTAGGCGGCCTCGTTGAAGGACTTGTCGAATTTCCCGCCCATGTCGAAGAGCAGCCCCGGCACCACGTCCGCGGCCGTGGCCGGCGTGGCCGCGGCCCAGGCAACGACGACCAAGCCCGCAAAAAGCTTGCGCATTCTCTTGTTCCTCCCTGAGAGCTGAAGCGCTTCGGCTCGTTATTTTGTCCAGCCAGTCAAACATCAAAGCTGGCCGCCTGCAAGCGCAGGTGGTGGCTTCGCTATGGCTGCCGTGGTGCCATCGACAAGGGGTCAAAAAAAGGGGTCAGAGTCATTTTTCGCCCTGCCATCTCGCCGCGTCGCCAGCGTGCCGGCGCGAAAAATGACTCTGACCCCTTTTTTTGACCCCTTGTCGCTCCTGGCCCGGACACGTCCGCCCGAAGGCCAGGCCATTGACCCTCGGCGGCCCCGGGGGCAGGCTCGCCGAAAGGGCTGAAGCGCGGGCAGGGGAGGGCCGGCCATGAACCGAATCGATCTCGAGGGGCAGCACGCCATCGTCACCGGCGGCGCGCAGGGCATCGGCCGGGCCATCGCCGAGCGCTTCCTGGCCAGCGGCGCCCGGGTCAGCCTCTGGGACCGGGACGAGGCCCTGGTGGCGGAGACCGCCGCCGACCTGGCAGGCGCAGGTCCGGTCTCGGGCTTTGCCATGGATGTCACCGAGGAGGGGTCGGTCGCGGCCGCCCTGGCGGCCAGCCGGGACGCGCAGGGCACCCCGGCCGTGCTGGTCAACAACGCCGGGATCGCCGGGCCGACGATGCCGACCTGGGACTATTCGGTCGAGGACTGGCGCCGCGTCCTGGCCATCGACCTGGACGGCGTCTTCCTCTGCTGCCGGGCGGTGGTGCCGGCCATGATCGAGGCCGGCTACGGCCGCATCGTCAACGTCGCCTCGATCGCCGGCAAGGAGGGCAACCCCAACGCCTCGGCCTACAGCGCCGCCAAGGCCGGCGTGATCGCGCTGACCAAGTCCCTGGGCAAGGAACTGGCCGAGCACGACATCGCGGTCAACTGCATCACCCCGGCGGCGGCGCGGACCCGGATCTTCGAGCAGATCAGCCAGGCCCACATCGACTACATGCTCTCGAAGATCCCGCGCGGCCGCTTCGTCGAGGTCGGCGAGATCGCCGCCTTGGTCGCCTGGCTGGCCTCGAAGGACTGTTCCTTCACCACCGGCGGGGTCTTCGACCTCTCCGGAGGCCGCGCGACCTACTGAGCCGCCGGACCGCCGGCGCGCGGGAGAGCCGCCATGCGCGCTTTGAAATCCTCGGCCGCGGGTCTCGTCCTGGCCCTGGCGCCGCTCTGGCCGGCGCTGGGCAGCGAGGAGGACTTCATCCTGGTCGACCGCATGCCGGCGGTCGAGGGCGAGCTGCAGCGCACGATCTCCCAGCGGGAAGAGGAGTCCGGCCTGACCTTCACGCAGAAGGTCTACCTTCGGGACTTCGAAAAGGCCGCGCTCTTCACCTATGTGACGCGGGCCGACTGCGCGGCCGGACCGGCCGGGGCGGAGGCGCCCAAGCCCTTCATCGTCGCGCTCCGCTACATCATCAAGCGTCCGCAGGACTTCTCGACCGCCGTCCTGCACGACATCTACAAGGAGGTCTACGTCGAGGACCTGGACGGCCGGATCCGCCTCTACGAGAACCTGCGCGGCCCGGAGATGGCGGAGCTGACCGAGAGCTTCAAGCCGGCCTGCTCCGGAATCTAGCGAGAGGCCGACGCGATCCGCGCAATGTCGTCTTTGTCATTTGCGAAGAAAATATTCCAATATACTGAATGATATAGAAAAGATTGCTGTCTGCAGAGAGAGTAGGACGGTGTCCGGCCGGGCGTCGGCGCCTCTGATCGGCAAGCGCGTCAGTCCTGGAGGGAGTCGTCCGGCCGCGCGACCGGGGGGTGTCGCGCGGCCGGAGTCCTCACCGGGGTCTCAGGCGACCGCCTGAGCCGTCCCGGTGACGGCTTCGGTGATTGCCGCGACGTGGCGGTGGTCGGTGCCGCAGCAGCCGCCGAAGACGTTGATCTGGCCGAAGCGCCGCCGCAGCTCGCCGTGGAGCTGGCCCAGCTCCTGCGGATCGCCGGCGTCCAGCTCCTCGGCTTGGTCGAGCTCGGCATGGCTGAGCCGTGAGGCGTTGGCGCGCAGGCCGCGAAGCCTTTGCAGCCAAGCCTCTTGCCCGGTCAGGGCGCCCGCGAAGTGGTCGGGGTGGGCGCAGTTGATCATGTAGTAGGCCGGGGCCGCGCGGGTCGCCCCGTCGACCCACTCGATGGCGTCCTTCAGGGTCTGGCCGGTCGGCAGGCGCCCGTCGGTCTCGACCGTGAAGGAGATCGCCGACGGCAGGCCGGCCGCCGCGGCGGCGCGGGCCACGCCGATCGCCTCCTCGGCGTAGTTCATGGTGATGGCCGTCACCATGTCGGCGCCGCTCTCGGCGAAGACCGCGATCTGCCGGCCGTGATAGGCCTCGGCCTCGACCGAGGTCATCTTGTGCTTCGGATCGTAGGCGTCGCCGCGCGGGCCGATGCAGCCGCTGACCACCATCGGGCTCTCCGCGGTCTCGAAGGCGAGCCTCAGGTCGTGCAGCAGGGCGACGGCCTGGCGGTTGGCCTCCGCCAGCTCCTCGGCCGAATAGCCCAGCAGCTCGCCCCAGTCGCTGCTGGCGCGCCAGGTCGCGCTCTCGAGGATGAAGCCGAGACCCTTGGCGCGGGCGATCTCGGCGTAGCGGGCGTAGTAGCTCCACAAGGTGTCGCGGCCCTCGGGCCGCCGAAGCAGGTCGAAGGCGGCGAAATAGGGCAGCTCCAGGCCGTCGTGGAAGATCAAGGTGGTCTCGAGACCACCGTCGGTCAGGAACAGGCCGCCGGTCAATTGCGGCAGGGCCTTCCGGTAGCGTGACATGATGACGTTCCCCCAAGTCAGTGTCGTCGTCGCCCTGACTTAGGCCGGCCTCACGAAACCGTGAAGTCCGGATGGCAGCGAGTGTGACGGCCGTCACCAAAAAAAGCCGGATGGGGGCTGCGGCTCAGCCGATCTCGATCCGCCGCCCGGTCTCGCTGGAGCGGTAGATCGCTTCCTCGATCTCGACGTTGCGCAGGTAGTCGCGGCCGCTGTTGACCAGCGGTGCCCCGTCGATCAGGTGGCCGAGGATGTGCCGGGTCAGGAGATAGACGCTGTCGCCGGCGAAGCCGCGCTTCTCCCAGTCGTAGGGCTCGGGGCGCTCCGGCGCGCCCTGGGGCTTGAACCAGAGCCCGCCGTCGCCGTCCAGGCGCAGGACGCCGCCGCTGCCCTCCAGGTGCATCTCGCCCATGGTCAGGCGGCAGTTCTCGGCCTCGTGGTCGTTCAGCCGGTTGCCGTCGAAGAGGCCCGTGGCGCCGCCCTCGAACTCGAAGACGACCTGCCCGGCGTCCTCGCCGGCGATCGCCGGATTGAGGCGGCGCAGGCGCGCGGTCACCGCGGTCACCTCGCCCAGCAGGTAGCGGAAGGTGTCGATGAAGTGGATCCCGGTCTCATGGATCAGGAAGCGTTCCATCTTCTGGAAGTAGGGCTGGCGGTCCAGGTAGGCCTCGGGCCCCTGGCCGTCGCCGGGCCGCAGCCGGAAGGCGATCCCGTGCGGGGTGCCGAGGCGGCCGGCCTCCAGCAGGGCCTTGGCGTGGCGGTACCAGGGCTGGAAGCGGAAGTTCTCGTGCACGATCAGCGGGACCCCGGCGGCCTCGGCCATCTCGACCACCGCGCGGGCTTCCGCGAGGCTCGGCGCCAGGGGCTTCTGGCAGACCATCGGCACGCCGCGCCCCGTGGCCGCCGCGACCATGGCCTCGTGGGTCTCCGGCGGGGTGACGATGTCGACGAGGTCCGGCTGGGTCTCCTCGAGCAGCGCCTGGATCGAGGAGCAGACCGCGGGCACGGCGAAGCGCTCGGCCATGGCCTGGCCGCGCCCCGGGTCGCGCTCGGCCAGGCCGACGATCTCGACCTCCGGGCAGCGCCGCCAGGCCTCGTACTGGAACTGGCTGAAGTAGCCCGCGCCGACGATGGCGACCCGCAGGCGCTCGGTCATGCGGCGGCTCCGTCGAGCGCGGTCAGGACCGCATCGGTGATCTCGCGCAGGCCGCTGCCGCCGCCCAGCTCGGTCGGCCGCAGGCCGCCCCCGGCGAAGGCCTGCTCGACGGCGCGGACCAGCAGGTTGCCGGCCTCGACGCAGCTCGGCAGGCCGTGCTGCTCGCCCAGCCAGTCCAGCATCATGGCGGCGGAGAGGTACATCGCCGTCGGGTTGGCCTTGCCGGTTCCGACGATGTCGGGGGCGGTGCCGTGGCAGGGCTGGAAGACCGCCTGGCTCGCGCCGACGTCGGCGGAGGGCGCCATGCCCATGCCGCCCATCAGCGCCGCGCCGGCGTCCGAAAGGATGTCGCCGAAGAGGTTCTCGGTGACCAGGACGTCCAGGTCCCAGGGGTTGCGGATCAGGGTCAGGGCCATGGCGTCGACATAGCAGTGCGTCGCCTCGACGTCGGGGTTCCGGGCCGCGCACTCGTCGAAGATCTTGCGGAAGAAGGCGAAGCTGCCCAGGACGTTGGACTTGTCGATGCAGGTGACCCGGCCGGGATGGCCCTTGGCGCGGCGCCGGCGGGCGAGATCGAAGGCGGCCTGGAACAGCCGCTCGCAGGCCCTGCGGGTGATGACCATGGTGTCGCGCGCGGTCTCGTCGCCGTCGAAGACGGTCTTGCCGCGCGCGGCGAAGAGGCCCTCGGTCGACTCCCGGATCAGCACGAAGTCCAGCTTCTGGGCGCGGGGGTCGGCGAGGGGACCGGGCAGGCCCGGCAGGCTGCGCACCGGCCGCAGCCCGGCGAAGAGCTCGAAGGTCTCGCGCAGGTCGAGCTGCGGCGCGATCTCGCGGCCGTCCGGGTAGCGCACCGAGGGCAGGCCCATGGCGCCCAGCAGGATCGCGTCGGCCTCGCCGGCGCGGCGCAGGCTGTCCTCCGGCAGCGCGGTGCCGGTCTCCCGGTAGTGGTCGGCGCCGGCGGGCAGCTCCTCGAAGTCGAGGCCGAAGCCGCCGACCCGGCCCTGCACCCGTCGCAGGACCTCGAGGCAAGGCGTCATGATCTCGGTGCCGATCCCGTCACCAGGCATCACGGCGATGCGAAAGCTTGAATTCTGTGGCATGTCCTCAGTCCAGAAGGGTCCAGGTCGCGACGGTCTTTTCTTCTATCCAAGGTGCAACGTCGCGATCGAAGTCTTTGAAATGCGGTGTTTCGAGGTGCGCCTTGAAGGCGGCCTCGTCGCTGTAGAGCTCGTAGAGGAAGATCCGGCCCGGGGCCGCCGGATCGGCGCAGACGTCGAAGCGGTGGCAGCCGGGCTCGCCGCCCAGGGAGTCCGCGGCCTGCCGGCGCAGGCGCGCCCGGAAGGCCTCGGCGTCGCCGCTCTTGGCGACGAAGGTGACGGTGACGACGAACACGGGATCTTTGCTCCTGGTTTCTCGTTCAGTTGGGAAAGGCTTCGCGCAATTCGGCGAGCTGCGCCTCGTCCAGGCAGCGGTAGCGGCGCTCGCCCAGCAGAAGGAAGAGCTTCGCCGTCTCCTCCAGCTCCTCGGCGCTGTAGACCGCGGCGTCCAGGGCCTTGGCGGAGACCACGGGCCCGTGGTTGGCCAGCAGCATCGCGTGGTGGTCCTTGGCGACCCCCCGGACCGCCTCGGCCAGGGCCAGGTCGCCGGGGCGGAAGTAGGGCACCAGGGGCAGGCGGCCGATGCGCATGGCGTAGTAGGCGGTGATCGGCGGCAGCAGGTCCGCCGGATCGAGCCCCTCCAGGCAGGACACCGCCACCGAATGGGTCGCGTGAAGGTGGACCACGGCCCGGTCCTCGGGCCGCTCGTCGTAGATCGCCAGGTGCAAGAAGGCTTCCTTGGAGGGCTTGTCGCCGGCCAGGTGCCGGCCCTCGGAGTCGAGCTTGGCGATCCGTTCCGGCTCCAGCATGCCCAGACAGGAGTTGGTCGGGGTCACCAGGATGCCGTCCTCCAGCCGGACCGAGAGGTTGCCGGAGGAACCGCAGCCGTAGCCGCGCAGGAAGAGCGACTGGCCGAAGCGGACCATCGCCTCGCGCAGACGGCCCTCCTGCGAGGTCACGACAGCACCTCGAAGGCCCGGGTGAAGAAGTCGGGGCCGCCGAAGTTGCCGGACTTGAGCGCCAGCGCCAGGGGCTCGTCGTCCAGGCTCACGGTCCAGGGCACGCCGGGGGCGATCTCGGGCCCGATCGCCAGGCGGCGGATGCCCAGCGCGGTGACCACCGCGCCCGAGGTCTCGCCGCCGGCGACCACCAGACGCCGCACCCCGGCCTCGACCAGGCCCGCGGCGATCCGGCCCAGGGCCCGCTCGACCAGCCGGCCCGCCCGCTCCGGGCCCAGGTCCCGCTGCACCCGGGCCAGGGTCTCGGGATCGGCGGTGGAGTAGATCAGGACCGGCTCTTCGCCGAGCGTGTCGAGGGCCCAGGCCAGCGCGGCCTCGACCGCGGCGTCGCCCTCGGCCAGGGCGGCCGGGTCCAGGCGATGGCTCGGATGATGCCGGCGCATCTCGGCGACCTGGCGGTTGGTGGCCTCGGAACAGCTTCCCGAGAGCACCGCCGCCGGGGCGTCGCCGGGCGGCCGAGGCAGGGGCGGGATCGGGCTCAGCTCCCCTCGGTCCCGGAGGATCGCCGGCAGACCCACCGCGAGCCCGGAGCCGCCGGTGATCAGCGGCAGGGTCTCGGTGGCCCGGGCCAGGGTCTCCAGATCGGCCTCGCAGAGGGCATCGGCGATGGCCAGGGCGGTCCCGCCGGCCCGCAGCTCGTCGACGCGGGCGGCCACGGCCTCCGGCCCCCGGGCGACCGCGGCCTGCGGGATCAGGCCGACCCGGCCCCGGCTCTGGCGCTGCAGCACCCGGACCAGGTCGCTGTCGGTCATGGGGTTGAGCGGATGGTGCCGCATCCCGGTCTCGGACAGCAGGCGGTCGCCGACGAAGAGGTGGCCCTGATAGACCGTGCGGCCATTCTCCGGCGCCGCCGGGCAGGCGATGGTGAAGTCGCTCTCCAGGGCGGCCAGCAGGGCCTCGGCCACGGGCCCGATGTTGCCGGCGTCGGTCGAATCGAAGGTCGAGCAGTACTTGAAGACGAGCTTGCGGCAGCCCCGGGCGCGCAGCCATTCCAGAGCCGCGAGCGACTGGGCGACCGCCTCCTCGGCGGGAATACTCCGGGTCTTGAGGGCGATGACCGCGCCCTCCGCGTCCGGCTCCGACCCGCCGGCGGCGGGAATCCCGTTATACTGGACGCAGTGGAGCCCCTGGCGGGTCAGCTTGTTCGCCAGGTCGGTGGCCCCGGTGAAATCGTCGGCGATGCAGCCGAGAAGCACGCGATCCTCCCCTTGGTCGGCGGTTTCCTGGGACGATCCGCGTCCGCGTCTCGGATCTGGCCAGGCCCGGTAATAACGTATACATTATTCCGGTTGGCATTTGAACCTTTGATCGGACCCGGAGGGTCCGGGACCAGCCGGGGGAGCTTGGAGCTTGGTTCAGGAGATCGGGTTTGTCGGCCTGGGCGCCATGGGCCTGCCCATGGCCACCCGCCTGGCCGGGGCCGGTAAGCGGCTTCGGGCCTACGACGTCGAGTCCGGGACGAGGGAGCGGGCGGCCGCGGTCGCCGGGATCGCCGCCGCGCCCGACCTGGCCGGGGCGGCGGCCGGGGCCGAGGTCCTCTTCACTTGCCTGCCCAACGACGCGGTCCTCCGCGAGGCCTACCTGGAGACGGGCGGGATCGCCGGGGCCATGGCCGAGGGCGCGATCACGGTCGACTGCTCGACCGTGAGCCCCAAGGCGACCCGGGAGGTCTCGGCGGCCCTGCGGGCCCGGGGCGTGTCCCACCTCGACGCCGCCATGCTCGGCTCGGTCCCGCAGGCCGAGACCGGCGAGATCGGCTTCGTGGTCGGCGGCGAGCGCCGGGCCTTCGAGGCCGTGGCGCCGCTGCTGGACGTCCTCGGCCGCTTCCGGGTCTATGCCGGCGGCTCCGGCGCCGCGAACCGGATCAAGCTGATCCACCAGACCCTGGTCGCGGCCAACGCCGTGGCCGTGGCCGAGGCCCTGGCGCTCTGCCAGGCGACGGACACCGACCTCGACTGCTTCTACGACGTGGTCTGCAACGGCGGCGGCTTCGCCTATTCCCGCTACTTTGAGAAGCGCCTGCCGCGGATGCGCTCCGGCGACTTCTCGCCGCTCTTCATGCTGCAGTTCATGAAGAAGGACGCCGCGTTGGCCCGGGATCTGGCGGCGGAGGCGGGCCTGGCGGCGCCGCTCCTGGACCAGGTGGTGCGGCGCTTCGAGGCGGCGCTGGAGCGGGGCCTGGGTGCCGAGGACTTCTCCGCGGTCGCGCGCCTCTACGATGCGGACGGCGAGGGGGCCTGAGGCATGGCGCTGGCACTCGACGACCTGACCTTCCTCGGGCAGGGCCTGAGGCGCCCGGAGTGCGTGCTCTGCACCTCGGACGGCAGCGTCTTCGCCGCCGACTGGGCGGGCGGCGTGACCCGCATCGCGCCGGACGGCGGGCAGACCCGCATCCTCGCCAGGGACGACGACTGGGTCCGCCCGAACGGGGTCGCGCTGCGCCGGGACGGCAGCTTCCTCCTGGCCCATCTGGGCGACGACAGCGGCGGGGTCTTCCAGCTCGACCGCGACGGCGCCCTGCGCCCGGTGCTGACCGAGGTCGAGGGCAGGCCCCTGCCGCCGACCAACTACGTCCTCGAGGATCCGCAGGGCCGGCTCTGGATCACCGTCAGCACCCGGCTCCGGCCGCGCATCCTGGGTTGCCGCGGCGACGTCGCCGACGGCTTCATCGTCCTGCTGGACGACGAGGGCCCGCGCATCGTCGCCGACGGCCTGGGCTACACCAACGAGGTCCAGTTCGATGCCGAGGGCCGGCACCTCTACGTCAACGAGACCTTCGGCCGGCGCCTGTCGCGCTTCCGCGTCGCGGTCGACGGCACGCTCTCCGGCTACGAGGTCGTCGCCGAGTTCGGCCCCGGCACCTTTCCCGACGGCCTGGCCTTCGACGCCGAGGGCGCGATCTGGGTTGTCAGCATCGTCAGCAACCGGGTGATCCGGATCGACGGCGAGGGCCGCCAGGAGGTGGTGCTGGAGGACAGCGATCCGGCGCACCTGGACTGGGTCGAGTCCGCCTACGGCGCCGGCGAACTGACCCGCCCGCATCTCGACAGGATCGAGAGCCGGCGACTCAAGAACATCTCCAGCCTGGCCTTCGGCGGCCCGGACCTGAAGACCGTCTACCTGGGCTGCCTGCTGGGCGACAGCCTGGCCTGCTTCCGCTCGCCGGTCGCCGGCCGGCCGCCGCTCCATTGGCGGGTCGCGCCATGACCGCCCGCACGAAGTCAAAGCCGGCCAAACCCGACCCTGCCAAGTCCGGCGGCAAGAAGCCGGGCGCGCCGCGGGACTCGCTGGTCGACCGGGCCTACCGCGAGGTCAAGTCGCGGATCATGGGCAACCTCTACCCGCCGAACCTGCAGGTCTTGGAGCAGGACCTGGCCCTGCAGCTCGGCATGAGCCGGACCCCGGTGCGCGAGGCCCTGATCCGCCTGGAGAAGGAAGGCCTGGTCGAGATCCTGCCGCGCCGGGGCATGCGCGTGGTGCCGATCGCGCCGGAGGACATGCGCGACATCTACGAGGTCCTGACCAGCCTCGAGGCCCGCGCCGCCGAGCGCCTGGCCGAGCGCCGGCCCAGCGAGGCGGAGCTGGCGCCGATGATCGCCGCGGCCGAGCAGATGGAGGCCTCGCTCGACCGGGGCGACCTCGACGCCTGGGCGCAGGCCGACGAGGACTTCCACCGCCTGCTGCTCGAGCTCTGCGGCAACCGGCGCCTGGCGGCCATGGCGATGACGGTCTTCGACCTGGTCCACCGCGCGCGCATGGTGACCCTCAGGATGCGGCCCCTGCCCAAGCAGTCGAGCCGCGACCACCGGGCGCTGATCGAGGCGATCCTCGCCGGCGAGAGCCGCCGGGCCTACGAGCTGCACTACCAGCACCGCCACCGGGCGATGCTGCTCCTGACCGAGATCCTGGAACGCTACAACCTGCAGGAGCTGTGAGGGCAGGGGGCAGGGAAGCCATGCCCCTCACCCAGCTCCGGCTAGGGCTCGGCTAACGCCTCGCCAAGCCTCCACATCCCTCTCCCCATGGGAGAGGGAGGGGCCCGCCGCCGTCAGGCGGTGGGAGGGTGAGGGGTGGGCCGCTCCGAGACCAGGCTGCTCGTTGAGGAGAGCTGCGGCTCTTGACCGAAATCCCGAAGGGGAGGAGGGCCTACCCCTCACCCAGCTCCGGCTAGGGCTCGGCTAACGCCTCGCCAAGCCTCCACAACCCTCTCCCCATGGGAGAGGGAGGGGCCCGCCGTCAGGCGGTGGGAGGGTGAGGGGAGGGCTACTCCTTCACCGCCCCGGTCATCGAGGAGACGTAGTGCTCGACGAAGAAGGAATAGAGGATGGCGACGGGCAGGGAGCCCAGCATCGCCCCGGCCATGAGGCCGCCCCAGTTGTAGACGTCGAAGGTGATGAGCTCGGTGACCGCCCCGACCGGCACGGTCTTGTTCTCGGCCGAGGAGATGAAGGTCAGGGCGTAGATGAACTCGTTCCACGACAGGGTGAAGGCGAAGATACCGGCCGAGATCAGGCCCGGCACCGAGAGCGGCAGGATGATCTTGACCAGGATCTGCAGCCGCGTGGCGCCGTCGATCAGGGCGCATTCCTCCAGCTCGTAGGGGATCGAGCGGAAGTAGCCCATCAGCAGCCAGGTGCAGAAGGGAATCAGGATGGTCGGATAGGTCAGCACCAAGGCCCAGTTGGAATCGAAGATACCCAGCTCGAAGACCATGATCGCCAGCGGGATGAAGAGGATCGAGGGCGGCACCAGGTAGGCGAGGAAGATCAGCATCCCGACCATGCGCGAGCCCTTGTAGCGCAGGCGCTCGATGGCGTAGGCCGCGCAGACCGCGCAGAAGATCGACAGGAAGGTCGAGGTGACCGTGACGAACATGGTGTTCCACAGCCAGCTCGGATACTCGGTCTCGGTCAGCAGGTGGTAGTAGTTCTCCAGGGTCGGCTCGTAGACCCAGAGCGCGGCAAGGCCCCGATGGGCGTGGAGCTCCTCGGTCGTCTTCACGCTGGTGATGCCCATCCAGTAGAAGGGGAACAGCAGGACGAAGACGAAGATCGCCAGGGGGATGTAGACCACCACGACCTTGCGCGGGATCGACTCCAGGTAGGTCATGCCGCCTTCGCTGGCGGCGACCGCGGGCTTCTTGACGGCGACGTCAGTCATCGCGGCCTCCTTGCTGCCACTTGCGGCGTTGCAGCCCGAAATAGCTGAACAGGATGGCGGCCAGCAGGAAGGGGATCATCGCGGTCGCGATGGCCGCGCCTTCGCCCAGGGCGCCGCCGACGATGGCCCGCTGGTAGGACAGGGTCGCCATCAGGTGGGTGGCGTTGATCGGCCCGCCGCGGGTCATCACCCAGATCAGCTGGAAGTCGGTGAAGGTGAAGAGCACCGAGAAGGTCATGACCACGGCGATGATCGGGGTCAGCAGCGGAAAGGTGATATGGCGGAAGCGCTGCCACTCGCTGGCGCCGTCGATCGTCGCCGCCTCGTAGAGCGAGGGCGAGATGGTCTGCAGCCCGGCCAGCAGCGTGATCGCGACGAAGGGGATGCCGCGCCAGATGTTGGCGGCGATCACCGAGGCCCGGGCGTTGTTCGGATCGCCCAGGAAGTCGATGGTCTCGGTCAGCAGGCCGGCCTCGATCAGGATCCAGCTGATCACCGAGTCCTGGGAATCGTAGATCCACCAGAAGGCCAGGGCCGAAAGCACCGTGGGCACGATGAAGGGCATCAGCACGATGGCCCGGATGAAGGCCTTGAAGGGGATGTAGTGATTCAGCAGCAGCGCCAGCCAGAGCCCGAGGCCGAACTTTATGATGCTGGCCACCACCGTGTAGAGGAAGGTGTTGAAGACCGAGAGCCAGAAGACATGGTCCTCGAAGAGCCAATAGTAGTTCTCCAGGCCGATGAACTCGCCGGGCCGGCCCACCTTGACGTCGGTCAGCCCGATCCAGACCCCGAAGAAGAGCGGGTAGGTCAGGAAGACCAGCAGGAAGAGCGCCGCCGGCAGCATGAAGACCAGGCCGAGGGCGTTGCGGTTGTTGCGCAGGCGGTCGAGTAGTCCGATCGGCTCGGCGTCGCGGGTCTGGCTGGCTATCGCCACGTTGCCCTCGCTAGGTCGAAAGAAAGCGGCTCCGGGCCCCGGCCGATCGCTTGGGCCGGCCGGGGCCCGGAGGCGAGTGCACCTGAGCGCCTCAGGAGCGGTAGACGCGCTCCGCGCGGCGCTGGGCGTCGGCGGCGGCCTGCTTCGGGCTCTTCGCGCCGGTTGCGGCCTCGGCCACCATGTT
>JANQGU010000154.1 GCA_028282935.1 Kiloniellales bacterium
TTTTGCGGTCCTCTGGGGGCGTCAGCGCCGCTTGCCGATGCGCCAGCATCGCCAGCGCGACGCTTCCTGCCCAGAGGACCGCAAAAGCGATCCTAGATACAACGAACTTAGGAACCACCACACTAGGGCATCATCCGATCGGATGGACTCGCTTCGCGATCCATCCGACCGGGTGTAATGCCCTGTCTTCAACAACTTCAACGTGTTGGCGCAGGGCTCCCGGCCAGCTGCGAAGGCGTCTGACCGGGGTCTGCGCTCGACGACATTGGAGCCTGATAGGCGCTTCGCAGCCTTTAGGCCCGGCGTGGCCGCCTCGCTCGCTGCGCCGGGCCGCGGTCCGGCCGCCGAGGCGACGCGCGCGCCAAGGCCGTTTCGCGCCTCGCGAGCGGCGGACTTACGAGTTTCTTCACATTTTTCAGTAATATCGCTTAAAGCGACCGGGAAACGAAGGCTGCCGCCGGACTTAAACGCGAGGGCTGCGTCGAAGGGCTTCCGGTCACCTGTCGACAGACTGATAGACCGACGCCGATGCCAGGCAGCATGCAATCAGGGACCGGAATCAGCCGCGGAGAGATTGCCCTTTGCGTGCTGATCGGCACCGCAATCGCCCTGGCCCTGCTGGTCCTCGACGTCTTCACCCTGTGGCACGGACCGCAGTACGACCTGACCGAGGTCGTGATCGACGAACTCCTGGTCTTCGCCATCGGGCTGCTCGCTTCGGCTCTATGGTTCGCCTTCGCACGGCTAAGGGCCTTCAACAGGCTGCTGCAGGACCTCTCCGGCTCCAAGGCCGAGCTCGAGTTGCGCGTGCATGAGCTCGACGACCTGCAGCTGCGCCTGGAGGAAGAGGCCGGCAACGCGATCGGCATGGCCGAGGAGCTGCACGAGGCCAGGACCCAGCTGGCCGACGCGGTGGAGAGCATCTCCGAGGGCTTCGCGCTCTGGGACCGCGACGACCGCCTGGTCATGTACAACGCCCGCTACCGCAACATCTATCCCAGCCTCTGCGACCTCCTGCAGCCGGGCCTGGAGTTCGAGGCCTTCGTGCGCGCCGGGCTGGAACGCGGCGTGATGTCCCACGAGCAGGACGGCGGCATCGACGAGAGCGTGCAGGAGCGCCTGCAGCGCCATCGCAGCTCGGTCAGCGCCTACGAGCAGCAGCTCTGCGACGGCCGCTGGATCCGCGTCAGCAAGCGCCGGACCAAGAGCGGCCGGATCGTCAGCATCCTGACCGACATCTCCGAGCGCAAGGAAAGCGAGGCCACCATCGAGCGCCTGGCGATGGAGGACGCCCTGACCGGCCTGCCGAACCGGACCCAGTTCCACAGCCGGCTGACCGACGCGATCGACCAGTCCGAGCGGACCGGCCGCCTGGTCGGGGTAATGCTCCTGGACCTCGACTACTTCAAGAAGGTCAACGATACCCTGGGCCACCCGGCCGGCGACGAGCTGCTGCGCCAGGTCTCGGGCAGGATCAAGGACTGCCTGAGGAGCACGGACACAGTCGCCCGCCTCGGCGGCGACGAGTTCGCGGTGATCGTCACCAACGCGCAGGAGCCGGTCGCTATCACCTCGATCGCGGAGCGCATCGTCGAATCCCTGGCCCGGAGCTTCGACCTGGACGGCCAGGAGGTCCATACCGGCACCAGCGTCGGGATCACCATCTACCCGCACGACCGGGGCCAGTCGGACCAGCTTCTGCGCAACGCCGACATGGCGCTCTACCGGGCCAAGGAGGAGGGCCGCGGCACCTACCAGCTCTACGACAACCAGATGCAGGAGGAGGTGCAGGCGCGGCGGCTTCTGGAGTCCGATCTGCGCCGGGCGATGGACCGGGAGGAACTGCGGATCGTCTACCAGCCCCAGTTCGACTGCCGGACCGGAGAGCTGGTCGGCGCCGAGGCGCTGCTGCGCTGGCGCCACCCGGAGCGCGGCGAGGTCTCTCCGGCCGAGTTCATACCGGTCGCGGAGTCGACCCGCCTGATCATCCCGATCAGCGAGTGGGTCCTGGCCAGCGTCTGCGCGCAGAGCCAGGCCTGGCGGCAGAGCGGCGCTGCGCAGATCTGCATCTCGGTCAACATCTCGCCGCTGCACTTCAAGCAGGCCAACCTGGCCGAGCACATCCAGGCCGCCCTGACCCAGGCCGACCTCGAGCCGCGCTGGCTGGAGCTGGAGATCACCGAGGGCGTCGCCATGAGCGAGGGCAGCGAGGCGAAGCGGACCCTGAACGAGCTCAAGGCCCTCGGCATCAAGCTGGCGATCGACGACTTCGGGACCGGCTACTCCTCGCTCAACCGGCTGAAGCAGTTCCCGGTCGACCGACTGAAGATCGACCAGTCCTTCGTCCGCGACATCACGACCGACTGGGACGACGCGGCGATCAACTCGGCGGTGATCCAGATCGGCCACAGCCTGAACATCAAGGTCATCGCCGAGGGCGTGGAGACCAAGGAGCAGTTCGAGTTCCTGGTCGAGCAGGGCTGCAACGAGGCCCAGGGCTACCTCTTCAGCCCGCCGCTCGACGCCGAGGACTTCGCGGCCTTCGTCGCGCGCCACGACCCCGCCAGCATCACCCGCCTCTCGGCCAAGCAGGCGCTCTCCAGCACCGGCTGACCGGCGCGGTCCGAGGGGCCCTCGCCCGCGCCAAGCGGCCGGAGCGGGGCCTGCGGGAAGCGATTGGAGCGGGTGAGGAGAATCGAACTCCCGACACGAAGCTTGGGAAGCTTCTGCTCTACCACTGAGCTACACCCGCCCGAGGCGCGGGAGTCTAGGCCAGACGGATCGGCCGGGCAAGACGCTGGGTCGGCCCTCGCCGCCGGAAGCGGAACAACTTCTTAACCTTGCATCACTAAGCATGGCGACACCTGTCACCTTTCCGCCCGGCGCCCGGGCAGAGCAGGAGACGCCTCTTGGGTTACGACCCGCCGCAGCGCAGGCAGCGCACGATCATCTCCTTTCGGGACGTGATGATCAGCGGCCCCTTCTCGCAGAGCGAGGACGGCGAGCTGCAGATCGAGGGCGTCCTGGAAGGCGACCTCACCTGCCATGCTCTGATCGTGCCGCCGGGCGGCACCGTGAAGGGGACGATCCGGGCCGACTGGGTGGTAATCCAGGGCAACTTCTGCGGCAACGTCGAGACCAGCGTCTTCACGGCGACCAAGGACGCGGTGGTCATCGGCGGCCGGATCACGGTCTACGAGAAGGTCCTGATCGAGCCCGATTGCCTGTTCCGCGGTGAGCTGCAGCGCCCCGGCGAGGGCGACGCCACCCCGGCCCGCGGCTTCGCGCGTTCCGCCGCCGCCGAGGAATCCAACCGTCTGGCCACCCAGACCATGGCGTCCTGGAGCTTTGCCGAGGGCGACAGCGTCCTGGTCGAGGCCATCGGCAAAGGCGACAACAAGATCGTCGGCCGCCTGCTGCTGGCCGGCGCTGACCCCAACGCCGCGGCGCCGCAGGGCATGACCGCCTTGACCCTGGCCACCGCCAACCTTCGGGTCGAGGCTGCCGAACTGTTGCTGCGCGCGGGTGCGGATCCCGACCTGCGCAACGCCGCAGGCGAGACCCCGCTGATGCTGGCCAACGAGCGGGGCGCCCAGAGCCTGGTCGAGGCCTTGCTCGCCGGCGGCGCCGACCCCAGCGCCGCCCGCGCCGACGGCACCACGCCGCTGATCGAAGCCGCCCGGCGCGGCCGGACCGAGATCGTCCGTGCCCTGCTGCGCGCCGGCGCCGATCTGGAGGAGCGCAACGCCGCCGGCGAGATGCCGATGCTCCTGGCCAAGGAACGCGGCTATCAGGAGACCTTCGCCTTGCTGCGCCAGGCGGCGGTCGGCGACCTCGATCCGAAGCCGGAGGGCGCGGAGGGCGCGGCCTCGGGCGAGCCGGCGGAGCGTAGGCAGGACGCGACGGCGTCGCCCGCCGCGCCGGCAGTCACCGACGACCCGGAAGGGCCCGGCGCCGAGGCGGCGGCGGAGCCGGAACCGGCCGCGGCGCCGACCGAGCCCCCACGGCCATCGCATGGGGACCCGATGTCGGAGCCCGAGGCCGATGTATCCGGGCCGGAGCCTTGGCCGGTCATGGGCACGCCGGCAGAAACCGAAAGGGTGCAAGCCGGTCCACAGCCGGACGAAGTCGGGCCCGAGGCAGCCGCGTCGCCGGAGGCGACGGAGGCGCCTGGGCCCTCGACTGCGGAGCCAGAAGCCGCGCCGGCGCCCCCGGCAGAGACGCCCTTGGAAGCCATGATCGCGGCGGCGGGCGACGATCCGGGGCCAGGGGAAGAACCGGCTCTGGAGCCGAGGCCGGCGCCGCGACCGAGCCGGCCGGCCGCAAGATCGCCTGTCCTGCGGCCACCCAGGGAATCCGCGGAATCGGTGCTGGCCGACCTCGCCCCCGCGCCGACGCCAGCGGCCAATCGCGAAGCCGAAATGGCAGCCGACGACCCGGTCACGCCCGAGGCGCCGCCCCCGACCGAGATCCCGCCGCCGCTGGAGGTTCCCTCGGAACCCGATACCCTGGCCGAACCCCCGGACCCGGCCGAGCCCCAGGCGGCGCCCGAAACCGAGCCGCCCCCGGCCCTCGAAGCGCCGCCCAGGCCCGAAGCCCGGCCCGAAGCCCGGCCCGAAGCCGTGGGCCAACCGGAGCGCGAAGCCGATCTTCCGGCCCGTCTTCCCTCTGGCGCGCCGGAGCCCATCCTGGTCGTTCCGGGACCGAGCGGCGCGCCCGGCGAAACGTCGCCGCCCGACCTCGACGAGCCGCCTGTCGCGAGCACTCCAGAGGCCCCGCCCCTGGGCCCGCCCCCCCAGGCGGTCGGTCCGGAGACGCAGCCGGAGGCCGGAGCGGCGCCGCCCCAGGTAGAGCCCTACCTGTCGATCCCGGCGCCGGCGCAGGACGTGGAACCGGCACCGGCCCAGGAGCCCGAGGCTCCGCCACGGCCCAAGAGCCAGGTCCTGGCGCCGGAAGAGGTCGAGGACCTGAGCCGCCAGGTGCTGCGCCTGATCGAGCCCTTCTCGCTCGACGAGGCGCGCGCGACCCTGCCAGCCTGCGAGGCCGAGAGCAAGGGCTGGCGACTGGCGCCACAGGGCGACGGCCTGACCGCCAGCGCGATACGGCCGGATCCCGCAGGCCCGGCCGGCCGGGAAGCGGTCCTGGTCAAGTACGGTGCCGGCGGCGCCCCGCCGGCCCAGATCGAGCTTCGCCTGCGCGGCAGCAACGGGGCCGGCGGCCCGGAGGAACTCGAGGTCGCGGGCGACCTCCTGGTCTCGCTCTTCGAGCCGGACGAGTCGCTGGTCTACTGGCCGCTCGGCTTCCGCCGGGTGATCCTGCGCGGCGGCGACCGCGCCGGATCCTATGCCTGCGACGAGGACGGCAACTGGTCGAAGTCCGACGACTCGGCAGGGTGCTGAGTCCCGCCGGGACGACTTTCAGTTGAAAATCATTTGCCGGGCATTGGCAGTTTTACCCGGTCTTAATGGCGGCGGTGCGAAGTTCCCCCTGGCTCTCTTCTCACGGAAGGCGTGGTGCCGCGGTCGGGTTTCGGCGAAGGGCGTTTCAACCTGAAAGGGTATGCCTTTAGCCATAGGTTTGATGGCCGAGCCCTCCACGCCTCGTTCATGCCCGGAGGAATCATGGCGTCCAACACCGACACTCCCGCGACCGGCGAAAAAGCCGCGTCGTCGAACACTCCCTACCCCGCCTCCCCGATCAAGGAGAACGGTCTGGCCCCGGACCGCAAGCCGCGCGCCAGCAGCGCCAACGGCCATGCAGGCGTATCGACCTCGCTCGACAAGGTGGTCATTCGTGGCGCCTTCACGCTGACCGAGGACGGCGAGCTGCAGATCGGCGGCAACGTCGAAGGCAACATCAAGTGCCACGCGATGCACGTCCTGGAAAGCGGCACCATGAGCGGCGACGTCAACGCCGAATCGGTCGTCGTCAAGGGCACCTTCAACGGCAACATCTCGACCAACCACTTCACCCTGGCCAGCCACGCCAAGGTCGTGAGCAACGACATCCTGGTCTACGATACCGTGGTGATCGAGCCGGACAGCCACTTCGAAGGCCAGCTCCGGCGTCCCAACGCGTCCGAGGCGAAGGACTCGCAGCGGAGCAACGGGAGCTCGCGGGGCAACGGCCGCTCGAACGGCTAGCGGTCCCGGCGCCTGGAGATCTTCACCGGCAAGGCGGCGCTCCCGACGACGCGCCGCCCTGTCGGGCGATTATCACCGCCGCGCGATCGCGCTCGTCTCATGATCCCCGCCGGGACCTCGACGGCCCGGCTTCGGACGACGGGAAAGCGGGACGCGACCACGGCGGCAGGCCCGGTACCCGGCACCGGTGCCCGGCCAAGGGCCGGCCCGAGGACCGAAAGCGACGACCGATAGCCAGGAACTGGCACAGCAGGCCGGCGGCCCCGCGAATCGGGGCCCGGCCGAAACTGGGGTGACGGCAGATGTTCTCGTCCAAGATCGACAAATCGAATACAAGCGGCAATACAGGCGGCAGCGGCAAGAGTTCCGAGGCCGGCGAGACCTTCGGCAGCCAGACCTTCGGCAGTCAGAAGGACGGCGAAGCTCCGCGCCGCGAGACCTCGCTCGACCGGGTGGTGGTCCGCGGCTTCTTCCAACTCGACGAAGAGGGGGAGCTGCAGATCGGCGGCGATGTCGAAGGCGACATCGAATGCCAGACCATGACGATCCTCGAGGGCGGCTCGATGCAAGGCAACGTGATCGCCGAGCGGATCCTGATCGAAGGCTCCTACGACGGCAACGTCGAGACCAAGCAGCTCACCGTCGCCAGCTCGGCGAGGCTGGTCAGCGATGACGTGCTGGTCCACGACCAGGTCGTGATCGAGCCGGAGGCCCACTTCGAGGGTGTTCTGCGGCGACCGGGCCAGGCCGTGGCCGGCGATGCCCGCAAGCCGGTCGGCAAGCCGGCTGAGCCCGAGGCCGACGCCGGCACCCGTGCCGCCGCCGCGCGCAAGGGCCGGCCGCCGTCCAAGCGCGGCCTGCCCGAAGCCGACGACAGCTGACGCCGCCGCGCGGCGACCGAGCGCAGATCCCGATCGGACGCCTTCGCGTCTGGTCGGGAATCCTGCACCAAGACCCGGAAATCAGGGCACGACAGGAACCTTCGGCCTCAGGAGCCGGCGCCGCGCTGCTGCGGCTGCCGGTGCCGCGGCCGGGTGGCGGCCTTGGCCGGCAGGCCCAGAGTCGCGGCTGGAGTCGTCGCGGCCGGGCTGTCGCCAGCGAGCCCGGCGAGCCGCCGCTCCAGCGCCTCCAGGCGTCCGGTCACCTCGGCCAGGGCCGCGGGCTCCGGCCCGGTCGCCGGGCGGGCGGCGCGCAGCCCGGCGTTGCGCCGCAGCAGCGCCAGCCGGCGCTCCAGATCGACCAGGCGGCGGCGCAGGCTGCCGTCGGCCGCGAGCTGGGCGCGGGCGCCGGCATAGCCCAGCAGGACGAGGAAGCCGAAGGCCAGGAAGGCAACGACGTTCTGGTCGCCCAGGACCGGCGCCAGGACGGGCGGCAGATCCTGCACGAAGGACATGCGGCCGCTGTTGCCCAGGAAATAGACCACCAGCAGAAGCACGATCGCCAGGGAAAGGTTGCGGACCAGAAGCCAGCGCTGCCGCTCGGTCAGGGACGCGGGAATCAGGCGCCGCAAGGCGGCCCGGCGGACGGGGGTCTCGGAGACCAGCTCCTTGTGCTGAATGCAGCCGTCGACCCGCCCGGTCTCGGCGATCGACACCTTGGCGGCCCGGACCCAGCCGGCGACGGCGCCCAGGATCCGCACCTGCTCGGCGGAGACCGAACCGTCGACCTGGGCGTCCCTTCCGACCACGACGCTCGGACAATCGACGTCGCCTTCGATCCGGCCTTCGATCTGGACCGGCCCGTCGCTCTGCAGATCGCCGACGACCACGAGGTCGGGTCCGATGATCGAAGGCATCGCCTGGCCTTCCAGCGGGCCTTCGAGCGGGCCGGCGCCGTTCTTCCCGGCCCGATCCTCGTGAGCTCCGTTCTGGCGGACGCCGTTCCGGCCGTTTTCGGGCGGCCGATCCTCCCCGTTCAAGACGGACATCCTGCTTCCCCTCCTGCCGGCGGCCCACCTCCGCCGATGACGAATCGTAACCATAGTGACCGCTTCGCGAAGCGACCGCAAACGTCTTCCCGGGGCCTCGGCCGGGCGCCCGCGCGAGATCGGCAGAACGGCTGACATACTGGGCCTCCCGGGATATTCTCCGCGCGCGCTACCGGATCTCTCCCCCCTGGCCGGACCGGGGCCGGGCCTGGGATCGGACGGATTCGAATCAGGAAAGGACTGGCTTCCATGGCTCGGCTGACGGCTGCTTTCATCACTCTCGCGCTGCTGACCTTCCAGACCGCCGCGGCCGCGGCGCAGGCCGACGACTGGGACGCGGTCCTGGAGAAGGCGCGCGGCCAGACGGTGTTCTGGAACGCCTGGGGCGGCGACGAGCGGATCAACGCCTACATCGCCTGGGTCGGAACCCGGATCGCCGAGGACCACGGCGTCACCCTGCGCCACGTCAAGCTGACCGACACGGCCGAGGCCGTGTCCCGGGTCCTGGCCGAGAAGACCGCGGGGCGGGACAGCGGCGGCACCATCGACCTGATCTGGATCAACGGCGAGAACTTCGCCGCGATGAAGGACCAGGACCTGCTGTACGGACCCTTCGTGGAGCGGCTCCCGAACCAGGCCCTGGTCGACTTCGAGGGCAAGCCGACCACCCTGATCGACTTCACGGTCCCCACCGAGGGGCTGGAGGCGCCCTGGGGCATGGCCAAGTTCAACTTCATCTACGACAGCGCCCGGATCCAGGCCCCGCCGCAGAACGCCGCGGCCCTGGCGGTCTGGAGCGCCATCAACCGGGGCCGCTTCACCTATCCGGCGCCGCCGGACTTCCTCGGCTCGACCTTCCTGAAGCAGGCCCTGATCGAGCTCGCCGAGGATCCGGCCGTGCTGCAGGCCGCGGTGCCGGACGAAGCGACCTTCCGGAGCGTGACCACGCCGCTGTGGCGCTATCTCGAGACCCTGCATCCCTTCATGTGGCGCGACGGCGAGTCCTTCCCGGCCAGCGGCCCGGCCCAGCGCCAGCTCCTGAACGACGGCGAGATCGACATCGCCCTGTCCTTCCACCCCTCCGAGGCCTCGTCCCTGATCGCCGACGGCCAGCTTCCGGAGACCGCCCGGGTCCTCGTCTTCCCCCAGGGCACCATCGGCAACACCCACTTCGTCGCCATCCCCTACAACGCCAGCAACGCCGAGGGCGCCATGGTGGTGGCCAACTTCCTGCTGAGCCCGGAGGCCCAGGCCCGCAAGCAGAGCAGCGAGGTCTGGGGCGACGACACCGTGCTCGACCTCGACAAGCTGACGCCCGAGCAGCGCCGCCTCTTCGAGGCCCTGCCCAAGGGGCCGGCGACACTGGCGCCCGACGCGCTGGGGCCGGTCCTGCCGGAGCCGCATCCCTCCTGGATGACCAAGATCGAGGCCGAATGGCTGACGCGCTACAGCCGCTGACCCTGCCCGGGGCGGCCGCCCCGGTCCGCGGCCGCTGGCTGCGGGCGATTCCGGTCGCGACCCTGCTGCTGTTCCTGGGGCCGATCGCGGCCGGGCTGATCGGCACCTGGCTGCCGGCCTTCGGCTACCTGCCCGCCCTGGGCGGCGAGTCCTTCGGCCTGGGCCCCTGGGTCGAGCTGGCCGCCTACCCTGGGCTGGGCAGCAGCCTGCGGCTGACCCTGGTCAGCGGGCTCCTGGCGAGCCTGGCGTCCTTCGCCCTGGCCGTCAGCTTCCTCGCCACCTGCTACAAGACCCGGGCCTTCTTCCTGCTCCGCCGCCTGCTGGCGCCGCTGCTGTCCATGCCGCACGTCGCGCTGGCCATCGGCCTGGCCTTCCTGATCGCGCCCAGCGGCTGGCTCGCCCGACTGATCTCGCCCGGGCTGACCGGCTGGGAGCGGCCCCTGGACCTGGCCATCGTCCAGGACCCCCATGGCCTGGCCCTGGCCCTGGGGCTGGCCCTGAAGGAGCTGCCCTTCCTGCTGCTGATGATGCTCGGCGCGATCGGCCAGACCCGCGCCGACCAGCGCCTGGCGGTGGCGCGCACCCTGGGCTACGGCCCGGTCATGGCCTGGATCAAGACCGTGCTGCCGGCGATCTATCCGCAGATCCGCCTGCCGGTCTACGCCGTGATCGCCTATTCGCTCTCGGTGGTCGACATGGCGATGATCCTGGCGCCCGCGACCCCGCCGCCCCTGGCGGTCCTGGTCTTCCGCTGGTTCCACGATCCGGAGCTGAGCCTGCGCTTCCTGGGCGCTGCCGGAGCGACCCTGCAGCTCGTCCTGGTCGCGGCGGCGATCGGAATCTGGCACCTGGGCGAGCGCCTGGCGGTCCGGCTCGGCCGGCGCTGGCTCTTCGCCGGCGGGCGCGGCCACAGCGGGCCCTGGCTGCCGCGCGGGGTCGCGGCCCTGGTCTCGCTCTGCGTCGGGCTTTCGATCGCCGGCATGCTGGGCCTGGCGGTCTGGTCCTTCGCGCGGCGCTGGCGCTACCCCGAGGCGCTGCCCAGCGAGTGGAGCCTGGACAACTGGCTGCGGCAGTCGGACGGCCTGCTCTGGGCCGGCGGCACCACCCTGCTGGTCGGCCTGGCCGCGGCCGGGATCGCGCTGGTCCTGGTCCTGGGCTGCCTGGAGAACGAGAAGCGCCACGGCCTGCATCCGACCGGCCGGATCCTCTGGCTGCTCTACCTGCCGCTGCTGGTGCCCCAGGTCGCCTTCCTCTTCGGCGCCCAGGTCATCGCCGTCCGCTTCGGCTTCGACGGCGGCTGGGCGGCCGTGGTCTGGAGCCACCTGCTCTTCGTCCTGCCCTACGTCTTCCTGGCCCTGGCGGAGCCCTTCCGGGCCTTGGACGAGCGCTACACCCGCAGCGCCCTCTGCCTGGGCGCCCGGCCGGGCCGGGTGTTCTGGACGGTCAAGCTGCCGATGCTGCTGCGGCCCCTGCTCTTCGCCCTGGCGGTCGGCTTCGCGGTCAGCGTCGCCCAGTACCTGCCGACCCTCTTCGCCGGCGCCGGGCGCTTCGTCACCCTGACCACCGAGGCGGTCAGCCTCTCGACCGGCGGCGACCGCCGGGTGATCGCGGTCTACGCCTTCCTCCAGGCCCTGCTGCCGCTGGTCGCCTTCAGCCTCGCCCTCTTGATCCCGGCCTGGCTGTTCCGACATCGTAGGGACATGAAGGTGATCGAATGACCTGGCCGAGACTCGCCGGCGCCCTGGAACTGCACCAGATCGGCCTGGAGCTGAACGGCCGGCCGCTCCTGGGGCCGCTGGACCTGGCGGTGGCGCCGGGCGAGATCGTGACCCTGATGGGCCCCAGCGGCAGCGGCAAGTCCAGCCTGCTCGCCCTGATCTGCGGCACCCTCGACCCGGCCTTCCGCAGCAGCGGCGAGATCCGGCTCGACGGCAGCGACTTGGCGGCGCTGCCGCCGGAGCGGCGCCGGGTCGGCATCCTGTTCCAGGACGACCTGCTGTTTCCCCACCTCTCGGTGGCCGAGAACCTGGCCTTCGGCGTGCCGCCCTGGGTGCGCGGCCGCAAGGCGCGGCGGCAGAAGGTCCGCGAGGCCCTGGCCAAGGCCGACCTCGCGGGCTTCGGCGACCGCGACCCGGCCACCCTGTCGGGCGGACAGCGGGCGCGGGTGGCGCTGATGCGAACCCTGCTGGCCGAGCCCCGCGCCCTGCTGCTGGACGAGCCCTTTTCCAAGCTGGACGTGGCGCTCAGGGCCCGCTTTCGCCGTTTCGTCTTCGACCACGCCCGGGCCGAGGGCCTGCCGACCCTGCTGGTGACCCACGACCCGGCCGACGCCGAGGCCACGGGCGGCACCGTGCTGCGGCTCGGCGAGGACCCGGCGGCCGAGGCGGCGCCGGCGGCCCCCGCCCTGTCCAAGGCGACCGGCGGCTAGACCTTGCCTGGGCAGGGCGCCGTGTCACCCCCACCCCGACCCTCCCCCATCAAGGGGGAGGGAGAAGGTAGCAGCGGCCGTCTCTCAAGCCCTCCCCCTTGATGGGGCGCGTATGCGCGGCGCTGCGCGCGGTTGGGTGGGGGTGCGTCCCCGAACTCCACGACAGACACCGGCACCACGGGGCTTGACGCCGCCGCCGAAGAGGTCTGTCTTCCGGCCAGCGTTCCGGGGTAGACTCCGGGCTCGACCGCCGATCTTGGGAAGCAAGCCAGATGTACAGCGAAACGACACGTTCCATCCGCGTGACCGTAGAGCCGATCTATCTCGACGATCAGTCGGCGCCGGAGGACAACCACTACGTCTGGGCCTACCACGTCCGGATCGAGAACGAGGGTCAGCAGACCGTCCAGCTCGTGAACCGCTACTGGCAGATCACCGACGCCCTGGGCCAGGTGCAGGAGGTCAGGGGCGCCGGCGTGGTCGGCGAGCAACCGGTGCTCGAGCCGGGCGGCAGCTTCGAGTACACCAGCGGCACCCCGCTGCCGACCCCTTCGGGCATCATGCTGGGCAGCTACGAGATGGAAGACACCATGGGCGGCCGCTTCAGCGTGACCATTCCGGCCTTCTCCCTGGACAGCCCCTACCAGAGGATCAACCTGAACTGATCCGAGCGGCCCGGCGCAACGAACGGGCCGGCGCGGGCATCCAAGAACGCAGAGCCACAGACGCAGGTAACGAGAGGACAGGGCCGTGACCGAGAGGCCATCGCAGGATATCGACGGCAAGGCCGACGGCGAGCAGCTGGCCGCCGACTTCCTGCCCGAGGGGCAGGCGAACGGCACCGGCGCGCGGCCGAGCCGGGAGGAGGCCGAGGCCGCGGTGCAGACGCTGCTGCGCTGGGCCGGTGACGACCCGGCGCGGGAGGGGCTGCTGGACACGCCGGCCCGGGTCGCGCGGGCCTGGGAGGAGTTCTTCTCGGGCTACCAGACCGATCCGCGCGCCCTGCTGGAGCGGACCTTCAGCGAGACCGAGGGCTACGACGAGATGGTCCTGCTGCGCCACGTTCGCTTCGAGTCCCACTGCGAGCACCACCTGGCGCCGATCATCGGCTGCGCCCACGTCGCCTACCTGCCGAACCACCGCGTCGTGGGCATCAGCAAGCTGGCGCGGGTGGTCGACGCCTACGCCCGGCGGCTGCAGATCCAGGAGAAGATGACCGTGCAGATCGCCAACACCATCAACGAGGTCCTTGAGCCCAACGGCGTCGCGGTGGTGATCGAGGCGGCGCACCAGTGCATGACCACCCGGGGCGTCCACAAGCCGGGCGTCACCATGGTAACGAGCTGCATGCTGGGCCAGTTCCGTTCCAGCACCGCGACCCGGCGCGAGTTCCTGGCCCTGGTCGGCAATCCCCAGGGCGGCGCCCAGGTCCACGCCTAGAGCAACCTCTAACCTTCTGCGACATAAGACTTTTTCCGGCCCGCATCCGGCCGATTCCGGTCTCGCGAAGCGGGATCAATTGGGCATCGACGGCCCGGCGGGTTTTGCTATGCTCCCGCGCCGGAGATCCGGACCGGCGCCGCGGAAGGGCCGCGGCCGCAGCCGGAGGCCTCCGGAGCGGAGCAGCCACGGATTGTCTGCATGATCGACCTGCGTCCGGTCGTCTTCATCATCGGCATCCTGCTTATCATCCTCGCCATCGCCATGATCATCCCGGCGATCGTCGACGTTGCGGTGGGACATGCCGACTGGCAGGTTTTCGCCGCCTCGGCCGCCCTGACCTTCTTCGTCGGCGCGCTGATGGTGCTGACCACGCGCGCCGGCTGGACCAGCTTCAGCCTGCGCCAGGCCTTCCTTATGACCAACCTGGCCTGGCTGGTGATCGCGACCTTCGCCGCGCTGCCCCTGGCCTTCTCGGGCCTCGAGCTCAGCTACACCGACGCCTTCTTCGAATCCATGTCGGGGGTCACGACCACCGGCTCGACGGTGATCATCGGGCTCGACTACGCGCCGCCGGGGATCCTGCTGTGGCGGGCGATCCTGCAGTGGCTGGGCGGCATCGGCATCATCGTCATGGCGGTCGCCATCCTGCCGATCCTGCAGGTCGGCGGCATGCAGCTCTTCCGGGTCGAGGCCTTCGAGACCGACAAGGTCATGCCGCGCGCGGCGCAGCTCGCGGGCCGCATCGGCTTCGTCTACGTCGCCCTCACCGCCCTGGGCGCCATCGTGCTCTGGATGCTGGGCATGTCCGGCTTCGACGCCGTCGCCCACGCCATGACCTCGATCGCCACCGGCGGCTACTCGACCCGGGACGCCTCGATCGGCTACTACGACAGCGCCGCCATCGACTGGGCGGTCTGCCTCTTCATGATCCTCGGCAGCATCCCCTTCGTGCTCTACCTGCGCGCCGCGCAGGGCCGGCCCCTGGTCATCTTCAAGGACAGCCAGGTCCAATGGATGCTCATGATCCTGGCCTTCGGGATCCTCAGCGTCGCCTTCTGGCTCTACCGGACCGGCCAGATGGAGGACGCCACCGCGGCGCTGCGCTACGCCGCCTTCAACACCATCTCGGTGATGACCGGGACCGGCTATTCGACCACCAACTTCGGCGCCTGGGGCGGCTACGCGATGTCGATCCTCTTCGTGCTGATGTTCGTCGGCGGCTGCGCCGGCTCGACGACCTGCGGGATCAAGATCTTCCGCTTCCAGGTCGTCCACGCCACGGCGCTGGTGCAGCTCAGGAAGCTGCTGCAGCCCAACGGCGTCTTCATCGCCTACTACAACAAGCGGCCGATCCCCGAGCGGGTCGCCGAATCGGTGATGAGCTTCTTCTTCCTCTACGCCGCCAGCTTCGCGGTGCTGGCCCTGGGCCTGGGCTTCCTCGGCCTCGACTTCGTCACCGCCGTCTCCGGGGCGGCGACCGCGATCTCCAACGTCGGCCCCGGCCTGGGCGACATCATCGGGCCGGCCGGCAACTTCGCGCCCCTGCCCGACGCCGCCAAGTGGCTGCTCTCGGCCGGCATGCTGCTCGGCCGGCTCGAGCTCTTCACCGTGCTGGTGCTGGTGACCCGGGCCTTCTGGCGGGAATAGCCCCGGTCGGCCCCGGCCGGCCCCGGCCGGAGCGAGGCCGCGGTCAGCGGACCCGATAGCGCTGGAAGTTGCCCTCGATGCCCTCGGAAAGCCGCTGGTCCATGTCGGCCATCAGCTTCTCGGTCAGGCCGTACCAGGCCTTCTCCCGCTCGTTCAGGGTCAGGTCCTCGGGCACGGTCATGGTCCGGGTCACCTCGGTCACCAGGTTGACCTCCTCCCAGCCGCGATCGTCCTTGATCACGATCTGGACCTCGAGGTGGGCGTCGTAGCGCTCGGACTGCTCGGTGGTGAGCGCGCCGGTCACGCCCGCGGACTGCTCCAGGGGCACCTCGACCACGGCGGCGTCGCGGATCACGAAGGTCGCGGTCCGGGTCGCGCCGGCCGCGACCAGGCGGTCCTGGGCCCAGCGCGCCGCGGCGTCCATCGGCCGGATCGGAAAGTCGTGGTCGACGTTCGGCTCGGCAAGCGGCGGCTTGTAGGCCTGCTCGACCACGATGTCGCGGACGTCGAGCCGGATCGGGTCGAGGTGCTGGTAGGTCAGCTCCGGAAAGACGTTGCGGTCCGGCGTGAGCTCGCAACCGGCGAGGGCGAGCGGGGCGGCGACGAGCAGGAGAACGGCCTTGAGGCCGGGAAACCTAAGCATGTCCGGGTCCTTAGCCAGGCTGGGTTGAAATGCTGCCCCCGTCTTTACGCCGCGGCGGCGCAGGGATCAAGGTGCCAGGATCTCGGCCAGCTCGGCTTCGTCGAAGCGGTAGTCGATGTTGCAGAACTGGCAGGTCATGACCACGGCGTCGTCGACCTTGTACTCCTCCAGCGAGGCCGGCGGGATCGAGGCCAGGATCCGGGCGACCCGCTCGCGCGAGCAGCGGCAGCCCAGGGTCAGGGGCCGGGGCTCGAAGACCCGCACGCCGTCCTCGTGGAACAGCCGGTAGAGCAGCTCGTTGGGGGCCAGCTTCGGATCCAGCAGCTCCGCGTCGGTGCAGCTCGCCAGGAAGGCGCAGCCGCGCCGCCAGCCTTCCTCGGCCTCCTCCTCGGTCAGGTTCTGGGCCTGGGCCTCCTCGCGCGGCATGCGCTGCAGCATGATCGCACCGGCCCGCCACTGGCCCGCGACCCGGGCCGCCGCCAGCTTGACCACGGTGGCCAGCTGCTCGGACTGCCCGAAGTAGTGGTGCACGCAGTCGGTCAGGGTGGCGCCGTTCAGCTCGACGATGCCCTGGTAGCGCTCGCTGTGCACGCCCTGGTCCACGGTGAAGGCCAGGTAGCCCTTGCCCAGGAGGTGCGGCAGGCTCGGCGTGCCGGGGCCGGCGCGCTGGAGCAGCGCCGCCAGCCGTTCCGCGTCGAACTGCGCGAAGCCGCGCAGCTCGCCGGCGGCGGTCACGTCGCTGACCATCATGGAGATCGGCCCCTCGCCGCGGGTCTGCAGCGAGAAGACGCCTTCGTACTTGAGCATGGAGGACAGCAGGCCGGCCAGGGCCAGCAGCTCGCCCAGCCGCCCGGCCACGACCTCCGGATAGGCGTGCCGGGAGAGCACGGTCTCGACCAGGGGCCCGAGGCGCAGCAGGCGCCCGCGCAGGCCGCAGGCCTCGACCAGGAAGGGCTCCACGCCGTCGGCCATGCCGTCGGGCCCGCCGAAAGGGGCTTTGCTGTCCACGTTCAGGATCTCCGCACTCGCAAGTTCTCGTCGGCGGCGCCTCGCCGCCCGCGGCTCAGGCGGCCTTGGGCCAGCCCGCGCAGGTCCGCTCCAGGATGCCCAGGGCCTCCTCGACCTGCTGCGCCTCGATGATCAGGGGCGGCAGGATACGCACGACGTTGTCGGCCGCCGGCACGGTGAGCAGGCCGCCTTCGCGCAGCCGGGCCACCACCTCGCCGTTAGGCACCGTGCAACGCAGGCCGAGCATCAGCCCGGCGCCGCGCACCTCGGCCAGGACCCCAGGGTGGCGCTGGACCAGGCCCTCCAGGCCCGCGCGCAGCTCGGCGGCCAGGGTCTCGACCCGCTCCAGGAAGCCCTCCGCCAGCACCACGTCGAGCACGGCGTTGCCGACCGCCATAGCCAGCGGATTGCCGCCGAAGGTCGAGCCGTGGGAGCCCGCGGTCATGCCGGCCGCCGCCGCCTCGGTCGCTAGGCAGGCGCCGACCGGGAAGCCGCCGCCCAGGCCCTTGGCCACCGCCATGACGTCGGGGCGGATCTCCGCCCATTCGTGGGCGAAGAAGCGGCCGGTCCGGCCGACGCCGCACTGGACCTCGTCGAGGAACAGCAGCAGGCCGAACTCGTCGCAGACCTGGCGCAGGGCGCGCAGATAGTCCAGGTCGGCCGGCCGGATGCCGCCCTCGCCCTGGATCGGCTCCACCAGGATCGCGCCGGTCTCCGGCGTGATCGCCGCGCGCAACTCGTTCAGGTTGCCGAAGGCGACGTTGTCGAAGCCTTCGACCGCCGGCGTGAAGCCCTCCAGGTACTTGGGATTGGCGGCGGCCGATATGGTCGTCAGGGTGCGGCCGTGGAAGGCGCCGCTGCAGGTGATCACGCGGTAGCGTTCGGGGTGGCCGGTCACGTCGTGGTACTTGCGCACCAGCTTGACGCCGCACTCGATGGCCTCCGCCCCGGAGTTGGTGAAGAACACGGTGTCGGCGAAGGTCGCCTCGACCAGGCGCTGCGCCAGGCGCTCGGCCTCCGGGATCCGGTAGAGGTTGGAGACGTGCCAGAGCTTCTGCGCCTGGGCGCCGACCGCCTCGACCAGGTGCGGGTGGCTGTGGCCCAGCGCGTTGACCGCGATCCCCGACGCGAAGTCCAGGAATCGCCGACCCTCGGCGGTGTAGAGGTAGGGCCCCTCGCCGCGCTCGAAGGCAAGCTCGGCGCGGGCGTAGGTCGGCATCAGCGCGTCGATCACGCCTGGTCTCCCTTCCGGTCGCTCGGATGTGGGTTCACGGCCGCAGCCAGTCCGCCGAGACTAGGCGGCCCCACCCCGGGCCGTCAACCAGAGGGCGCTCGCTGGGTCAGTAGATCCGCGTGACCTTGTAGCCGCGCTTCTCCAGCAGGTGCAGGACGCCCTTCTCCCCGGGCAGGTGGGCGGCGCCGACCGCGACGAAGGCCCGCCCGGTCCTGAGCTGCTTCTGCATGTTGCGGACCATGACCGCGTTGCGCTCGTCGATGAAGCGGGCCTGGAAAAGGGCGGCCAGGCTCTCGTCCTTCATGTCGAACTCGCGGTCGAAGTAGGCCATCAGGCCGTCCATGTCCGCGCGCAGGTAGTAGCGCAGCGCCTTGTAGAAGTGGTTGTCGACGTAATAGTTGAAGCGCAGCGCCGACTCGACCAGGGCGATCTCCTGCGCCCGGGTCAGGTCGTTGAAGAAGCCGAAAACCTCCTCGACCCGCTCCAGGCCGTAGACCGGCTTGCCCATCTGCTCGGCCGCCTGCTGCAGCATGTAGTCCAGGAAGGGCGTCCCCATGCCTTGGCGGATCGCCTCGCCCGGGGGCGAGCCGAGCAGCATGTAGATGGCCCAGGGCTTGAGGCCGAGCAGGTCCGCGGGCCTTATCCGATAGGCCCGCGCGGCCAGGGCGACCTCGTTGAAGAGCTTCTTGCCGAGGATCTGCCGGAGGTTCCGCCGGCCGGTCAGCGCCATGGCGTCCTGAACCCGAAGGCCGTCCTCGTAGGTCATGACCCGCTCCAGGGTCACGCTGCTGGCCGCCTTCAGGGCGTCGCCGATCTCCGCGGTGAGGTCGAGGACGCGCTGGTCCGCGGTGTGGAAGGTGCCCAGGAGGTGGCTGGGCTTCGCGCCCTTGCCCTCGACGCGCCAGAAGATGCCCTGGCCGTGCAGCATCGGCTCGGCCGCCCCGGCCGGCGCCAGCGACGAGAGCAGGAGGGCCAGGGCCAGGCCAAGCCGTCGGGAAAGAAGTCCTGTGGACATGGCTGAACTCCTTCGATCCGGGGAAGGTTCGAAGGTGCCAGATCCGGCTTAATTTTCCTTGAGGCCCCCGCCTGTAGGCCTCCCGGACAGGCGGCGGAGGTCAGTAGATCCGCGAGATCTCGTAGCCGCGCTCGGCCAGGAGGCTCAGGATCCCCCGCGGGCCCGGCAGGTGCAGCGCGCCGACCGCGATCAAGGCCTTGCCCCGGCGCAACAGCGCCTCGGCGCGCTGGACCATGGTGAGGTTCCGGCTGTCGAGGATCCGCTCGATGAAGCGGGCCTGGAAGGCCGGGTCCACGTCGTCGGAAAGCTCGGTCATCATGGCGTGGATCGTCGTCAGGTCCCGGGCCAGGTAGTCCCTCACCATCTTCTCGAAGATCTTCGGGTTCTTCTCCAGCTCGTTGAGGGTCGACCTCAGCAACGACACCTGCTCCGCATCCGAAAGGCTGTCGAAGACGCCTATCTGCTCATCGATCGTCTCCAGGGCCATCACCTGCTTGCCCTTGCTCCTGGCCAGGTCCTGAAGGCGGAAGTCCAGCGCCCGGGCGCCGCGCTGCTGCCGTTGCATCTCCTCCGGCGGCAGCGAGAACAGCGAGAGCAGCCCCCAGGGCTTGAAGAGACGCAGCTGCGCGGCACCCAGGCCATAGGGTCGGGCCACCGAGGCGCTGCGGGCGAAGAGTTTCGGCCCCAGGATCTGGTCGAGGCTGCGGCCGTCGGTCAGCATCGCGGCCATGGCCATGGCCTGCTGGTCTTGCGGCGTCAGGACGATCTCCACCGCCAGGGCCTCGGCCCGGTCGAGCGCCTGGGCGACCGGCGCCGGCAGCGCCAGGATCCGCGGATCGCTGGTGTGAAAGGTCCCGAGGACGTGGCTGGTCCGCCCGTTGGGCGCCTGGACCTGCCACAGCAGGCCCTGGCCATAGGGCAGCTCGCCGCCCAGGACCGTGCCGGGCAGCAGGAGCCAGAGCCCCAGGACCAGAGAGCGAAGGAGGTACGACTGGATGCGCTGTGTCATGGCGAAGAATCCAGCAGGCAAAGCTTAAAAAAGCGTGCGGGCCAGGATCCGATCCAGGGCATTAAATCCGGCCAGACGCGGACGCGTCTGATCGGGATCTGCGCTAAGCCTTGATCTTGTAGCCCCGCGCGAAGAGCCGCCAGACCAGGCAGGCGAGCAGCAGGTCGAGCAGGGCGACCAGCAGGAAGCCCTGCCAGGCGACGGTCTCGGCATAGCCGATGAAGGCGCCGCGGAAGCCGTCGATGACGTAGAACACCGGATTGAAGGCGATCAGCGCCTGGCCGAGCTCGGGCAGGCTGGCGATCGGGAAGAAGGTCCCCGAAAGCAGGCCCAACGGCAGGATCAGGAAGCTGTCGGCGAAGCTGTAGTGATCCCACTTGTCCGCCCAGAGCCCGACCAGGGTGCCGAGCAGGGCGAAGAGCAGCGTGCCCAGCAGGGCGAAGCCCAGGATCGTCAGCGGCGCCTGAACCGGCAGGCCGACGAAGAGCGCGACCACGAGGCCGACCAGGGTCCCGCTCATCATCGCCGAGGCCATGGCCGAGAGCACGTAGCCGGCCATGACCTCCAGCGGCGAGAGGGGCGCGGCCAGCAGGTCCTCGATGGTCCGGTTGTTCTTGTCGTCCAGGACCGAGAAGCCGGCCATCTCGAAGGCGGTGTAGCAGAGCGAGAACATCACCAGGCCGGGGGCGATGAAGCTGGTGTAGGTGACGCCCGGGGCGATCTCCCGCTCGGCGCCGAAGGCGACCACGAAGACCGCCAGGAACATCAGCGTGAAGACGCAGGGCCCGCCCAGCGATTCCCAGGCGAAGTCGAGGAAGCGGTGGATGCCGCGCCGATAGTGCGACCAGAGCCCCAGCCAGTTGACCCGGCCGTAGCGTCGGGGCGGCGTCAGGGTCGCGGGCGGCGGCATCCTAGGCCTTGAGCCGGTAGCCGGTGGCGATCATCCGGTAGGCCAGCAGCCAGAGCGCCAGGTTGACGCCGAGGACCACCGCGGCGCCGATGCCCGGCAGGCCGTCGGCGTGGCCGATGAAGCCGTAGCGGAAGCCGTCGATCAGGTAGAAGAAGGGATTGAAGTGGGCGATCGCCTCCCAGCCGTCGGGCAGGCGCTCGATCGAGTAGAAGGTGCCCGAGAGGAAGGACAGCGGCGTGATCACGAAGTTGGTGACCGCAGCGATGTGGTCGAACTTCTCGGCCCAGATGCCGCCGATCATGCCCAGCAGGGCCAGCATCAGCGAGGCGCTGACCGCGAAGTAGAGGATCAGGCCGGGGCTGTGCAGCCCCATCGGCACGAAGGCCCACATCGCGAGCCCGACCGCCAGGCCGACCAGCACGCCGCGGGTGACCCCGCCGGCCGCGTGGGCCAGGGCCAGCTCGCTGGCCGAGAGCGGCGGCATCAGCATGTCGACGATGTTGCCCTGGACCTTGGCGATGACCAGCGAGGAGGAGGTGTTGGCGAAGGCGTTCTGCATGATCGCCATCATGATCAGGCCGGGCGCCAGGAACTCGGCATAGCCGACACCGCCCGCGGACTGCACGGCGCGGCCCAGGGCCAGGGTGAAGATCGCCAGGAACAGCAGGGTGGTGACGATCGGCGCCATCAGGGTCTGGGTGTAGACGTTGAGGAAGCGCCGGACCTCCTTGAGGTAGAGTGTCCAGAGGCCCCGCCAGTTGACCGCCCCGATCACCCGGGGCGCCGGCGGGCGATCGCTGAAGCTGCGCATTTCCATGCCCGCTGAGATAGGCCGAACGGAGGGGCAAGGCAAGGCGCTGGTCGGTCCCGAGGCGATCGTGGCATGCTCGCGCGGCGATGGCGGAGTCGGATCGAGGACCGGAGGACGGCAAGGCGGGCAGGCGGCGCAAGCTGCCGCGCAAGGCGACGCCCGCCTATCTCGAGCGCGCGGCGCTGTTCTATCTCGACCGCTACGCCACCTCGGCGGAGAACCTGCGCCAGGTCCTGCGCCGCAAGGTCGCCCGCTCCACGCGGCTCCACGACAGTGACCCGGTGGCGGGGCACGCGGCCATCGAGGCCCTGATCGCCCGCTTCCTGGACAGCGGCCTGCTGGACGACGGGCGCTATGCCGAGGCCCGGGCGCGGAGCCTGTCCCGGCGCGGCCTGTCGCTGCGCGGCATCCGGATGCAGCTCCTGCAGAAGGGCGTGGGCGAGGCCGAGATCGCGGCCGCGCTGGCCGGCCTGCGCGAGGAGGCGGGCGATCCCGAGCTGGCGGCGGCCCTGGCCTACGCCCGCCGGCGCCGCCTCGGGCCCTACCGCGTCGGATCCCAAGGTGGGGCCCAGCGCGAGGCCCAGCGCGAGCGGGACCTCGCCGCCCTGGCCCGCCGCGGCTTTCCCACGGAAGTCGTCCTCAAGGTGATCGACGCGGGCTCCGCCGAAGAGCTGGAGGACGAGGCCAGCGCGCCATCAGCCTGAAGACTTGTACCAGCGAGCGTATGAGAAGTTGCCTTGCTGCTTCTAGGCCTTCGGCCTTCTCATGCTTCGACAAGCTCAGCAGCGCGTAGCGCGGCGCTTCGCGCGGCGTTCTCTCACCTCGTCCTGAGCCTGTCGAAGGGCGGGGTCGGCACGCCCTCGACGACCACATTCCGAGTCCTCTCATCTGCTCCTTGGCATTAGCCGCGCCGGGCGGTCAGCGCGAAGCAGCGATGCGGCACGACCAGCGGGTCGGCCGGGAACTCGGCGGCGAGCAGCGCCGCGTGCGCTAGGTCGAAGGCCGCGACCTCGGCCGGGGCCAGGGACCCGCTGATCCCGGCGCTGGCCCGGATCCGGCCGCGCCAGTCCTCGTGGCTGTAGCTCACGCCGCGGTCGAAGCTGAAGCTCTCGATATCGAGGAAGCCGGCGACGGCGAGGGCGGTCGCGTGGAAACCGTGGAAGCCGTCGCGGCCGTCCAGGGTCCAGGCCGGGTTGTGGCTGCGGATCAGCGCCTCGCTCGCCGCCACGACGTTGCCCGGCAGGGGCAGCCAGTCGAAGTGGCAGATCGCGATCCGACCCTCCGGCCGCAGCAGGCGCCGGGCCTCGGCCGCGGCGGCCGCGGAGTCGAACCAGTGCCAGCACTGGCCGGCGGTCACGACGTCGAAGGCGCCCTCGGGCAGGCCGGTCGCCTCGGCCCCGCCCTCGCGGAAGTCCACCTCCAGCCCCTCCGCCGCGGCGAGCGCGGCGGCGGCGGAGAGCATCTCCGGGGCGATGTCCAGGGCCGTCACCTCGGCGCCGCGGCGCGCGAAGCCGCGGGCCAGGGCTCCGGTCCCGGTGCCGAGGTCGAGGATCCGCTGGCCCGGGCCGCCGATCCCGAAAGCGGACAGCCGCTCGAAGAGCTGATCGGGAAAGCCCGCCCGATGCCGGCTGTAGTCCTCCGCGGTCTTGCCGAAATCGACCTCCATCACCACCCTCCTCCCAATGCGGCGCCTGCGGCATCCTGCCCCGGTTTTGTCACGGCAAGCGATGGCCGCTGCGGGTGTTTCCCCGGGTAGCTTCACCCCGCAGCATGACACTGGAGATGGCGACCATGCCCGCCCTTGCCAAGACGACCGGTGCCCTCCTTCTGGCTCTCTGCCTCGGCGCGACGCCCGCGCTGGCCGATCGCGTTTTCAACTCCCGCATCGGCGATGGCTCCTCCGACAACCCCGACTACACGGCAGCGGTCAAGGAGGTCGACAAGAAGAACTACCAGGCGGCGATCCCGCTGCTGCGGAAGGTCGTGGCCTCGGAGCCCGAGAACGCCGACGCCTACAACTTCCTCGGCTACAGCCACCGCCAGCTCGGCAAGATGGACGAGGCCATCGGCTTCTATCAGAAAGCGCTGGCGCTCGATCCCGATCACCTCGGCGCCAACGAATACCTGGGCGAGCTCTGGCTGCAGGTCGGCGACCTCGGCAAGGCCGAGCAGCGGCTCGAGGTCCTGGACGGCGCCTGCTTCTTCGGCTGCGAGCAGTACGACAAGCTCAAGGACGCCATCGAGGACTACAAGAAGAAGGCTGGCAGCGGCTGAACGGGCCAAGGCGGGAACCGCAGCTTTTCACGGCCCTGGTTTTGTCACGGCAGGCCATGGCCGGGTCCGGTGTTTCCTTCGGTAGCTTGACCCCGAAGCAGCATCACACTGGAGATCGAGACCATGACCTCCCTATCCAAGAAGGCTGGCCTACCCAATATGGCTGGCCTATCCAAGACGACCGGCGCCCTCCTTCTGACCCTCTGCCTCGGCGCGACG
>JANQGU010000187.1 GCA_028282935.1 Kiloniellales bacterium
CGAGGCCGCGGGCTCCCACGACGTCACGGTCCAGGTCACAGACGGTGCCGGCAATACCTATGCCGAGACCTTCACCATCACCGTCAGCGACGTCAACGAGGCCCCGACAGACCTGAACCTGGCCGGCAACTCCGTCGCCGAGAACAGCACAAACGGCACCAGCGTCGGCTCGGTCTCCGTCACAGACCCAGATGCCGGCGACAGCGCCAGCTACACCCTCACCGACGACGCCGGCGGCAGGTTCGCAATCAACAGCAGCACGGGCGAGATCACCGTCGCCGACGGCAGCCTCCTGGACCACGAGGCCGCGGGCTCCCACGACGTCACCGTCCAGGTCACAGACGGCGCCGGCAACACCTATGCCGAGACCTTCACCATCGCCGTCAGCGACGTTAACGAGGCGCCGACGCTGGCCACCGTGGACGTCACGGGCGACGAGGATACGGCGATCCCGCTCAGCATCACGCTCGGGAACCTCGAGCCGGGGGCGACGCAGTCGGTGCTGGTTTCCGGCGTGCCGAGCGGCGCCAGCCTCTCGGCCGGCACCGACAACGGCGACGGCACCTGGACCTTGACCCCGGCCGAGACCAGCGGCCTGACCATCACCCCGCCGCAGCACAGCGACGCCGACTTCCAGCTGACCGTAACCGCGTCCTCCAACGACGGCAGCACGGTCGAGACCTCGGGACCGCAGACCATCGACGTCACCGTCGACCCGGTCGCCGACACCCCCAACCTGACCGTCACCAGCACCGCCTCGGGCACCGAAGACGGCTCGGCCCAGGTGAGCTTCCCGGCCTCGATCCTGGCCCTCGACGGCAACCCGGGCCTGGTGGTCACCATATCCAACGTGCCGACGGGTGCGACGCTCTCGGCGGGCACCGACAACGGCGACGGCACCTGGACCCTGGGGTCCGGCCAGCTCGACAACCTGATCGTAGAGCCGGCGGCCGGCGACGACAGCAACTTCACGCTCGACATCTCCGCGACCGCCCCGGTCCAGGAAAACCCGATCAACGAGAGCTTCGGCTCCGGCGCCGGCAGCTTCACCTACAGCGACGACACCTTCCGCGGCACCAGCCAGCCCGCCTACGCCACCGGCAGCTGGGGTGGCGGCGAAGGCCAAAGCGGCGGCGGCCTGCTGGTCGAACTGGGCGGCATCGACAACGCCGACATCAACGGCATGTCGGGCGGCTTCTCCACCAGCTTCACGGTAACCGAGACCTCGACCGGCTCCCTGACCTTCAGCTACCGCCTGGAGCAGCCCAGTCAATACGACCCCGGCGAGTTCTCGCAGGTCCTGGTCGGCGTCGACGGCACCCTGGTCGGCCAGGGCGGCAACGACTACATCGCCCAGGTGGAGGGCGGCGGAGACACCGGCTGGCAGACCGTGACCCTGGACCTGGGATCACTGTCGCCCAGCACCCATACGCTGACCCTGGGCGGCTACAACAACCTCAAGACCTACAACAACGAACTGACCGAGATCCGCTTCGACAACGTCGATCTGACGCTGGACACCACGACGACGATCAACGACAGCGTCGCCATCGACCCGGACTTCGTCGAGCTCAACATCTCCTCCTCGCTGGTCGACACCGACGGCTCCGAGAGCCTCACGGTGGTGATCTCCGGCGTGCCGACCGGCGCCAGCCTCTCCGCCGGAACCGACAACGGCGACGGGTCCTGGACGGTCGACCCGGCCGACCTGCCGGGCCTGACCCTGTTCCCGCCCGAGGACTTCGGCGGCACCTTCCAGCTGACCGTGACCGCCACCGCGACCGACGGCAGCGACACCGCGAGCGCCGTGGAGACCATCGACGTCACCGTTTCCTTCATCAACGAGCCGCCGGTCAGCAGCAACAGCAGCGTGACCACCGACGAGGACACGACGGTGACCTTCGGCCTCTCGGACTTCTCCTTCACGGACGCCGAGGGCGACGGCATCGTCGAGGTCGAGATCACGACCCTGCCCTCGGAGGGCAGCCTGCTGCTGAACGGGGTCGCCGTCAGCGCCGGCGACCAGATCTCCGCCGCCGATATCACCGCCGGCAACCTGACCTTCGAGCCGGCGGCCAACTCCGACGCGGACCCGAGCTTCACCTTCCGGGTCAGCGACGGCGGGCACTTCAGCGTCACGCCAGCGACCATGAGCATCTCCGTCGACGCCGTCGCGGACGCGCCCTCGCTGACGGTGACGGACGCGGTCGCCGACAACTCGGTCTTCCAGTCGACCTTCGAGACCGGCGACACGGCGGGCAGCTTCATCAACGGCACGGTCGACGGCTGGAGCCCCTCCAGCGGGCACCAGATCGAGACCTGGCACGAAAGCGAGCAGCCCGGCAGCGCCTTCGACGGCGACATGTTCATCGAGATCAACAACGAGGGCTCCGGCACCTTCCCCGACGCCGGCAGCATCGAGCGGACCATCTCGACGACGACGGACACGCCCTACGAACTCTCCTTCCAGGTCTCCCCGCGACCGGGCTTCGAATCCTACATGGACTTCCAGGTCCGGGTGGTCGACGTCGGCACCGGGGCGACGCTCAAGACCCTGGCCGTCGACTGGGATGGCAACACGGCCTCCCAGCTGACCTGGACCGAGCACTCGATCAGCTTCCTGGGCACCGGCGGCGACGTGCGGCTGGTCATCGAGGATGTCGGCGCCGTGCACCCCCAGGGCCGGGGCGCCTTCGTCGACGATATCCGGCTCGCCGAGTCCAGCGGCACGGCCGCAGGCGACCCCATCGTCCTGTCGAGCCTGATCTCCGTCGCCCTCGTCGACAGCGACGGCTCCGAGAGCCTTGATCCCATCGAGATCGCTGGCATCCCGGAGGGCTTCACCCTTGAGAGCGGCGGCTCGGCCATCACCGTGGTCGACGGCGTGGCCCAGGTGACGCCGGCCCAGCTTTCCGGCCTGACCATGAACACCCCCGAGGGCTTCACGGGCGACGTCGATCTCAGCGTTACCGCGAGCTCGACGGAGGCCGCCAACGGCGACACGGCCAGCGTGACCGACACGCTGACGATCAACATCGTCTCCAACGACGAGAACCTGGATGGCCTGGGCCTGGCGTCGAACGACACCCTCAACGGCGACGGCAGCGCCAACACCATCTACGGCGGCGCCGGTAGCGACACCCTGTCCGGAAACGGCGGCGCCGACACCCTCTTCGGCGGCAGCGGAGACGACGTCCTGAACGGCGGCAGCGGCGCCGATGTCCTGCTCGGCGGCGATGGCGACGACATCCTGAACGGCGGCGCCGACAACGACCTGCTGCAGGGCGGCACCGGCGAGGACACCCTCGACGGCGGCGCCGGCGTGGACTCGATCTTCGGCGGTGCCGGCGACGACACCCTGGACGGCGGCGCCGGTAACGACCGTCTCTATGGCGAGGGCGGCAACGACCTCTTTATCTTCGCCGAGGGCAACGGCAACGACTCGGTCTCCGGTGGGCAAAGCGGCGGCTGGACCGACGTCATCCAGCTCGAGAACGCCTCGGGCGGCGCCCCCAGCGCCGGCTGGACCTATGTCATCGACCAAGGCACGGTCGAGTCCAGCGGCGCCGACTTCCTCGACCTTTCCGAGGACGCCGCAGGCACCATCACTCTCGCGGACGGCAGCGAAGTGAGCTTCGAGGGGATCGAGCGAATCGAGTGGTGATCCGAGAGGGTCACCACCGCCGCGCCCTCGCCGATCGTTCCGACCGCCTTCCCGGGAGAGCCGCAGGCCCGATAGGACTGCAGGCCGCCCCGATATCTCGAAGTCATCTCAAAATACAAATAGTCGCTGCAAATATGCAGTATTCCAATGCAAGTAATTAATCAGCCATAAGCAAATAATTAAATCGCCCTAGGCCATAATGCAGAAGATCTTGAATCGGTCATTTGGTGTGACCGACCAAAGGTCGGAGCGGTTCGGTTCGGCCCCAGGGCTTGCAAGGGAGAGACGTTCGCTTGGCACAGGAGTCCCAGAAATTCGCGGGAGTTGACGGCTTGGGAAGCCCTCACGCGGCACAGGTGGCCCAGCCTGCCCACACCTTGTCGTCCCTGGAACTGAATACCGGCAGCACCCCGGACAGCGATGCGGCGCTGCGCCCGGCGGCCGGGCCCGCAGCGAGCGATCTGCCGTCCGAGACCCCCGTCGGGCTTGAGCAGCAGAGCGGAACGGTGGTCCTGGACGAAGCCAACGATCTTCTGGTGATCACCGAGGCCGGCGCCCTGCTGCCACCCCGCGAGGGCGGCTGGGCGGAAACCGTCGATGCGGCACCGGAGACGATCTCCGAAGCCACCGCGTCCTGGGCCCAGGAGATCCTGGCCGCCGACGCCGAATCGCTCGGCCGCGGAGGCCTCAAGGCCTCGCCACGTCCTCAAGACGTCATCGAGCCGGGCGGCGCCGACAGCGCTCTTCAGACCGTCGACTGGATCGACTGGTAGCAGCCAGTCCGGGGCCCGACTCGGGTCCGCCGCCCCTTCTGGAGCATCAAGCTCGCCTCCGAATCCCGAGACAGGTCTCTAATCCCAAGGCACTCCCTAGCGCTTCGCTGAAAGGTCCGGTCCGCTGCCCTGCTGTCGCGTGCAGGCAAGACGCCGGGCGAGCGGCACGTCCCGGACGGGAGATGGTGCCGCGGGCACCGGCGCCGCGGCGCGGCCGGGACGCAGTGGTATCCCTCAGGAATGGCCGCCACCGACAGAGGAGCGCTCAAGTTGTCTTGAGATTTCGCGGCGACAAAGCGCTGCAATCTTAAGAAATCAATCGACTTTTCATTGGAGTCCCCCGAGGGTTGCAAAAATTAACCCAGACGGCCTTTTGCTCTGCCACTTGATATAGTAGGGTGCTCCGCGCGGGAGCATATATCTGGTATTTCTGTGTCAGGCTGCGGGCAAGACCACGAACCGCCCGGACGAAAAAGGCAGCCTGAGGAGTGGGAGAACTTGGCGATGAAGGTCGTGGCGATTGCCTCCCGCAAGGGCGGCTCTGGCAAGACCACGCTCGCAGGGCACCTGGCCGTGCAGGCCGATATTGCCGGCGCCGGGCCGGTCGTTCTGATCGACGTCGATCCACAGGGCAGCCTGGCAAAGTGGTGGAACCTGAGGACGCGGGAGACGCCCTACTACGTCCAGACCAGCCTGGAGGAACTGGCGGAGACCGTCGCGCGGCTGCGAGAGCGCCAGGTCAGGCTGCTGTTCATCGACACGCCGCCGTCGCTCGACGCCTCGGTCGGCAAGGTCATCCATTGCGCCGACCTGGTGCTGATTCCAAGCCGGCCCAGCCCCCACGACCTGCGTTCGATCGGGGCCACGGTCAAGCTGGTCGAGCACCTGGGCAAGCCCCTGGTCTTCGCCCTCAACGGCGCCGCGCCCCGGGCCAAGATCACCAACGAGGCGATCCAGGTGCTGTCGCAGTACGGCCCGCTTGCCCCCTCGATCGTGCACCAGCGGGTCGACTTCGCGGCCAGCATGGTCGACGGGCGGACGGTCATGGAGCTGCCCGGTGCCCAGCGGGCTGCGGCAGAGATCGTCGAGCTCTGGGATTACCTGGCGAAGCGCCTCTACGGTCCCCCGCCGAAGCTCGAGCTCCCGCACCTGCCCGCGCGCAACCAGTCCACGGCGATCTTTGCCGCCGAATAGCCCCGGGGACCGCCAAGAGATGACCTCACAGAACCTCGAGCTCTTCCCGGATGACCTCTTCGCCCGCAAGGGCGGCGCAACACCGGCCGGTCCTGCGCGCAAGGACCAGGCGGAGGTCGTCGCCCTGGAGACGGCGGAGGCAGAGCCGACGCGCGACGATCCCGAGGCCCCCCGCGAGGGCGCTCTGGCCAAGGGCCATGACGACGACATCCCGGAGGGCGGCGAGACCGCCGATGAAGCGGGCGACGAGACGAAGGACGCCAAGACCGAGGCCAAGGGCCGCACGGCGGCCGAGGCCGCGCCGGCCGCCAGCGTCCTGAAGCTCCGCCTGCTGGACGAAGTCTCCGAGGACTTCGACGAGATCCTCCGTGGCGCCGAAGACCGAGCGCCGCCGCCCGCCGAGACGACGGAGAGCGAAACGCCGAAGGGTGACCCGGCCCCCTCCACCGAGACGCCCGAGGAGGCCGAGGTCGGGATCGGCGAACCCGAGACCGAGGCAGGCTCGGCTGCAGCCGCCGCCGTCAGGGCGGAGGCGCCGCCGCCGGAGCAGGCCGTGCTCTGGAAGCCCGCGACCTGGACCACCGGGACCAGGACGGCCGCTGCGGTCCTGCTCCTGGCCCTGGGCCTCCTGGCCGGATGGTACGCGGCAACGCCCCAGCTCGCGCCGGCCCCGGAAGGGGCGACCGCTTCCGGCGGCGCGCAGGCCGAGCCGCCGACGGCCGAGGCATCGGCCCCGGCCGCCGACGCCGGGCAGGATAGCCCCGCGCCCGCCCAGAACGCCCTCAAGGCCCTGGAGGGCGCCGGGACGCCGGAGCCGGTCGAGGCCGAGGCGCCGAGAGTCGACGTGGTCCGCGTCGAGGAGGACGGCTCGGCCATCATCGCCGGCATGGCGGCGCCCGGCGCCGAACTGATCGTGCTGCACAACGGCGCGCCGATCGGCGTGGCCCAGGCCGATTCCTTCGGCCAGTGGGTGCTGCTGCCGGAAGAGCCCCTGGCCGAGGGCCCGCACGAGTTCGGGCTGGTCGTGAAGGCCGTGGAGGGATCCGTGACCCTGCCGGATCCCGCGGCAACGGAGAGCGATGGGCCCGCGGCGGGCGCATCGGGAGGTGAGGCCGGCGATTTGCCGGCCCTGGACAAGGAAAGCCGCCTGCCGGCGCCGGAGCCAGGCTCCAAGCCCGCGCAGGCCCTCGCCGAAGCCCCCCTGCCGCCGAAGAAACCGGCGGCCGACACCGCCGCCGCCCTCCAAGACGATACCCCCTCCTACGTGGTTCAATTGGCCTCAGCGCAAAGCGCCGAAGGCGCTGCGTCAGAGTGGGAAAAGCTGCGCAAGGCGCATCCCGATCTTCTGGGACGCCAGGACCTGACGGTCCAGGAAGCCGATCTGGCCGGACGTGGAGCCGTGTTCCGGGTCCGCACCGGGAGCTTCGAGACCCTGGTGGCCGCCCGCCGTTTCTGCGCCGCCTTCCGTCGGCAGAAACAGGAGTGCCTGGTCGTCAAGCAGCCGGAGATCGACGAGACGCCGCCGCAGACCCGGGTCTCCCGCAACCACTCTTGATATGACACCAACCGCACCAGGCTCAGGGACCCGGGTGTAGCGGAGCTCGGCTCGGGCTTCAGGCGGGCTGGTCTTGCAGCAGGCCGATGCTGCGCAGCAGACCACCGACCTCTCGCCGTGCCGCCAGGTGGCTGCTGACCGACGGCACGCCCTCGCCCAGCGGCAGGTCGAGCACCGTCATGCCCTTCAGGAAGAGCTCCCGGTAGATCACCCGTTCGCCGAAGCCCGGCGCCGGGCGGAAGCCGATGCGCAGGCCCAGCTTCTCCAGCAGGGCCCCGATCTCGCGCTTGTTGCGCGGCTCGATGTGGCTCAAGCGGTTGCGCATGACCACCCAGTCGATCGGCTTGCGGCCGGCGACCACCCGTTGGTTGTTCTGCTCCCAGACCATCCGGCTGTAGAGGCTGGGGCCCAGGACCTCGCGGCGCGCCCGGTCGATCTCGGCGATCACGTCGAGATCGAGAAAGGAATCGTTCAGCGGCGTGATCAGGGTGTCGGCGTTCAGGTGGCCGAGCCGCGACAGGTAGCTGTCGCTGCCCGGGGTATCGATGACCATGAAGTCGCAGCCCGAAAGCGCGGCGAAGGCGGCCTGGAGGCTTTCGCGCTCCTCGGCCTCGGCTTTGCGGCGGCCGGTCTCGCCGCTGCCGAAGACGCGATGGTGGTCCGGCAGGGGCAGGTCGGCCCCGGCCTCCTCGACATGACGCTGGCGGTGCTCCAGGTAGCGCGACAGGCTGCCCTGGCGCGCGTCCAGGTCGATGCTGCCCACGCGATAGCCCAGGCGCAGCAGGCCCACGATCACGTGCATCGCCGTGGTCGACTTGCCAGAGCCGCCCTTCTCGTTGCCCAGGACCAGAGCGTAGGGCCGCCGGCCGTCCTCGTCCGGTATCAGAACCGATCCGTCCACCTTCGCCACGCGCCCCCTGTCGCGATCCCCGGCCGCAGGGCCTAGAAGAGGATCTTCCAATCCTCGTCTTCGGCCTCGCCAAGCTCCGGTAGATGGAACTCGGGGCGCCGCTGCGCCCCCGGCTGTGGCTGGAAGTCCGGCCCCGGAAGCTCCTCCGGCCGCTGCCGCTCCGCGACCGCATGGCCGCGGATGGCCTGCAGCCCGGCGACCCGCCGCGCAAGCACCTCGTCGGCCGCCCAGGCCAGGACCTCGCCGCCGTCCTGGCCGCGGTGCACCGCCGCCCAGCGCTGGTACTTGGTCGAGTAGATGGCGCAAACGATGTTCTCGCCGGGCACCGCGGCGTCGAGCGAGGTCGTAAAGGCCGGGATCTCGCCCTCCATCAGCTCGAAGACCAGATCCCAGGAAGAGCCTTCATCGATCAGGAGACGCACCATCTGGTGCGCATCCCGTCCGACGGCGCCGCAGTGATAGGCGACCATGGCGTCCAGCTTGCGGTCGCCCGTCTCGGCCTCCTGCAGGGCGGCGATCAGATCTCCCCAATTCGCGACTTCGTCCATCTTCGCCTCCGGGCATCTCCGAGTCCGGGCGCCACCGGCGCTGGGGTGCGATCCCTCGCTCCCAAGTTCAAGACTCGCGCCTGACAGCGTCTCGCTGTGAGGCGATCAGGCTCCAGGGCCCGGACTCCGGCCGCCCAAAGTCCGGGGCGCCGTCTCGCGAAGCTACTCTCCGGTCGCGCAGGACCGCAGGGACACGGAGGTCCTGCGCGGTCAAAGGCCGATGGGAAGCCCCCCTTCCCCGGCCACATGGCTCGCGATTCGCGGTTCCATTGTACCTTTTTGCAGGCCTGGCGAAAAACCGCGAGTGCCGCTTCGATGAAGATTTGGCGTCGGAAGGCGTCCCTGATCCGGAGATCAGGCCGCCAGGGACATCAAGGCCGACTGCAAGGCGGTCACGTCGATCGGCTTGCGCAGGGCCTCGACCCGACGGTGGCCCTTGGCCTGCGCGAGGCGCTTCGCGGCATCGATGAAGCTCGAGCCGTAGCCGCTCAGGATCAGCACGCAGGCGCGCGACTCCTGATCGCAGAGCCAATTGAGAAGCTGCAGGCCGTCGCCTTGGGGCATGACCATGTCCAGGCTGACCACGTCGGGAAGAAAGTCCCGATGCAGGGCCCGAAAGTCTTCGGCATGCCGTGCAACCCGGACGTCGAAGTCGAGTCCGGCCGCTACGTCACGGACGTAGGCGGAGAACACGGGCATGTCGTCAATGATAAGAAGTCTAGGCGTTCGCACCCCATATTGCGAAGACGAGCCGCATCGTCTTCGTCCCTGCCAGCCAGCCAAAGCAACCCGGGACCGCTACCCCCGGTTGCTCTCGTCATAATTGCAGTAAGAAATCTTGTTGTCAAGCAGTGGCTTAGGGCGCGTCCTTAATAGCGCCTCAAGATGTATCTGCTTGGTTATATACACGTATGATCGTATTTGGCCCGGGCTGCTCCGGCGCCGGGCAGGATCAGCGGCCGTTGCCGCCTCCGACCATGACGGATGCCAGCAGCGGCCGAAAGCTCTCCAGGTCCGGAGTCCTGGCGCCCGGTATCTTGGCGGCCTCGTCCCAGCGGCGCAGGCGCACCGCCGCCTCCGCGAAGGGCTGGACGATGAAGGAGGCCGCCTCGCGCTCGCTGAAGGCGCCGCCCTGCAGTTCCAGGCTTCGCTTGGATCCTTCCGAAAGCCGGTCGAAGTAGCCCGGATCCTCGACGCAGAGGTAGCGCTTTGCCGCCACGTGCAGACGCACGGGTTCGGTGACCTCGGGCGGGAACCACTCGGCGAGCAGGTGGGCGCCGCGGTTCTCGTGCAGGTCGTCCACGGCCTCGGCCATGGCTTCTTCCGGCTCTCGATAGGTCAGATGGCCGATGTCGTGCAGCAGCGCCGCCGCCACCAAGCCGTCATCGGCGTCCGCGCCCCGGGCCCAGACGGCGCACTGCAGTGCGTGGTCGAGTTGCGAAACCGGCTCCCCGCCGTAGCGCGCGGCCCCCGCGGTGGCGAAGATCTGCATCAGGTGATCGACCGGATCCATGTCCCTGCCCTTCGTTTCCTGCATCACCCCCTCCGGTCCCGGAGCATGGTGGGCCAAGCCCTCGTCGGCCCGAATCCAGTCGACAGGCTTTTTCTAAGGGGTTTCCGGCATCAAAGCAAAGAGCCGTGACAGGGGGATGACAAAGACGGGCGCATGCCAAAAATCGTCGGATTCTGGTGCGCCGGGCCCCTCAGCCCTGGGCCAGGGCGTAGCGGCCGATCTCGCGGAAAGGCGCGCGGCCTTCCGGCTGCGCGAAGAGCGACAGGCCGTCCACGATCACCGCGGCGTCCAGGACCGGCCCGAAGTGATCGCGGGCCAGGGCCGCGACCTCGCTGCGCTCGGGCTCGGCGAGCCGCGAGGTCAGGGTCATGTGGAAGCGGAACTCCTCCATGACGTAGGGGTAGCCCCAGCGGTCCAGCAGCGCGGCCTGGACCTCGGTGAGGCCCGCGGCCTGTTGCCGCTTGCGCTGCTCGGGGGTCAGCGGCTCGCGCAGGTCGTCCAGGGACTCGACGCAGGCGGCGGCCAGGCTGTGCAGCTCGACGGAGCGGTCGGCCGTCATCAGGGCCAGGAAGCCGTCGAGTTCCGAGACCACGAGCTTGACGGCCGGCACCGCCTCGATCTCCGTGGCGAGGCGGCCGCAGCGCTCTTCCAGGACCGTCAGGGACAGTCCCTTCCTGAGAAAGAAGGGCGCCATGAGGGTCGCGTGGAAGCCATAGAAGCCGGGGCCTTCGGTCAGGGCCGCCAGGCGCTCGGGGGTGAGTCCGGACAGCTCCGGACGCTCGACGGCATAGCCGCTGCGGGCGTCCCGGCCCAGCCACGCCGCGCCCAGGCCCCAAAGCGCCTCCTGCTCCGCGGGCGCGAAGTAGATGGCGAAACGGGGCCGTTGCGAGGCGTCCATACTCCCCTCCGGACCGAGGACATCCTCGGCGAACGTGGGGGTCGGAGCGCGACGGCGCAAGCCCTAAACGGATGAGGGATAGTCCTAGTTGCCGGGTTCTCCGCTTGCGGCCGGAGCGCGCAATCAGGGAGCACCAAGACTTGCCTTTGTTTCAGAGCGTTAAGGGAAGGCTCGGGCACCCCGCTGAGGTCCGCGAGGGCAAGCTCTTGAAAGCCGGGGCTTGAAAGGTGCGGCTACCCGGGTTTGCGGCAATAGGCCTGCAGCTTGTTGCCATCCGGATCGCGGACATAGGCCGCGTAGTAGTCGGCGTGGTACCTCGGCCGCAGGCCCGGCGCACCCTCGTCGCTGCCGCCCAGGGACAGGGCCGCCTCGTGGAAGGCCCCGACGGCGGTGCGGCTCGGGGCGTCGAAGGAGACATGCGCGCCGTTGCCCCAGGTCGCCGGGCGGCCGTCGAAGGGCTTCTGGACGAAGACGATCGGCAGCCGGGTGCCGGCGAGGCCGAAGGCGACGTCCTCCCCCGGGGTCTCCTCGCGGGGTAGCCGCTCGATCCCCAGGACGCCGAGCAGGCCTTCATAGAAGCCCCTGGAGCGCTCAAGGTCGTTGCTGCCGAGGGTGATATGCGAGATCACGTCGCCGCAGGGGCCGGCCTCCCGGCCGTCCCGGTAGTGAACCGCCTGCAGCTTGTTGCCGTCCGGATCGCGGACGTAGGCCGCATAGTAGTCCGCGGCATAGTGGGGCCGCAGCCCCGGCGCGCCCTCGTCGCGGCCACCCGCCGTCAGCGCGGCCGCGTGGAAGCTGCGCACCGCCGCCTCGTCCCTCGCCCGCAGCGCGATGTGGAAGCCGTTGCTCCAGGTCGCGGGCAAGCCGTCGAAGGGCGAAGAGATGACCAGCCACGGCGGCGACTGCTGGTCGGGGCCGTAGGCGAAGAAGTCGTCGACCGACTTGACCAGCCGGAGGCCCAGCGGCGGCAGGGTCGCCGCGTAGAAGGCCTCGGCCCGCGGGCGGTCGTTGGTTCCCAGGGTGAAGTGCGTGAACATGGGGTGTATCCGGTCGAGAAGGCTTAGCCCGTCGAAGGGATTATGCCAGCTCGCAGCGGGACGCTCTTGCCAATTCTTGCCCTCCGGCCTCCGCTGCCGTGCCTATTCCAGCAGCTCGTTCCAGCCGCGCAGGATCTCGCGCTCGCCGCTGGGCTCGCTGAGGCCGTAGAGCGGCTTCGGCACGGCGAGACGCTGGCCGCCGTCGCGGGTCACGGGGCGGTAGGTCAGGCCGACCTGCCGGCGGCTGTGCCGGGTGAAGAAGAGGTCGAGGGGGATGGACACGAAGAAGCCCTTGTCGAATTGGCCCTCGCCGAAGTCCTGCGGGGAAACGTCGGTCTTGGTCGCGAAGACCCCGAAGGTGACGCCGTTGTCGAAGGTCCTGGAAAGCTCCAGGGTCGCGCCCCAGTCCTTGGCCAGGTAGCGCCCGGCGCGCACGGTGGCCAGGATCTCGTACCAGGGCAGCCGGTGGTAGTAGCTGACGTGGCCGGTCACCACGTCGTAGTCCTGCAGTCCGAGAAGGCCGTCGAAGTCCCGCTGCCTGACATAGTTCACGTCGAGACCGACCGCCCAGCGCTTGCCCTGGGGCCGGTAGAGCACCTCGCCGCCGATCCCGGCGAACATCAGCTCGAAGATACCGACCGAGGCGCGGCCATAGACCTCGGGCGCCAGCTTGGTGACGTAGTCGAGGTGCAGGTCGTCGATCCAGAAGTCGCCCTCCTTCAGGTAGCGGGCGATGTCGCTGCGCACCCGCGGCAGGCGGCTGTCGGACTCGAGGTCGAGGCCGTCGAAGTTGTTGTAGATGTTCTTGCCGAGCGCGCCGCTGATCGAGAGGCCCTGGCTGAGCTGGACCTGCGCCGAGGCCCGGCCGTAGAACTGGAAGAAGAAGAAGTCGTCCGGCCCGCCGACCTGCTGCCGCATCTTCGGCATCAGCGACCAGGTGAACTGCGGATAGAGGCCTTCGTTCTCCACCCCCTGCTCGGAGTCTTCCAGCGAGGGCGCCTCGAGCAGGGCGTTCTGCCAGATCTCCTCGGTGCTGCCCGCGCTTTGAAGGGCGTTCTCCAGGTCCCGGCGCATGATCGTGGTCTTGCTGACCGGCACTCCGATCTCGGTCAGGACCACGCTGATCTCCTCGATGTGCCGCGGCACGTGGGCCGCCACCGCCCGCGCGCCGCGCCCCACGGCCCGGGCCGGGTTGCGGTAGCGGTCCTGGGAGAAATGCACTGTCGCCCGACCGCCCTGCATGTCGAAGCGCTCGCCCTGGAAGCCCTGCCGCTCCAGTTCCGCGAAGACCTGCTCGGCCACGCGGCGGAGCTGGTCCCTGGGATCGGCGGGCTCGGCGTCCTCGAAAAAGGCTTCGGTGGTCGGGTCCGGCTCGGGAAAGAGGCCCAGCCATTTCGGATCCGGCGGCTCGACCAGGGCGATAGGGCTGCCGGTCAGGCTGACCGAGCGTAGGAGGTCCTGCTTCTCCAGGACGATCTCCCAGTAGTCCTCGTCCTGCCGGGTCGCCACGATCCGGACCCGGTCGACCGGCCCGTTCAGCTCCGCCCGGGCGACCTGCAGGGCCGCCGTCGCCAGCGCCGAGGCGCTGGGCCTGGGTGATTCGATCGGCACCCGGAGGATCGCGTCCGCGTCCTCGTACTCGATGTCCGACACGGTCACGCCGAGCTTCTCGAAGTCCTTGAAGAGACGCTCCACGGTCAGCGTGCGGTCCATGGCCTCGGGCAGCGTCAGGATCGCCTGCTGGGCGGCGATCGGCTGTCCCGCGACGGGACCGTCCATGCCGTAGGTCGGGTCCTGCCGCGGCTGGACCTTCGGCGCCGGCACGTCGAGCTTGGGGAATCCCTTGTCTTTCATGAAGTTGGCGCTGAGGCTGGTCCGCAGCATGAACTGGTTGCCGCGCTCCAGGCCGGCGGAGAGCCGCCACCAGGGGAAGACGTCGTACTCCATGGCGACGTTGAGCGGAAAGTCGACGTCGAAGGTGTTGCCGAGCGGCTCGTCCTGGTAGCTGTTGCCGTCGTACTCGAGCTTGAACCTGAGGCCGTCGATGGGCGCGAGGTACTCGATACCGCCGAAGAAGGCGATCTCCTCGCCACGGAAGAAGTCGAAGCCCAGGCCGCCGGCGCCGCCGGACTCGCCCCGCTCCTTGGCGCTGTCCGAAAGGAAGCCGAAGGGATTGGCGACATGGCCGCGGCTGCCGGCGTTGCCCCAGGCGACGCCCAGAGTGAAGTCCCAGTTGTAGTAGCGGCGGCTGGCGACCAGGAACTCGCTGCCGAAGAGATCGGTGCCGCCGATGTCGCGCAGGCCGACCGCGATCTGCGGAAAGTGCTGGGTCTCCTCCAGCATCAGGATCTTGAGGTCGATGCTGCGGTCCTTGTAGGTCTGATCGCCGCTGAAGTCCTGGTTGTTGCTGTAGAGGCGGTTGCTGACGTCCGTATAGCGGAAGGTCCCTTCCAGCCAGTCGAAGAGCTGAAGGGTGAAGAAGCCGCGGGTGTAGGGATCGACGTAGGAGACGCCCAGGTGCATCTCGCCTTCCGGATGGAAGCGGGCGTTCGGCATCTGCATCAGGCCGGTGCCCCCGAAGTCGTTCACCGAGGGCGAGTACTCCAGGTACTCGGCATCGCTCAGCGCATTGACTTCATCGGCCGGCCAGTCCTGAGGCGCGGCCGGCTCCTGCTGGTCCTCCTGCCCCGGTTCCGAGAACGCCAAGGCGGTCTCGGCCCGGGGGCCGGTGCCATGCAGTCCGACAAGAATGACGAACGTGACGCCTAAGGCTTTAAGAGAAAGCCGCCTCAGGCCAGGGCTGTATCCCCCCATCGCCCATCGAGTCCCCCCTGCGAGAACGTTTCTATTGTTATGGCCGCCTAGTTGCTTATGACCGCCAAGGAAGCTGCCGAAATCGCCAGCTTGCTCATGATCTCCACCAAGGTCACCGAGAACGCCGTCAGGTCGAAGGGTTTCGGATCGCGCGGTACGACGATGGTGCTACCTGGGGGGATTTGCGCCGCGTCGTAGTTCCAGGAGGAGACCGAGATCGGTTGCGCCTCGCCGTTGGGCAGGACCACGAAGATCCGGCCCTCGTCGGCAGCTTGCTGGGTGCCGCCGGCCGCCCGGATGTAGGCGTCCGCCGCCTTGCCCGAGCGGAACTGAATGGTGCCCGGGTTGAGCACCTCCCCGCTGACCGTGACGTGGTTCGGCCGCTTGGGCACGTGCAGACGGTCGCCGGGCTCCAGGATGGTATCCAGTTCGGGGCGCGCGTCGAGCACCGTCGGATCGGCCTCCACGACCACGCGGCCCACGGCCTCGGTCTGGCGCAGCCGGCTGGCCAGATCGCGGACCGCCAAGACGACCGCCTGCGGGTTGGTGTCGCCCTTCTGCTGGATGTTGCCGCTGGCCAAGGCCTCGGCCAGGCCCGACTCCAGGTCGAGCGCCGCGCGCTGGAAGGCCGCCTGCTCCTGCTCCTTGACCCGGGATCGGGTGAAGACCGAACCCTCGGGATAGGACTCCGAGGTCAGGCCGCCGGCCCGCGCCACGATCTCCGAGAGCTTCTCGCCCCGGCGGATCGTGTAGACCCCGGGCCGCTTGAACTCGCCGGACAGGAACACGCTGCCGGCGTCGCGCTGCGAGAAGCGCGGGTTGAAGCGCACGATGTCACCGGGATGCAAGGGCACCCTGGCCAGCGAGTCCTTGCGGGCGTCGATGGTGTTGCGGACCGACGACTGGCTGCCGCCGTCCTCGGTCACCTCGAAGCGGGACAGTTCGATCTGGGCCAGGTCGACCTCGGGGGTCAGGCCCCCGACGACCGGCACCAGGGCGCCTGCCGAGGTCCCCGGCGCGACCGGATAGACGCCCGGAATGCGCACCTCGCCCTGGACCGCCACGACGTAGTCGAGGACGAAGGGCAGCAGGTTGGGATAGCGGTCGAAGATCTCCGGGCAGCGCCCGCTGACCGGGACCGCCGCCTCGGTCTCGGGATTGAGGAAGAGCCGTGCCTTGGCGAAGCGCTCGGAGCGGCTGCGCGAGACCACCGAGGCCAGGCTGTAGAGCCCCTTGCAGGCGGAGAGCCCGGAGGCCGAGGGGTCGCCGACCAACGGCGATCCGGCGGTGTGCCCGACCGGCCGCGCCAAACCTCCTCGCCTCGTGTCGGCTCGCGGCCCGAGGGCGGCGGCGGAAAAGCCGTCCCGCTCGCTCTCCAGCAGGTCGCGGGCCGAGAGGCCGCCGCCGTCCGTGGCCTCGCCGCCCAGCCCGACGCCGCCGAAGAGCTCGCCGGCGATGACCTCATCGGGGTTCTCGCCGTCGATCACCGCCTGCACCGCGGCAGAGGACAGGAAGCGGACGTCGTCCATGCCGAGGACGATCAAACGGTCGTTGGGCTTCAGCGGCACGTCCGACTCTCCGGCGGCCACGCGGCCGAGGTCGAGCGGCACCAGGTGCCTGGCCTTGGTCACGGGATCCGTAGTCTCCAGCGCCGCGAACAGCAGGTAGGGATTCTCCTTCAGGATGTCGGAGGCGTTGACCACGCTGCCGACGGTCCGGTCCCAGCGCAGCGAGCGCGGGCCGGGCACAGAGACGTGGCCGTCGACGAAGAAGGCGCCTTCCCAGGAATAGCCCATCTTGGCGACCAGGATCATGTCGCCGCGCCGTATCGGGGCGCCTTGCGGGTCGTCGACCTCGAGCACCGTGTCGCCACCCTCCTCGTCCGAGGTCATCACCAGGTAGCGGTAGCCGGAGGGTCGCAGCGTACCGCCGGCCATGTCGACCGCTTCGCCGACGCTCATGTCGTCGGCCCGGCCGTTGACCTCGTAGATCCCCGGCCGCTGCACGTCCCCGGCGACGCCAATGGTCTTGCCGATCGGCGGCACGAAGACCCGGTCGCCCTCCATCAGGGCGAGTTCGTCGTCGAGCTGCCCGGTCAGCAGCAGGTCGTAGAGGTCGACCCCGAAGGAACGCCCGCCGCGGATCAGCTGGATGTGCCGCATCGAGCCGGACTTCTGGACACCCCCGGCCGAGGCGATGGCGTCGAAGACGCTGGCCACGCCGGTCATGCGATGGACGCCCGGCTGCCTGACCTGGCCCAGCACCATGACCGGGAAGTTGCGGACCCGGCCCAGGGAGACGAAGACCTCGGTGCGCAGCAAGGAGGCCTCGGCCTGGCGTTCCAGCTCTTCGCGGAACTGCCCGAAGCTGAGGCCGGCCGCCGGCACCGGCGGCATGTTCGGGAGGAAGATCTGGCCCTCGCGGTCGACCGCCGTGCGATAGCTTTCGTTGCTCTGCCCGCGGAAGGTGATGACCAGCTCGTCACCGATGCCCAGGCGATAGCTGTCGTTGATCGCCCCGCCGGTGCCCGGCTCCTGCAGGCCCGAGAGGTTGCCCAGAAGATCGTAGCCGAACTGCTCGAGGGGCTTCTTGCCGAACTCCGGCGCCTGAACGGCGATCCGCTCGGCGTAGTCGTCCTCGAGGCGGGAGGCCGCTTCCGGCCGCAGGGGATAGGCATGCTGGGTGACGACCCGGCCATCCAGCTCCATGGAATCGACCGGCGAGACGATTTCCCTGGTCGTCTCGTTGAGCAGCGGCGGTTGAGTTCCGCCGAGACGCTGCTGCAAGGATGGATCCAGGCGCCGCAGGTCCTCGGTGAAGGACTGCGCCATCGCGTGGTCGACAGGCGGAAGCAAGACGGCCAATATGGCCAAGCCAAGTAACAGTGCCGCTACCGGGGTAAAGCCATTGCCTTTGCCCGCGCGCCAGACCTTTGGACCATGTGGAAACATGACCATTCCCCCCCATTTCTCTTTATCTCGACGCCTCGCCTTGTTGACCGCTTCAAGCTTTTTAGTTTCGGCCTGCTCGGAAACAATTGATTCAGCGAGCGAAAGTTTCGGCCTAATTGTCGGCGGTCAGGAAGGAGCCCCTATAAGTCGAGATAAAGTCAATTCTATACCATATGCTTCTATCGCCGCCAAGATCGGCAAAGGGCCTAGATCACTAATTATTTTAGGAAAGGTTAACGGCGACAATCTTCATTGGATTACGGCGGACCGAAAAGCACTTGTTACGCGCAATGGCCGTCTGGTCCAAACGGCGGGCCTGCAGGCCAATCTGCGCCGCAGCCGGCTTCTCGACGAGGATCCCCTGTCCGGGGCCCTGTCCGGGCCGGGCGCGGACGCCGAGACGGCAGCGGCGGCGCGCTTCCGGCGGCTGCTGGACTTCGACCAGCCCCAGCGCTACGGCATCATGATCGCATCCCGCTTCCAGGATCTCGGGCCGGAGTCCCTGGTCATCGCCGAGCTCGAATGGGACACCCGGCATGTCCGCGAGACCTGCACGGCCCGGGAGATCGACTGGCGCTTCCAGAACGACTATTGGATCGACCGCCAATACGGGCTGGTCTGGAAGAGCGTCCAGCACTTCCACCCGGAGATGCCGCCGGTCGTGATGGAGCTGCTCAAGCCACCCGCCCGCTGACCCCCCGGCCCTCTGACCCCCGGCTCAGCCGGCACCTTCTCTCAGCTTGGCCAGATGGCCCAGGCCGCCGGCCCGGGACCCGGTCGGGAAGGCCCGCCCGGCGTGGCGCTGCCTGTAGAGCTCGAGGGCGGCCGCCAGCTCCGGCTCGCCGAAGTCCGGCCAGAGGCAGTCGACGAAGATCAGGTCGCTGTGCGCGGCCTGCCAAAGCAGGAAGTTCGACAGGCGCTGCTCGCCACTGGTCCGGATGATCAGGTCGGGGTCGGGCACGTCGGGAAGCTGCAGCGCCCCGCGAAAGCAGGCCTCGTCGATCTGCTCCGGCGCCAAGGCGCCCGCCAGGGCGGCGGCGGCCAGACGCCGCGCGGCCGCCGCCAGTTCCTGCCGGCCGCCGTAGCTGAGGGCGACGATCAGATCGAGCCGCCCTTCCCCGGCCGTGGCGGCCTCCGCTTCGGCCAGCAGGTCGACGACGTCGGGCGGCAGGCGCTCGCGATCGCCCAGGGTCCGAAGCCGAACCCCTTGATGCTGAAGTGACTCGACCTCACTGCGAAGGAAGCGGCGCAGGAGCGCCATGAGATGTCCGACCTCCTCCGGCGGACGGCGCCAGTTCTCGGTCGAGAAACCGTAGACGGTCAGATAGCGGAGCCCGAGCTTGGCCGCGGCCTCGACGCTGCGGCGCAGGGCTTCGACGCCGTGACGGTGCCCCGCGGCACGGGGCAGCCCTCTGGCCCGCGCCCAGCGGCCGTTGCCGTCCATGATCAGACCGAGGTGGCGCGGCGCGGCGACCGCCGCCTCGCGGGCAAAGACCTCCCGATCGCGACGATCCCGCGTCCCGCGACCGCTCGGCAGTTGGCGTTCTCTCTTCGCTGGCGTCGTCGTCACCCGTCGTCCCCCGTCGCAGCCAAGGCTTCACGGCCGGCGTTAACAAGGGCTTAAGACCGCAGCCAAAACACGGCTTGCGGTGAGTCTAAGAGACGTTCCTCGGTATCGTCGCCGTCCCGGCCCCAGACTTGGGCCGAGGCTTCGGGAGGCCCAAAAAGCGAGAGGCCGGGCTGCCGCTTCCGGCGCCCGGCCCCGAGCCTTCTATGGCGCGATGAACCGCTCAGTCGGCGGTCTGGGTCGCGGTCGTCGTGCTGTTGGAGTTGCCGCCGCCGCCGCCATCGCCGAGCAGCAAGGCCGCCGCCGCACCCCCGCCGGCAACGAAGGGAAGCGCGAAGAGCGCGCCTTCGAACTCGCCGTCAGAGCTGTCCTGGGCCTGCTGAACCGTCGCCGCCGAGCCGGTGCCGGCCGCTTCCAGGCTACCCTTCTCCACCGTGGTGTCCTGCGCAAAGGCCAAGGCCGGGCCCAGCGCCAAAGCCGCCGCAGCCACGCCTGCCAAAACCGATTTGTTAACCATAATACCGAGCCCCCTCCAAAGCTATCTCGCAACCTAAAATGCCTACAATCTTGTCGGAATTCAAGTGAAAACCTTAACGGAAGGTGAACATCAACTGCCGATATGCCAAAAGGTTAATGTGCCGCTGTAGAATTTAGATCGCGCCGGATCGCGGCGATGGGAGCCCCGATCCGGCGCGGGGCCTGATCGCAGACGGCTGCCCGATCCGAAGCTCGCTGGTAGATTCTCCGCGGAAGCCGAAGATAACTCTACGCTTTCGAGCGTTTCCAGGCCGGTAAAACGCAACCTGTAGTAAGGAGCGCCCCGCCTGATCACAACATCGCCGATCATTCAATCAGCCGGCCGCGGCCGTTGTATCGGGCGTCAGCCGCGAAATAACCTGACCGAATGAACAAGATTCTATGCAGACAAGGCGAAACATTAGTGCTAATTTTTCGTAAAAGAAGGACAAGGCTCTTCTGGGGGATGAGACTTTGCACAGGGAGGGGCTCGGACGATGGCCGAGTTGCGAAGGACTCTGGCGGGGGTGGCTTCGGCTACCAGCCTTCGCAAAGCTCCGAGGGGATCAGTAAGTACCAAGAGCGCGAGCTTCGATTGGCAGATCCTGGCGGCAGACTTTGCGATTATCGCGTTGGGCGTCGGTTTGTTGCGCCCGGCGTTTCAACTGGTCGATTGGACCGTACTGGGGACCTGGGCGACCGCGTTCTCCGGTGACCTTGCGTCATTTGGGGCGTCATCCGGGCCGGCTCAGGCCTTGGCCTTGGCCACGGCGCTTGCCAGCGCGGCCGTGGCGACGTGGTACTTCTGGTTTCGCGGTCACTATCTTCGGCGGCGCTCGTCCTGGGACCGGCTCGGCGATCTCGCCTTCATCTCCGGCTGCCTGGTCGCCGCGGAGGTTCTCGCCGTCTGGCAGGGCCTGCCCGGCGGACTGCCGCTGCCGGCGGTGCTGCTGCTGTGGGCGGCCGTCGGCGGGCTCTTGCTGGCGGGACGCCTCGGGCTGCGCCGCTACCTGGAACGAAGGGGCGCCTGGCGGCGTCCGACGGTGATCCTCGGCAGCGGCCGGCGGGCGCGCGAAGTCGCCCGTGCCGTCGCCGAGGACGACGACCTCGGCCTGGACGTCACCCACATCCTTCAGATTTCGGGATCGAAGCCCTCGGGATCGGAACCTGGGGGCGAGCCCGAGACGACCTTGGTCGCCGGCCGCGAGGTGCCCATCCTCGCCACCCAGGACCCCCTGGCGGCGCTGTTCCTGCGGTTCCGTGACCACGTCATCCTGATCGCGCCGCCGCCCGAGCAGTTCGCGGCGGTCGACAAGCTGGTGCCGACCCTGACCAGCCTCTGTCCGACCGTCGGCGTCGCGCTCCCGACGGTCGGTCTCGCCGTCGAGGGCGCCGCGACCCAGGTGCTCCTGAAGCGCGACGTCGCGCTGGTCTGGATGCAGAACCGGCTGATGCGCCCGGAATGGCGGGTCCTGAAGCGCTGCTTCGACGTGATCGCCACGGCCAGCATCCTGATCGTCACCTCGCCGATCCTGCTCGCCGTCGCCCTGCTCATCCGCTGCCTGGACGGGGCGCCGGTGTTCTTCGCCCAGGAACGCGTGGGCCGCAACGGCAAGATCTTCCGGATGATCAAGTTCCGCACGATGGTCAACGAAGCCGAGGAGATCCTCGCCGCCTGGAAGGCGGAGCACCCCGAGCGTTGGGCGGCCTACCGGGACAATAACTTCAAGCTCAGCGAGGATCCCAGGGTGACGCCGCTCGGGCGCCTGCTCCGGCAGACCAGCATCGACGAGTTGCCGCAGCTCTGGAACGCCCTCAGGGGCGACATGAGCCTGGTCGGCCCGCGGCCGCTTCTGCGCCGCGAGATCGGCGACTACGGCGGCAACATCCAGCTCTACCTGACCGCCCGGCCGGGTCTGTCCGGCCTCTGGCAGGTCAGCGGCCGAAGCGAGACCCGGTTCTCGGACCGGGCCCAGCTGGACGGCTGGTACGTGCGCAACTGGAGCTTCTGGTACGACATCGTCATCCTGTTCAAGACGGTGCGGATCGTCCTCGGCCGCGGCGGTGCCTACTGACGGCGCCGACTGACGGCGCCTGGCCGGCCGCGGCGCGACCGGGATTGCCGTCCTCCTGGTTCTGGGGGTGGTCTTAACCCTGACTTTATTTGAGGCACACCTTAGCCCTTACTTAACTCGCGCATTTTTTGCTATAATTTACAGTGTACCTTGCTTGCGCATGCTTGATGATCCAAGGACCCCCTTGACGATCGTCGGCGCGAGCGCCGCTCCAGGACGGGAAGCCCATGGCCATTGAACCCTTGAAGGCAGGCACGCCATCCCCCCCGCCGCAACCGGCCCGGCAAAAGCCCAAGATCGCGCCCGGCAACGGCCTGCGGCTCGACCTGGTGCTCAAGGACCTGCTGCGGAATTGGTACATCCTTCTGGCTGGCGGCGTCCTGGCATTGCTCGCCGCCCTGGCGGTCGTCCACTTCAAGGGGCCGAGCTTCCAGGCCAGCATGATCCTGGCCCCGGTCACCGACGATGCCCTCAACAAGGTGCAGTTCTACGGCAACAGCTACAGCTTCTCGGACGATAGCCCGCTCCTCGGCGGCTTCGGCGGCGGCCAGCCCAAGGAGTTCGACCAGTTCATCGTCCTGCTGCAGACCCACCGGGTGGCGGAGATCCTGGAGAACAACCACCGGGTGAGCCGGATCCTCTTCTCCTCGCTCTGGGACGAGGAGAGCCAGAGCTGGAACCGCCCGGGCGGCCTGTTGTTCGGAATCAAGGACTTCGCCCGGGGCCTCTTCGGCTATCCGGAGTGGGAGCCGCCGCGCGCCAAGCAGGTCCAGGCCTATCTGCGCAAGAACCTCGATATCGCGCCCTTGAGCCGGGGCGCCATGCGCTCGGTCTCGCTCTCGGGCAAGAACCCGGAGGGGCTGGCGCAGATCCTCCTCTGGCTCTTCGAGGAAACCAGCACCTTGATGCGGGAGGAGCGCAACGCGGCGCTGAGCAACAACATCAACTACCTCCAGGACCGCCTGGTTCAGTCCCGGATCGACATCTATCGGGAGTCGCTGATCTCGCTGCTCGCCGATCAGGAGCGCGAGCTCATGCTGTCCCAGACCCAGCAGCCCTACGGCGCGATCCTGCTGGAGGCGCCGATCCGCCCGCGCCTGCCGTGCGGGCCGGAGCCGCTGGTGCTGCTCGTCCTGGCCTTTCTCGGCGGCCTGTCTTTCGCGGGGCTCCTGGTCCTCGGCGTCACGGTCCCGCGCCGCCGCCTGGCGCCGGTGGAGCGCCAGCCGGTCGCCGCGCCGAGATCCCTGTGACCCTTCGCCGCCGCCCCCCGGGCGGTCCCGGTCTATCCTAGCTTGACGGGCCTGGCGTGACGGACTCGATCGCCCCCGGCGCCAAGAGGCACCTCGACCACGCGGCATCATGAAAGACGAAGCCATGACTCAGGTACCGGCAGACAGCGATCTGATCGTGGCGCGGAAAGCGCCGGCGTCGCTGCTCCGCTATTTCCTGACCCACGGCAGTTCGGCCGCGGTGATCAAGCTGGCCGCCGTCATCCTGAGCTATCTGTTCCTGATCCTCCTCGCGCGCAGCGTCGACGAGGCCGAGTACGGTCGCTACGGCTTTGCCATCAGCCTCACGGTCTTTCTCGGGATCCTGGCGAACTGCGGCCAGGGCATGGCGATCCTCCGCTTCTGGGCGCAGTTCCAGGCCAAGGACGACCCGGCCCGCGCCAAGGGGGCGATGCTGCGAAGCTACCTCACCGTCCTGATCGGGGCCGGAGGCGTCGTCGGCCTGGCCTTCCTGGGCGTCGCCCTGGCAAAGCTCCTGAACCCCGAACTCGATGCCGGATATCTCTACGCCGCCGCCTTCCTGACCTTCCCCTCCGCGATCGCCGCCTACCAGGGCGCCGCGATGCGGGCCCTCGGCTTCGTCGCCCGGGCCATGCTGCCGACCGACATCTTCCACCGCGGGGTCATGGTGCTCGCCCTGCTCTACCTGCTGGGCAGCAGCCTACAGCTCTCCGCGGAGCTGATCCTCTGGGTCTCGGGGGGGCTGTGGCTGGTGTTCCTGATCCCGCAGGCGGTCAGGATCGTCAGGGAGACGCGGCGCCAGGCCCCGGCGGCCAAGGCCGACCTGGACATCCCAGCCTGGCGCGGCGCCAGCCTCGGGCTCTGGGGCCTGGGCGTGCTCGGCATCCTGAGCCAGAGCTCCGACGTGGTGGTGCTCGGCCTCTACTACGGGCCGGAAGAAACCGGGACCTACTTCGTCGCCCTCAAGGTTGCGTCCATGTTCCTGATCTTCTTCGCAACCGTGAACGTCCTGACCGCCCCGATGATCTCCAGGGCCTTCCACGGCGGCGACCATGACGAGGTGCAGCGGATCTGCCGGACGATCTGCGCGCTTCTGATCCTGCCCGCGGGCTGCGGCATCCTGATCGTCGTCTTCGCCGGCGACCTCCTGCTCGGGCTCTTCGGGGCCAGCTTTGCGGAAGGCCACCTGATCTTCGGCATCCTTTCCGCCGGCTTCGTGATCTACGTCCTCTCCGGCCCCGCCAACATGCTGCTGACGATGACCGGCTACGAAAACAAGTACCTGCAGATCCTGGGCACGACCCGGATTGCCATGGTCCTCGCCCAGATCCTGCTGATCCCGATCCTGGGACCCTTGGGCGCCGCCGTCGGAAGCGCCTTGGGGCAGCTTGCCCTGGCGTTCTGGAGCCGGAGCTTCGCCGTCCGCCACCTGGGCGTCGACCCGACCGTGCTCTGCCTCCTCGCGCGGCGGCCGAGACCGGCCGATCTCACGCAGCCGGATGGCCGTCAGGGCTAGAATTTTAACGCATTTAATGCCTTACATCATAAACTTCATACATGACGGCAAAGCTCTCTACCCAACGATCCGCGGCTATAGAGACTTCTTCTCCGGCAGCTACGAGATCAGGGAAAGCTCTCTGCGCCAGTACCTGAAGCAGGGCGATTCCGAGCGCTCGATCCTCTGGTTCATGATGGGCTTCTATCCCTTGCCGGCGCCGCCCGCCTTGGCCACGATCCACGACTACCGCTCCTTGTCGGTGGGCCTGCTGGCGCCGCTCAAGGATCGGCTGAAGGCGCTCTGCAACTTCAAGCCCGACCTGCGGATTCTGCAGAACGAGGTCATGAGCGACATGATGGGATTCGCGGACGACGTGCCGCAGCTCTTCCTCGGCATGGGCGTGCCCTCGTCGTTGCCGGCGAAGGCCAGGAAACCGGCGCCGGGGCCGCCCGACTTCGACTTCGTGTACATCGGCACCGTGTCGAAGGAACGGCGGATCGGCGCGCTGATCGACTCCTTTCTGCGCCGCTACCCCAGCGGCCGCCGGCTCCTGATGATCGGCCCGGCGGACCCCGGCATCGTCAAGGCCTACCGGGGCTGCCAGAGCGTCGTCTTCACGGGCCGGCTCACCCAGGCGGAGACCTTCGATCTCGTGATGAGGAGCAAGGTGGCGGTCAGTCACTTCCCGTCGCACCGGCCGCACAGCTACCAGACCCCGACCAAGCTTATCGAGTACGCCGCCCTCGGCCGGCCTATCCTGGCCAACGACAGCCCGATGAACCTGGCGACCATACGCCAGTACGACATCCAAGCGACGGTGACCTCCGGCGACATCTTCGCGACAGCGCCCGAGCCAGAGGAGATCGCCGAGAGCCCGGTGCCCGACCCCTGCCCCTACACCTGGACCGCGGTGATCGCCAAGAGCGGCATCGAGGAGCGCCTGAGGGCGCTGATCGCCGCCCGCGAAGCGAGGAGCTGACGATGCAGCGACAGCGAGAAAACCTAGCCCCGGCCCGCAGCTCTCACCGTGGTCACGGTGGAAGATGCCAAGGCGCTCAGGCCGCGACGCGCGGCGTTCCCGGAGGACAGAGCCGATGACCGAAGCGGCCGTCCTGGTCACCGGCGGCGCCGGCTACATCGGCAGCCACGTGGTCCTCGCCCTGCTCGACGCCGGCTACCCCGTCGTCGTCCTCGACGACCTCTCGACCGGCCGGCGCGATGCCGTGGCCCCCGGGGCGCGCTTCGTCGAGGGGGACATCGGGGATGTCAGGCTGGTCGCGGAGACCATCGGCAGCCACGGCGTCGCCGCCGTGATGCATTTCGCCGGCGCCATCGTGGTCCCCGAATCCGTGGCCGATCCCTTGAAGTACTACCTGCAGAACACCTGCAAGAGCCGCGGCCTGATCCAGGTCTGCGTCGAGGCCGGCGTGCGCCGCTTCGTCTTTTCCTCGACCGCGTCGGTCTACGGCAGCGTCGGCGGCGGCCCGGTGTCGGAATCGGCTCCGGCCCAGCCGGCCAGTCCCTATGGAACCTCGAAGCTGATGACCGAATGGATGCTGCGCGACGCCGCGGCCGCCCACGACCTCGCCTACGCCGCGCTGCGCTATTTCAACGTCGCCGGGGCCGACCCGCAGGGCCGCAGCGGACAATCGACCCCCGGGGCGACCCACCTGATCAAGGTCGCCTGCGAGGTGGCGGCCGGGCGGCGGGCGACCATGGAGATCTTCGGCGACGACTACGAGACGTCGGACGGCACCTGCGTGCGCGACTACATCCACGTCACCGATCTGGCGGAGGCGCATCTGGCTGCGCTGCGCGACCTGGAAACCCGCGGCCGGAACCTCACCCTGAACTGCGGCTATGGCCGCGGCTACTCGGTCAGGCAGGTCCTGGCGGCGGTGGAGCGGGCGGCCGGTTTCGCCCTCGAGGTCCGCGTCGGGCCGCGCCGTCCGGGCGACGTCGCCGAGATCGTCGCCGACGCCTCGCGCATCCGGCGAGAGCTCGGCTGGCAGCCCCGGCACGACGACCTCGACGGCATCGTGCGCGACGCGCTCGCCTGGGAGCGCAAGCTTGCCGGCAGCGCCTAGCGCACTTCCCGGACAGACGCGTTTGCGTCTGGCCGGGAGTCGTGCGCTAACACTTAGAAGTTAGGGCAAGATCGGCTCGGCCTGAGCCGGCCCCGATCTGGCGCTGGGTTCTAGCGCTGGGTGTTGTACCAGCGCACGAACTCCTCGAAGAGCTGCTCGCGCTGCTGGTCCGAGATGCTCTGTACGCCCGAGGACTGCTGGAAGCTGGCCAGGAAGCGGTTGAAGGCGGTCTTCAGCTCGCTGGAGGGCGCATTGGTGTTGGTCGCCAGCCATTCCGCCGCCGGCTTGAAGCGGGTCCAGCCGGGCACCTCCGCGGCCAGGTTGATGTCGCGCCACTTCGGGTGGCGCGGCTCCTTGCGGAACTTCTCGAAGTTGTCGAAGAACTTCTTCACGAAGCGCGACAGCTTGCGGTACTGCGGCGTGTTCTCCGGCCAGTTGTAGACCGCGAGGACCGCGCCGCTCGCCACCGTCGGCACCGTCTGGCCCTGGGGGATCAGGCCCGGATAGTCCTCATGCTTTAGCGACGACGGCAGGTAGACCTCCAGCAAGTTCGCGTATCTCGGATGGCTGGGATCGACGCCGATGAAATGCAGCCCGTTCTCGGCGAGAAGGTCCTTGTAGCCCTTGACCGGGGCGCCCGCGAGCAGGCTCGTCGCCGCGACCTCGCCGGTCTTCATCTTCTCCAGCGCCAGCTGGGTATCGATGTTGACGATGTTGGCCTCGATTCCCATCAGCTTGAAGACCGTGCGCCCGCCGATGTCCGTGGCGCTCCAGGGCTTCCAGAAGTTGACCGTCTTGCCGCGCAGGTCGTCCAGGGTCTTGTATTCCTTGCGCGCGACCAGGTGGAACTCGGCGTTGTAGAGCTTCGTGACGTAGTGCACGTAGCGATCGACGTTGCCGTAGACCGAGGGGTTCTCCTGCTTGAAGAAGGTCAGGTGGTCCTGCTGGGTGATCCCCATGTCGACGCCCTTCAGGAAGAGCACGTCCAACACGTTCTGACCGCCGCCCCGTCCCACGATCGGCAGGACCCTGAGGTCGTTTGAGTCGGGATCGTCCAAGACGTTCGCCAAGTCGGTCGCGAAGCGGATGTAGGTGCCGGAGATACCGCCACCGATCACGCTGACCGTGTTCCTGTTCCGCTCTTGCTTGGCTTCAGTCAGACTGTTTTGCGCCAGTCCTTGAGATGCCAGAAGGAGCGATGCGGCAAGAACGGAAAGAATCTTGGAAACGAATCGGGACATAACCACGAGAACCTCCGGTGGGCAAGCCAATTCACGTCATTCTAGGAGAAACACTCCCCAGGACAATATCTATCCTCATCTAGAAATGCTTAACAAAGCTTAACAAAAGCATAAATTACCACCAGGTTAATTCTTTTGGGGTATTCTTGCTTCGCAGACTTCCGACTCCGTGAGGCGCAGGGTCCTGTCCAGGACCAGGACGGCACGCCCGACCGCTCAACTCCGGAGCGACCGTTCATCCGCTAGGCAAGGCGAAATGCCAAGGGTTCCAATGGCCTCGCGCGCGACCGGAGGCCGGCCCGAGCCTCGCTCCCATCGGAAGCCTGCGGTGCCGGCCCTGGGACGACGCGGCGGCCCTTCCGCCGAGGCCGCATTTTCGACACTATTTCCTCACGGGTAACCCACAGAGGCATCCGCATAGCAGAGGTCTTAATCCCTCTGAGCGAGGGTCTCGTAGAAGATTTGTTTACCAAGTTCCTTTCACCATTCGGCCGGCAACGACGAAGCCGTGCCCGTCAAGGCCTCGTCGTCCCGCGCCGACCGATCGACAGACCGAAGGGACGAAAACCAGATGACAGACCATTCGATCCGGACAGGCTCTTCGCGCAGGACGCGCATCTCCGGTCGTGACGGCCGTGAGCGCCGCGCCTCGTCCTGGAGCCTGGCCATCGTGGCGCTCGCCTGCCTCGGCGGCCTGGCAGGCTGCGTCGCCCCCATGCCCTTGACCGAGGGTCCGCGGGCACGCCTGATCTCGGGTATCGCCGAGCCGCGGGACCGCAACAACATGGACATCACGCTTTACGAGTATTCCGTGACCGCCTGGGGCAAGTGCCTCGAGCTGGCCAGCACCCGCTCGCCGGTTTCCGCCGTCTTCTCGGTGCTCACCTTGTCGCCCTATCTCGCCTGCTCGGTGGTCCCCAAGGACCATGAGCTGAAGGCCGGCCAGCGCCCCTGGTGCATCGTCGCGGTGCCCGAGGGCGACGAGGAGCTGCTGGAGCACGAGCTGCGCCACTGCGAGGGCTGGGCCGCGCCCAAGCCCGCGACGGCCCGGATGCGCGACTGGTCGGACGACCTGGACGGCTGAGTCCCGCCGCGGGCGCGCGGCGCGGACGACGGCCGCTATTCCCAGGCGACCACGGCCTCGCGGGTCGCCTCGTCGAGCAGCACCCGGACGGCGTGGAAGACGAAGTCGTCCGGATTTCCGTCGCGCAGGAGTCGGCTCTTCTTGGCATTGAGGTCGTCGAGCGACCGCAGGACGATCTTGCGGAACTCCTTCTCGAAGCGCAGCCAGTCGAAGCGGGCGTGCGGCAGGTAGCGCCGGGTCGCCAAGACGATCCCGAAACCGACATGCCGGCTGGACAGGCGTTCCACGTAGGCGACCAGGCGCTTGGCGGCCGCTCGGCGCTCCGGGCTCAACTCCCCTTCCGCCCCCAGGAGCTCCAGCTCGTAGCAGAGCCACTGGAAGATGAACTCGTGGTAGTCCGAGGGACTGCCGCGCTGCAGCAGCTTGGGATTGACCGGTACGACGCCGGCAACCTCCTTTTGAGCCAAGGTCCGCCCCCTGCTGCGGGCGCCCAGCGGCCCCGCGATCGAGTGTTGTCCTTCATCGGGCAGAGGGGAAAGCCCCGCGCCCGGCCGGCCAGAAACCTCGCCCCGATGGCCGGGCCGGGTCAAGTCCCCTGCGCGCGCCCGGCGGAAACTCGGTCCCAGGGCCGCCGGAAAGCAGCCTAGCGGGGGACCGGTTTCTCCCGATGGTACGCGAAGGTCGCGTCGATCATGTCCAGGAGGTGCCGCCCGCCCGTGGTCGGCGGGTACTTCGGGGGATCGTCGGGGCCGCTGCAGGTCGGCAGCACGGCGACCTCCGCCTCGAAGTTGGGGTCGAAGAAGAAGGGCATGGAATAGCGCTCCCGGCCCGAGGCGTTGATCACCCGATGATAGGTCGAGGCGAAGCGGTCGTTGGTCCAGCGCGCCATCATGTCACCGATGTTGACCACGAAGGCCCCCGGAATCGGCGGCGCGTCGATCCACTTGCCGGCGGCGTTGCGGACCTGCAGGCCGCCGACCGGGTCCTGGGCCAGGATGGTCAGGCAGCCGAAGTCGGTATGGGCGCCGGCGCCGATCCGCTTTTCGGTGATCCGCCCGCCCTGCGGTGGATAGTGCAGCGGGCCCAGGGTCGTCATCGGCTCGGTCAGCAAGGGCGTGAAATGCTCCTCCTCCAGGTCCAGGGCGAGCGCGAAGGCGCGCATGATCTGCCGCCCGAGGTCCTCCAGGGCGTCGAAGTAGCGCTGCATCGCCTCGCGCCAGCCCGGGAGGCCGCCGGGCCACTGGTTGGCGCCGTGAAGCGCCAGGCCCTGCCGCACCCGCGGATGCTCCGGACCGAGGTCGCGGCCGATCTTGATCCCTTCCTTCAGGTCCCCCGCCTCGGTCTGCTTCGCCGGATCGAGGTTCTCGCCGCCGACCGCGAAGTAGCCCCGGTGACAGGCGGAGTTCTCGATCGCGATCTCCTGCTTTCGGGCCATGGACTGGTCGAAGAAGCGCTTGGCCTCGGCGAAGCTCCCCGCCACCAGCGCCTCCGGGGTCCCGTGGTTCTTGAGGTAGAAGAAGCCGATGTCGCGGCAGGCCTGGCCGATCTTCCCGGCCACCTGCCGGCGCGCCGCGAGGTCGCCGGCCAGGAAGGGCCCGAAGTCGATCAGCGGCACCTCCTCCAATGCCAGGCGTTCGCCGCGCAGGCTTTGCGCCAGTTCGGTCTTTTCCTGTGGTGTCATGAGCCCCGCACCCGTCTGGTCAGCATGAATAGGGTGTAGCCCAGGAGCAGAATCAAGGCCGCGCCCGTGGTCGTCAAGGCGCCCAGGGTCGGCACCAGCGGCGTATAGCCCGAGACCATCTTGGCGTAGAGCCACTCCGGCACGGTCTGGTCAGCGCCGGTGGTAAAGAGCGACAACGGGAAATTGCCCCAGGACAGAAGGAAAGCGAAGAGCGCGCCCGAGATCACGCCCGGGGCCAGGACCGGCAGGGTGACCTCCTTCAGGGTCTGCCAGCGGCTCGCGCCCAGGTCGAAGGCCGCCTCCTCCAGGGCCGGGTCGAAGCCGTAGGCCTGGATCGAGATCACCAGGGTCACGATCGGGGTGATCCAGACCAGGTGGGCGATCACCGCCGTGCGCCAGTCCGGGATGATCCCGACCGTCGAGAACCAGATCAGCAGCGCCAGGCCCAGGACCGCCTGGGGAAAGAAGATCGGCAGCAGGATGATGCGCTGATAGAGCCGGCGGCCGCGCCAGTCGAAGCGGGCGAAGGCCAGGGCGCCGAAGAAGGCCAACAGGACCGAGATCAGGGCAACCAGCAGCGCGATGGTCAGCGAGGTCGAGACCAGCTCGCGGACGCTGAGCGAGGAGAAGGCCTTCTCGTACCAGGTGGTGTCGTAGCGCAGGATCGGGAAGCGGAAGTAGCGGGCCTTGGAGAAGGAGGCCAGGCCGACGCTGAAGATCGGCAGGTAGAGAAAGACCAGGATCGCGCCGGTCCAGACCGCGATCAGGCCGTGGGTCAGCCGCTTTGCCTGGCGCTGCGTCATGGTCTGCGCCCCAGGATGCGGTCGAGGTCGAGCCAGCGCAGCAAGGCGATCACCAGGGTGCCGGAGAAGGCGATGAGGATGACCGAGAGCGCGGAGCCCAGAGGCCAGTTCTGGCCGAAGGTGAAGGCGGTCTCGATCTCGTCGGCAATCATGATCACCGCCTGGCCGCCCAGGATCTTGGACTCGGCCAGCGAGCCCAGCGAGAGGATGAAGGTCAGCAGGCAACCGATCAGGAGGCCCGGCATGGCCAGGGGCAGCTCGATCTCCCGGAAGACCTGCCAGCGCGAGGCGCCGAGATCCTCCGCCGCCTCGGTCGCGTCCTGGGGAATCATCGAGATGCCCAGCACCATGGGAAAGAGCATGAAGGGCAGATAGACGTAGACCAGGCCCAGGACGATGGCGCCGACGTTGTAGATCAGGCCGTCGGCCTCGATCCCCAGCCAGGTGTTCAGGCTGCCGAGCAGCACGCCGCCCTTGATCAGGAAGAGAACCCAGCCAAAGAGGCGAATGTTTTCAGATACGAAGAGGGGAATGACGAGAAGGAGCGTCAACCAGTTCGCCCAAGCCCCGAAGGTCTTTGCCATACCATAGGCGATCGGCCAGGACACCAGGAGCAGAAGCGCCACGGTCGCCAGCGCCAGGCCCAGCGACTTGGCGAAGGAGAGATAGTAGCTCTCGGTCAGGACGTCGGCGTAGTTCTCCAGGGTGAGGCCCTGGCCGAAATCGAAGGTCCGCGGCGGCAGGAAGCTGTAGCCCAGCACGGTCAGCAGGGGCGCGGCAAAGCTGAGCGCGAGGAACACCAGCATCGGCAGGGCGCAGAGCACGCCGGGGCTGCGCAGCCAGGCCGGCCAGGCGCGGCGGGCGCGCGGCTGCGCGCCCGAGACCGCGAGATCCTGGCCCAGGGCGGTCATTCCGGCGCCAGCACGCTGTCGCGCGCGTCCCAGCCGATGGTCACGCTGTCGTCCAGGGCGCCCTGGTAGCGCTGCTCGCGCAGCTTCTCAACGATGAAGACCTGGCCGCCCACCCGGACCTGGTACTGGATCCGCGAGCCCAGGGCGTATTCGTTGTAGAGCACGCCCTCGACCCGGTTGTCGGCGGTCTCGCCGGCGCCGAGGAAGCGCAGGTATTCCGGCCGGATCACCAGGAAGCCGCTCTCGAAGCCCTCTGCCGGCGGCGCCCGCAGCGAGGCGTCGAGGCCGGCACAGTAGAGCCCCTGCCCGTTCGCCTCGACCTCCAGGATGTTGACCTCGCCCATGAACTCGGAGACGAAGCGGCTGGCCGGCCGGCTGTAGATCTCGTCCGGTGCCCCGACCTGCACCAGGCTGCCCGCCCGCATGATGCCGATGCGGTCGGACATCACCATGGCCTCCTCCAGGGAGTGGGTGATGTAGACGAAGGTCTTGCCGGTGTCCTTGTGGATGTCCTTCAGTTCCTTCTCCAGCATCTTGCGCAGCCGGAAGTCGATCGCCGAAAGCGGCTCGTCGAAGAACAGGATCTCGGGATCGAAGGCCAGGGCCCGCGCCAGGGCGACCCGCTGGCGCTCGCCGCCGGAGCACTGCTTGACCGACTTGCCGTAGAAGTCCCGCGGCAGGCGCAGCTGCTCCATGAGCCGATGGCAGCGGGCCTGGCGCTCGGCCGGGGCGACACCGCGCATCTTCAGGGGAAACTCGATGTTCTGGCCGACGGACTTGTGCGGAAACAGCGCCAGGGACTGGAAGACCATGCAGGTCGGCCGCTGGTTGGCCGAGAGCTCGTTGATCCGGGCCCCGCGCAGCAGGATGTCGCCGGCGCTCGGCGCCTCGAGGCCGGCCAGCATGCGGATCAGGGTGGTCTTGCCGGAGCCCGAGGGGCCGACGATGGTGAAGAACTCGCCTTCGACGATGTCGAGGTCGATGTCCCGCACCGCCTCGAAGCTGCCGAAGCGCTTCTCCACGCCGACGAGCCGCAGTATAGGCTCAGGCAT
>JANQGU010000226.1 GCA_028282935.1 Kiloniellales bacterium
CTAGATCAAACCCCGTTCAATCGGAATCGATTGAACGGGGATAATTTGATCTATTTCATATAGATAGAGCAGCTTATCCGCGTTCACCTGAACGCGGGCTGCTCTAGGACAGCACGTCGATCGAGGTGAAGATCTGCTCGACGGTCTGGTGGTAGGCGCGGAAGTAGTGGGCGAAGGGCGCCGAGAACAGGATCAGGTGCAGCTCTCCCTCCGAGACCGCGCCGATCGCCTTGCCGGCGTACTTCAGGCCGTCCTCCGTGGTGAAGACGAACTCGAAGCGGAAGCCCGGCAGCTGGCCGAACTTGGCCGGGCGCAGCTTGCTGCCCTGGACCCGGTTGTAGCCGCCGTAGGCCAGGCTGTCGGTCACCAGCTCCATGACCTCGTTGGCCCGCATCCGGGCCTTGAAGACCGGCGGCTCGCCGGCGCCGGACTTCGGCGAGACCAGGCTGCGGCCGTCGCCGAGGCCGGCGAAGAAGTTGAGCTCGTCCAAGGCCGGCCCGTTCATGGTCCAGGTCTCGCCGTTGCGGATGGTGGCGCCGGTCCAGGCGACCGGCGTAGTGACCCGGTAGCGCTCGTCGATGGTCTGCTGGGTCGGCTCGACCAGCCTGTAGGGGCTGCAGGACGCCAGGACCAGAAGCAGGAGCAGACAGGAGATCTTCGCTCTCATGACGAACCTCAGTTGAGCTGATTGATATAGTCTTCGACCATCGCCCGGTCGTCGGCCTTGGGCCGGCGGCGCAGGTAGTGCCGGAAGGCGCTCTGCGCTTCCCTCGGTTTCTCCATGGACCAGAGCACCAGCCCCAGGGAGCGGTAGGTCTCCGCCGGCGCCTGCCGGGTCTTCAGCGCGGCGTAGTAGGCCGCGACCGCCTTGCCGTCGTCGCCCTCCTCGCCGCGCAGGCGGTGAAGCTCGCCGCGCAGGAAGTGCACGGCGCCCGGCGCGTCACCGGCCTCCAGCAGGTGCGCCGTCAGGACCTCCATCCTGGCGTAGTCGCGCAGCCGCAACTCGTCCCGCAGCCAGGCCAGGCGGTGCCCGGCCGTCAGGCGGCGGAAAGCCTCGGCGCCGCGCCGTCCCTCGCCCGCCGTCGCCGTCGCCAGCTCCGCCAGGGTGTCGCGACGCTCGTCGCTCGGCGGATGGCTCGCGAAGAAGATGAAGCCGTCGCCGTCGTCGGCCGCGTCCTTCTCGCGCTGGAGGTAATCCCAGATCTTGGCCGCCTCGGCGCCGCTGTAGCCCGCGCCCTGCGCCAGCCGGAGGCCGATGCGGTCGGCCTCGCGCTCGTGATCCCGGGAGAAGGCCATGACGCCGCCCAGGGCCCCGAGGGTCGCGAGGTCGCCGACCAGCCCGAACCCGGTGATGGCGGTGGCGAACTGGAAGAAGGCCATGCCGCTGGTCGTGGCGCGCAGATCGCGCCAGCGCTTCAGGGAATGCCGCTGGATGTAGTGGGCCAGCTCATGGCCCAGGACGAAGGCGAGCTGCGCCTCGTTCTCGCAGCGCAGGAGCAGCCCGGTCCAGACCACCATGGCGCCGTTCGGCGACATGCTGGCGTTGAAGCCGGGGTTCCGGACCAGATAGACCCGGATGTCCTGGCAGTAGTCCGGGGCCAGCTCGCAGACGATCCCCTCGAGATAGGCCTGAAGCTGCGAGTCCCGGACGACCTTGCCGGAGCTCCGCATGTCCGCCTCGGCCCGGTCCATCTTCATCCAGAGCCCGGCCTCGTCGGTCTCGAGGTCCGGACGCTCGCCGGGCTGGATGTCCTGGACGTTGCCGCTCGCGGCGCAGCCGGTCAGCAGAAGGCCGATCAGAAGCGGCGCGAGCCGAGGGCGGAGGTCGACCATCGCCGCCGCCTAGAAGGGCAGTTCCGCCAACAGGACCTGCGAGGCGTCCACCGCGGCCTCCGCCTCGCGCAGATCCCCGGTCCCTCGCGCCATGACGTTGAACCAGACGATCTTGCCGCTGCGCAGGTCGACCAGGGACGCGAAGCCGACCTGCTGGCCGCCGCGGACGCCGGCGCCGACCAGCGCGGTCAGCACGTTCAAGGCGACCCGGGCGTCGCTGGAGAAGCTGTCGCGGAAATAGACGAAGAGCGCGTAGTCGGCCTTGTAGGCCTTTCCGAGGATGGCGGCGTCCTTTCCGAGGGTCCAGTCGAACCTGCCGTCCTTGTTCAGCAGCGGGGCCCCGACGCCGTAGTCGTGGATCAGGATGGAGGCGCCGACCACGCCGTGCAGCTTGACGAGCTGCGAGACGGCCGGCGTGCGGATCAGCTTGCCCCTGGGGTTGAGATGCACCCAGCGCGCGCCCTGCGCCGCGAGCACCCGTTCCAGGGCCTGGTCGATGTTGGACTCGGCCGCCGCGGTCCAGGCAGCGTTGGGCTCCAGCAGCCCGCCAACGGTCAGTTCCGAGACCTCGACATCGGGCTGCATGATCAGGACCTTGGCACCGGGCATTGGCTGCGCGCTCGGGTCGAGCCTCACGGTGCCCGGGTGCTGGGCACAGGCCGAGAGGACGAGCCCGAAGAGCAGGCCGACGGCCCAGCGGCGGGCGGAGGGGATCCTCTTTCTCAGCGCGGTGGAGGGTGTCAGCGCAAAGGCCTTCAACGCCGGCGGCACGGGCATGATGCGTTTCCCATTCAGGGTGCTGCGGGCGCTCGGAACGCGGTCCGGAGCGCCGGCTTGGCTGTCCGCCGGACTATCGCCAAAGAGGATTAAGGGAAGCTGAAACCGAGAATGCCCGCAAGTTGCAGTCCGGGCGAGGAGGACGCGCTAGAGTTTCGCGTCCTCGGGCCCCAGGAGGCGGGCCGGATCCACGGCGCGGGCGCCCTTGCGGATCTCGAAGTGAAGCTGCGGCTGGGCGACGTTGCCGCTGGAGCCGACCCGGGCGATGAGCTGGCCCCGTTTCACGGTCTGGCCCCGGCGGACCAGGATCTGGTCGGTGTGGGCATAGGCCGTGGTCCAGCCGCCGGCGTGCTTGACCAGCACCAGGTTGCCGAAGCCGCGCAGCTCGTTGCCGGCGTAGGCGATGACGCCGTTGTCGGCGGCCCGCACCTCGGCGCCCCTGGGTGCCGAGATGTTGATGCCGTCGTTGTGGTAGCCCTTGCCCTGGGCGCCGAAGCCGGCGACCACCTTGCCCTGGACCGGCCAGAGGAACTTGCTGCCGGAGCGCGGCGGCGGGCTCGGCACCGGCCCCGTCCGGGCGACCACGGGCACGGCCGTCCGCGGGGTCGCGGAGGCCGCCGAGGCCGGCCGCGCCGGCTTCGCGGCCGCCGGACTGCCGTTCGGCACCAGGCTCGCCGTCGCCACCTGGCTCGGCCGGCTGCTGGGGTCGGGCACGCGCAGGGCCTGGCCGACCGAGATGGTGTAGGGCGGCTTGATCCCGTTGAGCCGCATCAGCTCGCTCATGTCGACGCCGTGGCGGCGCGAGATCCCATAGACCGTGTCGCCCTTGACCACGGTGTAGCTGCGCGCCTTGGGCAGGCTCAGCTTCTGCCCGACCCGCAGGGTGTAGGGCGGCTGGAGGCCGTTGGCGTCGATCAGGCTGCGCAGCGGCACGTGAAAGCGCCGCGAGATGCTGTAGAGGGTGTCCTTGACGGTGACGTAGTAGACCCCGGCCGAGCCGCCGTGGGCGGCGGCCTGGCTGGACCGCGCCGCCGCCGGCTTGGCGGCTCCGGTCTTCTGGACGACCTTCAAGGTCGCCGGCTTGGCCTTGCGGAGGGCCGCGGCCGAGACGCGCGGCTTGCGTCGCGGCAGGGGCACGACTTCCGAGCCGCCGAAGGAGGCGTTGATCCCGGGCGCCGGCCTGGGGCTGTACTTGCTGCCGGCCGCCTTGGGGGTGCGCATGCAGCCCGACAGGGCCACGGCGGCGGCCACGGCCAGGATCACGGTCAGGGAGCCTTTCGGTCGAGCCAGCATAGCGACCTCTGCTGCCTTCATGCCGTTGCCTTCATGCCAAAGACCAGTCCCGAGGTCCAGAGTATTGGACCCTGGCCGCAGGCTTGGGCGCCTCCTCCGGCACCCCGCTGACCAGTGGTACGAAGCGAACCGGGCCCAGCGTTTCCTCCAGCACCTTAGCATTTTTCTTGGTCAGGCGGAGCAGTTCCTGCTGTCGACTGCGGCGGCCGACCGGAATCACGAGCACGCCGCCCTCGGCAAGCTGGTCGACCAGGGTGCCCGGCACGTCCGGCGGCGCGGCGGTGACGATGATCCTCGGGAAGGGCGCCTGCTCCGGCCAGCCGTTCCAGCCGTCGCCGACCTTGGGGACGACGTTGTGCAGCCTGAGCGCGCGGAAGCGGCGCTCGGCGTCGCCGATCAGCTCGCGATAGCGCTCGACGCTGTAGACCCGGCGGCAGAGCCGCGACAGGACCGCGGTCTGATAGCCCGAGCCGGTGCCGACTTCCAGGACCTTGCCGACGCCGGCGGCGCCCAGCGCCTGGGTCATCCGGGCCACGACCTGCGGCTGGCTGAGGGTCTGGCCGCGCTCGATCGGCAGCGCCAGGTTCTCGTAGGCCTGGTCCATGAAGGGCGCGGGCACGAAGGCCTCGCGCGGCACCTGCTCGATCGCCCGCAGGACCGCCGTGTCGGTGATGCCGTTGCGGCGCAGCTCCATCAGCAGGCGGATCTTGCGGGCGGCCAGGGTCATGCGAAGACCTCCGACAGCCGGTCCAGGGTCTCGCCATGGGTCAGGTCGAGATGGAGCGGCGTGACCGAGATGGCGTCCTCGGCCAGGGCGGCGAGGTCGCTGCCGGTCTGCGAGGTCTCGTCGCTCATGTAGTTGCCGACCCAGACGTAGGGCCGACCGCTGGGGTCCGAGCCGTCGATCACCTGGGTGTCGACGTCGCGCCGGCCCTGGCGGCAGACCCGGACGCCCCGCACCTCCTCGGCCGGAACGTCGGGAAAGTTGACGTTCATCAGCACGTCGCGCGGCCAGGTCAGCCCGGTCAGGCGGCGGAGCACCGAGGCGGCATGGTGCTCGGCGCTGTCCCAACGGTACTCGTGGTCGCCGCGCCGCAGCAGGCTCAGCGCGATCGCCGGATAGCCCAGCAGCGCCGCCTCCATGGCCGCGGCCACGGTGCCCGAGTAGGTCACGTCCTCGCCCAGGTTGGCGCCCTGGTTGATGCCCGAGAGCACCAGGTCGGGCGGCCGGTCGGCCATGATCTTCTTGATCGCGATCAGGACGCAGTCGGTGGGCGTGCCGTCGATGGTGTAGCGCTGCGGGCCCAGGTGGCGGATCCGCAGCGGCCGCCGCAGGGTCAGGGAATGGCTGGTCGCGCTCTGCTCGGTCTCAGGCGCCGCGACCCAGACGTCGTCGCTCAGCGAGCGGGCGATGCGCTCCAGCGCCTCCAGCCCCGGCGCGTGGATGCCGTCGTCGTTGGTCAGGAGGATCCGCGCCCCGGCCAGGTCCAGTGGTGCCCTAAGCATCGCGCCCGGCCCCGATCGTCTCCCGGCCGCCCAGATAGGGCCTCAGCGCCTCGGGCAGGGCGATGGAGCCGTCGGCCTGCTGATAGGCCTCCATCACCGCGATCAGGGTCCGGCCGACCGCCAGGCCCGATCCGTTGAGGGTGTGGACGAAGCGGGTCCCCTTGCCTTCCGCCGGCCGGAAGCGGGCCATCATCCGCCGCGCCTGGAAGTCGCCGCAGTTGGAGCAGCTCGAGATCTCGCGGTAGGCCTCCTGCCCGGGCAGCCAGACCTCCAGGTCGTAGGTCTTGCGCGCGCCGAAGCCGGTATCGCCGCTGCAGAGCACGACCTTGCGGTAGTGCAGGCCGAGGCGCTGCAGCACGGCCTCGGCGCAGGCGGTCATGCGCTCGTGCTCCTCGACCGAGTGCTCGGGATGGGCGATCGAGACCAGCTCGACCTTCTCGAACTGGTGCTGGCGCAGCATGCCCCGGGTGTCCTTGCCGGCCGCCCCGGCCTCGGAGCGGAAGCAGGGCGTGAAGGCGGTGAAGCGCAGCGGGAGCTGGGCCTCGTCGTAGATCTCGCCGGCCGCCAGGTTGGTCAGCGGCACCTCGGCGGTCGGGATCAGCCAGAAGTCGTCGGTGGTCCGGAACTGGTCCTCGGCGAACTTCGGAAGCTGGCCGGTGCCGTAGAGCACGTGGTCGCGCACCAGGTAGGGCGGCATGACCTCGGTGTAGCCGAACTCCTCGGTGTGGATGTCCAGCATGAAGTCGGCCAGGGCCCGGTGCAGGCGCGCCAGGGCGCCCTTCAGGACCACGAAGCGCGCGCCCGAGAGCTTGGCCGCGGCGGCGAAGTCCATGGCGCCCAGGTCCTCGCCGAGCTCGAAGTGCTGCTTCGCCGGGAAGTTCCGTGCCGGCTTCTCGCCCCAGACCGCGACCTCGCGGTTGGCGCTTTCGTCGGCCCCGTCCGGGACCTCGGCGTCCAGGACGTTGGGCAGCCCCGCCAGGATCGCGTTCAGGTCCTCGCCGAGCTGGCGTTCGCGCGCCTCGCCCGCTGCGATGCTGTCCTTGATGCCGCCGACCTCGGCGATCAGCCCCTCGGCGTCGCCGCCCTGGGCCTTCAGCTTGCCGATCTCCTTGGAGGCGGCGTTGCGCCGGTTCTGCAGCTCCTGCAGCTCGGTCTGGGCGGCGCGGCGGTCGGAATCGAGCTGCAGGATAGCGGCCGACTGGGCCGGCAGCCCACGGCGAGCGAGCGCCTTGTCGAAGTCCTCGGGATTCTCGCGGATCGACCTGAGGTCGTGCATGGACCTGTCCGAATCGGGGGCTGCGCCAGGTAACTGCGCCGTTTATAAGGCGCTTCGGCCCTCGGCGTCCAGATACTAGGAGCCCCAGGTACTAGGAGCCCCAGGTACTAGGAGCCTATGTCTCTAGTCGGAGAGCGCTTCCGCTTCTTCGGCGGCTTCCTTCTCAGCCCGCTTCTTCTCGACCAGCCGGGCCACGTGGATCGAGACCTCGTAGAGCAGGACGATCGGGATCGCGAGGGAGATCTGGCTGATCGGATCGGGCGGCGTGAAGATCGCCGCGACGATGAAGACGCCCAGGATGGCGTACTTGCGCTTGGCCGCCATGCCCTCGGAGGTCGCCAGGCCGACCCGGGCCAGCAGGGTCATGATGACCGGCAGCTGGAAGCAGAGGCCGAAGGCGAAGATCAGCGCCATGACCAGCGAGAAGTACTCGTTGACCTTGGGCAGCAGCTCGACCGCCGCCAGGCCGTCGCCGGAGTCCCGCTGGAAGGAGATGAAGAACTCGAAGGCCAGCGGCATGATCAGGAAGTAGACCAGGGCCCCGCCCAGGAAGAAGAGCATCGGCGCCACGATCAGGAAGGGCAGGAAGGCCTGCTTCTCGTTCTTGTAGAGCCCCGGCGCGACGAAGAGCCAGATCTGGGTCAGGAAGATCGGGCAGGTGAAGAAGGCGGCGAAGAAGAAGGCCACCTTCACGTGGGTGAAGAATTTTTCCAGCAGGTGGGTGTAGTAGTAGGTCGGGTCCTGCCCGATCTCGATCAGCAGGTTGGTCAGCGGCTGCGCCAGGAAGTCGAAGAGCCGCTCGGAAAGGGCGAAGCAGACCAGGAAGGCCAGGACCAGGGCGATGACGGCGTAGAACAACCGCTGGCGCAGCTCGATCAGGTGATCCAGCAGGGGCATCTTCTTGGCGTCGGAGACGTC
>JANQGU010000234.1 GCA_028282935.1 Kiloniellales bacterium
CCATGTTCGTTGCAAACGAAGGGAAGCTCGCGCGGATACGGCGGATCAGCCGGATCATGAAGACCCTGTGCGAGCTGGCGATGCTGGCCATCCCCTGCGGCCTCGCGGTTCTCTGGGCCAGCTTCGACCTCTGGATCGCGGTCGACCCGCAGGTGTTTCCCTTCGGACCGCTGCCGGATCCCATGCCGACCGCCTCGCTCGTCGCCGGCTTCGCGATCTCGATGCTGCCGGCCGGAGTCACGCTCTTCGCCCTGGCGCGCCTGCGCCTGCTGTTCGGGCTCTACGCCGAGGGTACCATCTTCGGCGCCGAGAACAGCCGGTGCCTGCGGCACTTCGCTCTCGCGGTGATCGGCCAGGCGCTGCTGCAGCCCGTCGCCACCGCGCTGCTGAGCGTCGCCCTGACTTGGAGCAATCCGCCCGGCCAAAGAATGCTGACCCTGGAGTTCGGCTCGACCCAGCTCGGCGTGATCTTCGTCGGTGCGGTCTTGCTGGTGATCGCCGGGATCATGGAACTGGGCCGCGATCTCGCGGAAGACCAGGCCCAGATCGTCTAGGGCCGTCATGCCGATCGTCGTTAAGCTCGACGTCATGCTCGCGGAGCGGAAGGTGAAGTCGAAGGACCTGGCCGCCCGGGTCGGCATCACCGAAGCGAACCTCTCGCTCCTGAAGTCGGGCAAGGTGAAGGGCGTACGCTTCTCGACCCTGGAGGCGATCTGCGAGGCCTTGGACTGCCAGCCTGGGGATCTTCTGGTCTTTCGTCCGGAACGGGAAGACGTTCCGGTCCTTTATCCGGACGCGGAGGGCGACTGAACGCGCGGTTTGCGGCGGCGACGGCCTCGGATCGGCCGCCGCGGTCCACCCGCGCGTCCTGGGAAACGCGGATTCCTCACGCAGGCTCCCTTGCGGTTTGAAGCGGCGAGTCGCAGAATGATCGCCTCCTAACAGGGTGACGACGGATCGGCGGACGCCGGCCGGATCGGCCCGAAGGCTCGGGAAAATTCGGTGGCGCATCGCCTTGCGCGATGTGGGTCATGCCGTCGGCCTTGCCAGGCCGGCGGCAAAGGAAAGCCGTCCGCCGTCCGCGGGCGGAAGAAGCAACGGCCTGCCCGGGCAGGGCCGATCCAGAGCCGAAGGGAGGCAAGCAAGCCATGCTGCAGCTAAGCAGGGACGACCTCGTCCACGCCTATACCCAGATGTGCACGATCCGGGAGTTCGAGGAGCGCGTGCACACCGAGTTCGCCGGGGGCGGCATTCCCGGTTTCGTTCATCTCTACGCCGGAGAGGAGGCCTCGGGCGTCGGTGTCTGCATGCACCTGGCGGACAAGGACTGCATCGGCTCCACCCACCGCGGCCACGGCCACTGCATCGCCAAGGGCTGCGACCCGATCGCGATGATGAAGGAGATCTATGGCCGCAGGGACGGCCTCTGCGGCGGCAAGGGCGGCTCCATGCACATCGCCGACCTCTCCAAGGGCATGATGGGCGCCAACGGCATCGTCGGCGGCGGGCCGCCGCTGATCTGCGGCGCGGCGCTGACCGCCAAGACACTCAAGACCGGCGGCGTCGCGGTCTGCTTCGTCGGCGACGGCGGCTCGAACCAGGGCACGACCCTGGAGTCCTACAACCTGGCGAAGGTCTGGAACCTGCCCGCGGTCTTCGTCGTCGAGGACAACGGCTATGCCGAGTCGACGGCCGCGGTCTGGTCGGTCGGCGGCAGCCAGGTGAAACGCGCCGAGGCCTTCGGCATGCCGGGCGTCCAGGTCGACGGCCACGACTTCTTCGCCGTCTACGAGGCGGCCGGGGAGGCGATCTCGCGGGCGCGCGACGGCGGCGGGCCGAGCCTGATCCACGTCAAGCTGAACCGCTACTACGGCCACTTCGAGGGCGATGCCCAGACCTACCGCGGCGAGGGCGAGGTCGAAGAGCTGCGCGACAGCGTCGACTGCCTCACGGCCTTCCGGCAGCGGGTCACCGAGACCAGCCTGCTGGAGCCGGCCCGCCTCGACGAGATCGAGGCCGAGGCCAAGGCGCTGATCGACAAGGCGGTCGCCGAGTCCGTCGCGGCCCCGGCGCCGACCGAGGCCGATCTGCTGACCGACGTCTACGTCAAGTACTGAGCGCGGGAGGGAAACGAGATGGCCAAGAAATCATTCCGTCAGGCGGTCAACGAGGCCCTGGCACAGGAGATGCGCCGCGATCCCACCGTGGTGGTGATGGGCGAGGACAACGCGGGCGGCATGGGCGCACCCGGCGAGGACGACGCCTGGGGCGGCGTGCTGGGCGTGACCAAGGGGCTGATGCCCGAGTTCGGGCGCGACCGGGTGCTCGACACCCCGATCAGCGAGAGCGCCTTCATCGGCGCCGCCGCCGGCGCGGCGGCCACCGGCCTGCGGCCGGTCGCCGAGCTGATGTTCGTCGACTTCATGGGGGTCTGCTTCGACCAGATCTTCAACCAGGCGGGCAAGTTCCGCTACATGTTCGGCGGCAAGGCGGTGACCCCGATGGTGGTCCGCACCATGTTCGGCGCCGGCTTCCGCGCCGCCAGCCAGCACAGCCAGTGCCTCTACCCAATCTTCACCCACACCCCGGGCCTCAAGGTCGTCATCCCCTCCTCGCCCTACGAGGCCAAGGGCCTGATGATCCAGTCGATCCGCGACGACGACCCGGTGATCTTCTTCGAGCACAAGGTCATGTACGACGACGAGGAGGAGGTGCCGGACGAGCCCTACACCATCCCCTTCGGCGAGGCCAACGTCACCCGCGAGGGTGACGACGTCACCGTCGTGGCGATCGGCCGCATGGTCGGCTTCGCCAACCAGGTCGCCGACAAGCTCGAGGGCGAGGGCATCGGCTGCACGGTGATCGACCCGCGCACGACCTCGCCGCTGGACGAGGACTCGATCCTGGAAAGCGTCGAGGAGACCGGCCGCCTGGTCGTGGTCGACGAATCCAACCCGCGCTGCAACCTGGCGACCGACATCGCCGCGCTGGCGGCCGAGAACGTCTTCGACGCCCTCAAGGCGCCGATCCGCAAGGTGACGCCGCCGCACACCCCGGTGCCCTTCGCGCCGGAGCTCGAGGACCTCTACATCCCGTCGCCGGAGAAGATCGAGGCGGCGGTGCGCGACGTCGCGGGCCATCGGGCATGAGCGGGGACATCCAGGCCATCACCATGCCCAAGTGGGGGCTCGCGATGGAGGAGGGCATGGTGGTCGCCTGGCATGTCGAGCCGGGCAGCGAGGTCGGCGCGGGCGACGACCTGCTCGACATCGAGACGACCAAGATCACCAACGTCTTCGAGGCGCCGGTCGGCGGCCTGCTGCGGCGGCAGATCGTCGCCGCGGGGGAGACCGTGCCGGTCGGCGCCCTCCTGGGCGTGGTCGCCGATCCGGCGGTCGAGGAGGGCGAGATCGACGCCTTCGTCACCCGCTTCAACGAGAGCTTCGAGGTCGAGGCCAAGGAAGCGGCGGCGGCGGCGCCGGAGACCCAGGTGGTCGAGGTCGCCGGCCTGCCGCTGGCCTACCTGCGGATGGGCGAGGCCGAGGGCACGCCGATCCTCCTGATCCACGGCTTCGGCGGCGACCTCAACAACTGGCTCTTCAACCTGCCGAGCCTGGCGGAGAGCCACGGCGTCTACGCCCTCGACCTGCCCGGCCACGGCAAGTCGGGCAAGGCGGTCGCCAAGGTCGGGCTGGAGGCCCTGGCCGAGACCCTGGCCGGCTTCATGGCCGCGCTCGGGATCGAGGACGCCCACCTCGTGGGCCACTCGATGGGCGGGGCCATCGCGCTGCAGCTCGCGCTGGCCCGCCCGGCCCGGGTCGCCAGCCTGACCCTGATCTCGCCGGCCGGCTTCGGTCCCGACATCAATGCCGACTACATCGAGGGCTTCATCGCGGCCGAGCGGCGCAAGGAGATGAAGCGCCTGCTGCAGATGCTCTTCGCCGATCCGGAGCTGGTCAGCCGCGACATGGTCAACGACCTCCTGAAGTACAAGCGTCTGGACGGTGTCACCGCGGCCTTGCGGGCGATCGCCGACGCGGTCTTCCCGGACGGCCGGCAGGCCGGCGTGCTGAGCCCGCGCCTGGCCGATCTGGCGGTGCCGCTGCAGGTGGTCTGGGGGGCCGAGGACCGGATCATTCCGGCGTCCCATGCCGCCGACCTGCCCGACAAGGTCCGGGTGCATCTGCTCGACGAGGTCGGCCACATGCCCCAGATGGAAGCGGCCGGCGAGGTCAATCGCCTGATCGCCGAGATCGCCGGCTGATACCGCGCTCGGGGCCGGGCGGCGGCTGCCGCCCGGCCGCCGGCCCTCGGGTTTCTCGTCGTTAGCGATATCTTTCCAGATTGCGAGGCCTAATCCCGCCCTGGCCGCTCGCGACCGAACCCCCTGCGATGGGATCGATCGAGCGGGATATATTTGCGCTATTTCATATAGATAGAGCCGCTTGTCCGCGTAAAGTCGAAGGCGGGCCGCTCTAGGGACGCGGAGAGGGCTTTCATGCCGAACAACAAGGGCAGCAGGCTGGGGCGCTTCGGCCTCTACCTGCTTCTGGGGATCCTGCTGCTCGGCGGCATGGGCGTGGGCGTGGCGCTGGCCAAGATCCTGGCCCCCGGCTCGGCCTTCGCGCAGTTCGTCGGCCTGGTCATGCTCCCGCTCTGCCTCGCCATCGGCATGTCGAGCTGGTACGCCGCGGCCTCGACCCATGTCTGGAACGGCCTCTCCGAGGCGATGTTCCAGGCCTTCTCCGGCAAGGACTTCGACCAGGCGGTCGACGAGTCGATGCGCGCCCTGCCCTTCGAGGGCGAGGCCCTGCCCGGCACCTTCGTCTTTCTCCCGGTCTCGCTGGTGATCTCGCTGATCGCCGGCGCCCTGGTCGGCCTGACCACGGCCTCGGTCGGCTTCCTGCCCGTCCTCGGCATCATGGCGATGGTCGGCCTCGGCTACGGCGTCCTGCTGCGCAGCCTCGCCCGCAACTGCTTCCTCCCGATCCCCGGCGCGGCCTGATCTCGGCGTAGCGCCGACTCGCAGGCTTCAGCGAATCACCCCCACCCCGGCCCTCCCCCATCAAGGGGGAGGGTGTAAGTGGGCTGCGCCTTCAGCTTTCCCCCTCCCCCTTGATGGGGGAGGGCCGGGGTGGGGGTGACGCTCCGAACGATGCAAACCTGAACTAAGCGGCAGCCAGCCGCTTCACCCGCTCGAGCGCGACCCGACAGAGGTCTTGGGCTTTCAGCAGGACCGCCTCCTTGGCCGCCGCGCCGGCCACGGCGTCGTAGAAGGTGAAGGCGTTTTCGCATTCCGTGAGCAGGCGCCGCTGCAGGTCGGCCCTGTCCTCGGTCTGGCGCGCGCGGATCGCAGCGGCTTCCGCGAGCCGCGCCAGCGCCTCGACCAGGGCGCCGCCGGGCGCGCCGGCCGCGCGGCGCGCGCGCTGCAGCTCTTCGATTTGCCGTCGCGTCGCCTCGAGACTGAAGGACAGGACGGGAAGCGCCGGCATCGCTTCGGCCAGGTGCCTGGCGAGGGCGTCCTCGATGACCAGCGCCGCCGCGATCAGGTCGGCCGGGGAGTCGATCAGCGCCGGTGGCGGATAGGTCTCGGCCGCCGGCTTTCGGCGCTCGACCCGATAGGCGCCCCGGCGCCTCGCACGCAGCTCGGCCGCCCGCGGCAGCTCTTCCGCGGCACGCAGCTCGGCGGACTTGCGGACTTCGGGATCCGGCGCCGACGCGGCCAGGTAGCTGTAGAGCGAGAAGCGGCGCTCGGCGAGGGCCACCGCAAAGGCGAGCACCTTGTAGGGCGTCAGGTCGGCGCGGTTGCAGACGGCCGTTTCCTCCTCCGCAAAGACCTGCGGCCACAGGGCTTCGGGATCCTGCGCCACGGCCTCGCCGCCGCCCTGGGCGAGCCCGGCCCTGAGCCGGCCGGCCCTCGCGCCGTGGTCCCCGGCGAGCGCGCCGAGCAGGGCGGCGGCCTCGGGCGAGGCGACCCCGCGGGCCTCCTCGGCGAAAGCCAGATAGCGCCGCTCGGCCTCGCGCTCCAGGGCCAGGGCGAGCGCGGCCACCTCCCCGGCCGTCCGGGGCTGGGGCAGCTCGGCCAGAAAGCCCTCGCCGCGACCGCGCATCGATGATCGCCCCTCTTCCAGAACGGCGATCTTGGTAGCACAGCCTGGCGAGACCCAATTGACCTTGGTCAAGGAGAAAGGGCGCGGCCTGGGCCACCTTGCAGCCTGCACGACTTCCAAACGTGGTCAGCAGAGCGAACGGGCACGGCGGTGCGCGACTTTCAGCATTTCGAGGCCTTGGACCGCAAGGGCCGGCGAACGCCGACGCCGTGCGCCGTGCCGTCGCTCCTGCTGCTCCTGGCCCTCCTGGTCCAGCTCTGCCTGCCGGCCGTCGGGCTGGCCGCGGGCAACCTCGATCGCCTGGTCCCGCCGGCCGACCGCCAGGCGCTCCTGCCCGCGGCGGACCGCTTCGAGCCCTCGGGGGAGGCTCCGCCGCTGCTGCGCGCCTACAAGGGCGACGAGCTGCTGGGCTACGTCTTTCTCAACTCGGATTTCGTCGGCGCGGTCGGCTATTCCGGCAAGCCGATCCACGTCGCGGTCGCGCTCGACCCGCAAGGCGTGATCCGCGGGGTGCGGCTGGTCGAGCATCACGAGCCGATCGTCCTGGTCGGCATTCCGGAGAGCGAGATCACGGCGGTGATCGAGGGCTATGTCGGCCTGGACGTGGGCGCCTTCGCCCGCGGCGTCTCCGACCACCGCGTCGACATCGTCAGCGGCGCCACCGTCACCGTGATGGTGATCGACGACAGCATTCTGCGCGCCGCGATCAAGGTGGCGCGCCGCTACGGCCTGGGCGGGCTGACGCCGCTCGCCGCGACCCGCAGGGGGCCGCGCCGGGTCATCGACGAGAGCGTGACCGCGACCGGGGACTGGATCGAGCTGACGGGCGACGGCTCCGTGCGCCGGCTGATGCTGACGGTCGGCGACGTCAACCGGGCCTTCGAGCAATCGGGCGACCTGGCCGCGGCGCAGCGCCCGGAAGCCGGACGGCCCGAGGAGACCTACATCGAGCTCTTCGCCGCCCTGGTCTCGATCCCGAGCATCGGCCGCAGCCTGCTCGGCGAGGCCGAGTACCGCAACCTCAGGAAGCGCCTGAAGCCGGGCGAGCAGGCGATCCTGCTGGCCGGTCAGGGGCTCTACTCCTTCAAGGGCTCCGGCTACGTGCGCGGCGGGATCTTCGACCGCTTCCAGGTCATCCAGGGCGACCGCTCGATCCGCTTCCGCGACCGCACGCACAAGCGGCTGCGCCGGGTCGCCGCGGCCGGCGCGCCGAGGTTCACGGAGGTCGACCTCTTCCGGATTCCCGGCGACCTCGACTTCGACCCGGCGGCGCCCTGGCGGGTCGAGCTTCTGGTGCAGCGCGCCACGGGACCGACTGAGAAGGCCTTCCTGACCTTCGACCTCGGCTACAACCCGCTCGACAAATACTTCAAGGACGCCCCCCGAGACGTCGCGCAGACGGCGGTAGCGCAGACGGGGGACGAGGGTGCTGCGACCGCGGCACCGGGGCTGAGCGACCGGCCTCTCTGGCAGACGCTCTGGCACCAGAAGACCTTCGAGATCGCCGTGCTGCTGGTCGCCCTGGTGGTCCTGACCCTGCTGTTCTTCTGGCAGAACTGGCTGGCCAGGCGGCCGCGGCTGACCGAGCGGGTCCGGATCGGATTCCTGGTCTTCACGCTGGTCGGCGTCGGCTTCTACGCCAACGCCCAGCTGTCCGTGGTCAACGTCATGACCTTCTCCAACGCGCTGATCACCGACTTCAGCTGGGACTACTTTCTGATGGAGCCGCTGATCTTCATCCTCTGGTGCTCGGTCGCGGCCTCGCTGCTGTTCTGGGGCCGCGGTCCCTTCTGCGGCTGGCTCTGCCCTTTCGGCGCCCTGCAGGAACTGCTGAACCGCGCTGCCAAGCTGGTCCGGATTCCCCAGGTCGGCCTGCCCTGGTGGCTGCACGAGCGCCTCTGGCCGCTCAAGTACATGATCTTCCTGGCGCTCTTCGGGGCCTCCTTCTACTCCCTGGCCTGGGCCGAGCAGCTGGCCGAGATCGAGCCCTTCAAGACCGCGATCGTGCTCAAGTTCCAGCGCGACTGGCCCTATGTGCTGTTCGCCGTCGCCCTGCTGGGCGCCGGCCTCTTCGTCGAGCGCTTCTACTGCCGCTACCTCTGCCCGCTGGGCGCGGCGCTCGCCATTCCCGGGCGCATCCGGATGTTCGAATGGCTGAAGCGCTACCGCGAGTGCGGCGCGCCCTGCCAGCGCTGCGCCAAGGACTGCATGGTCCAGGCGATCCACCCGGAGGGACAGATCAATCCCAACGAGTGCCTCTACTGCCTGCACTGCCAGACGCTCTACCAGGACGACCAGCGCTGTCCGGTGATGATCCAGCGGCGGCTCAAGCGCGAGCGCCGCGAGGCCTTGGCCTCCAAGAGCCTGTCGACGCCCAAGCCAGCGACGGCGGAAGCGTCGAAGACCCTGGCGGACTTCCTGCCGGGTTGAACGATCGAAACCAATTTGGGCGGTGAAAGCCCAGGAATGAGGAGCAGAGAGATGACGGAGCAGAAAAAGCAACCGAAAGGCGTCTCGCGCCGAGGCCTGCTCGGCGGAACGGCGAAGGCGGCCACCCTGGCCGGCCTGGGCGGCGCGGCGGCGGCGGCCGGTGTCGGCAGCTTGGTGGGCGGCGGCGCCCTGGCGCCCCGGGCCGCGAAGGCGGCCGAGGCCAACGTCGCGCCCGGCGACCTGGACGAATACTACGGCTTCTGGAGCAGCGGCCAGACCGGCGAGGTGCGGATCCTCGGCATCCCCTCGATGCGCGAGTTGATGCGCATTCCCGTCTTCAACCGCTGCTCGGCGACAGGCTGGGGTCAGACCAACGAAAGCCTGAAGATCCTGACCGAAGGCCTGCTGCCCGAGACCAAGGAGTACCTGGCCTCGCACGGTGGGGTCTGGCACAACGGCGACGCCCATCATCCGCACATGTCCTTCACCGACGGGACCTACGACGGGCGCTATCTCTTCATCAACGACAAGGCCAACACGCGGGTCGCGCGCATCCGCTGCGACGTGATGAAGTGCGACAAGATCGTCGAGATCCCCAACGCCGCCGACATCCACGGCATGCGGCCGCAGAAGTTCCCGCGCACCGGCTACATCTTCGCCAACGGCGAGCACCGGATCCCGATTCCCAACGACGGCAAGATCCTGGACGAACCGGAGAAGTACGCCTCGATCTTCACGGCGCTCGACGGCGATACCATGAAAGTCGCCTGGCAGGTCATCGTCGACGGCAACCTGGACAACTGCGACGCCGACTACCAGGGCCTCTACGCCTTCTCGACCTGCTACAACAGCGAGGGCGGCGTCACCCTGGCCGAGATGACGGCCAACGAGCAGGACTGGGCGGTCGTCTTCGACATCAAGCGCATCGAGGCGGCGGTCGCCGAGGGCAAGTTCGAGGAGATCAGCGGCGTCCCGGTGCTCGACGGCCGCAAGGGCTCGCCCTTCACCCGCTACATCCCGATCTCCAACAGCCCGCACGGCTGCAACACCGCACCGGACGGCCGCCACGTCGTGATCAACGGCAAGCTCTCGCCGACGGTCTCGGTCATCGACGTGACCAAGCTGCCAGAGGTCTTCGACGACAAGATCGAGCCGCGCGGCTGCATCGTCGCCGAGCCGGAGCTGGGCCTCGGGCCCCTGCACACCGCCTTCGACGACAAGGGCAACGCCTACACCACCCTCTTCCTCGACAGCCAGGTGGCGAAGTGGAGCATGGAGAAGGCGATCCAGGCCTTCAAGGGCGAAGACGTCGATCCGATCCTCCAGAAGGTCGACGTCCAGTACCAGCCCGGCCACAACCATGCCTCCATGGGCGAGACCAAGGAGTCCGACGGCAAGTGGCTGGTGTCGCTGAACAAGTTCTCCAAGGACCGTTTCCTCAACGTCGGCCCGCTGAAGCCGGAGAACGAGCAGCTGATCGACATCTCGGGCGACGAGATGAAGGTGGTCCACGACGGCCCGACCTTCGCCGAGCCGCACGACTGCATCATCGTCCGCGCCGACATCCTCGACCCGCTGCCGGTCTGGGACCGCAACGACCCGACCTGGGAGGAGGCGCGCAACTGGGCCGAGGAGGACGGCATCGACCTGGAGGGCGCCGCGGAGGTCGTGCGCAAGGCCGAGGACAAGGTGCGCGTCTACATGCACTCGGTCGCGCCGAACTTCAGCCTCGAGAAGTTCACGGTCAAGCAGGGCGACGAGGTCACGCTCGTCGTCACCAACATCGACGACGTCGACGACCTGACCCACGGCTTCACCCTGGCCAACTACGGCGTCGCCTTCGAGATCGGCCCGCAGGCGACGGCCTCGGTCACCTTCAAGGCGGACCGGCCCGGCGTGCACTGGTTCTACTGCCAGTGGTTCTGCCACGCGCTCCACATGGAGATGCGCGGCCGCATGCTGGTCGAGCCGCGCGCGGTGTGATGCCTCCGCGCGGCCGCACATACGCCGGCCAGCCGGCGGTCAGGACCCTCCTGGCCGCCGCTGGGGCCGCCGCTGGGCTGGTCTTCGGGCTGCTGTCGCCCTGCCTGGCGAGCGCTGCCGAGCTCGAGGTCCGGCCCGGCCCCGCGGCCCTGCGGGACGCGATCGCGCGGGCGGCCCCCGGCGACGTGCTGAGGCTGGGGCCGGGCCTCTACCGGGGCGGGGTGGTGATCGACCGGCCGCTCAGCTTGCTCGGCTGGCCCGGGGCGGTCATCGACGCCGAGGGCGAGGGCAGCGTGATCACGGTCTCGGCTCCCGACGTCGTGCTGCGCGGCCTGACCCTGGTCAATTCCGGCGACAGCCTGGCACGGGAGGACAGCGGGGTCTTCGTCGACACCGAGGGCGACCGCGTCCTGATCGAGGACAACCGGCTGAGCGGCAACCTGATCGGGGTCTTCCTCAAGGGACCGGAGGACGCGCGTGTCCAAGGTAACGCCATTGAGGGCCGCAGCGACCTGCGCATGAACGAGCGGGGCAACGGCGTCCAGCTCTGGAACACGCCGGGCTCGCGGGTCGAGGGCAACGACCTCCGCTTCGGCCGGGACGGCATCTTCGTCACCACCAGCCGCGACAACGCCTTCCGGGACAACCGCTTCCGCGACCTGCGCTTCGCCGTCCACTACATGTACACCGACGACAGCGAGGTCTCGGGCAACGTCTCCCGGGGTAACCACGCCGGCTACGCCATCATGTTCTCCCATCGCCTGGAGATCCGCGGCAACCTCTCGGAGGGCGACCGGGACCACGGCCTGCTGTTCAACTACGCCAACTCCTCGCGGATCGAGGACAACTTGGTGCGCGGCGGCGCCGAGAAGTGCGTCTTCATCTACAACGCCAACAAGAACGCCTTTCGCGGCAACCGCTTCGAGGGCTGCGGCATCGGCATCCACTTCACCGCCGGCTCGGAGCGCAACGAGATCGCGGGCAACGCCTTCGTCGACAACCGGACCCAGGTGAAGTACGTCGGCACGCGGCACATCGAATGGTCGGCGGGGCGCCGGGGCAACTACTGGAGCGACAATCCCGCCTTCGACCTCGACGCCGACGGCATCGCGGACCGCCCCTACCGGCCCAACGGCCTGGTCGACCAGATCCTCTGGCGCGATCCCCTCGCCAAGCTGCTGCTCAACAGCCCGGCGGTGCAGGTGCTGCGCTGGGCCCAGTCCGAGTTCCCGGCGCTGCACCCGGGCGGGGTTCGGGACTCGGCGCCGCTGATGCAGCCGCCCGCGATCGGCCCGGCCGGAGAAGGATGAACGTCATGCGCGCTCCGGATGCCATGGTCGCCCTCGACGCCGTCTCCAAGCGCTATGGAGGCAAGGCGGTCCTGCATGAGGTGAGCCTCGCGGTCGAACGCGGCGAGTGCCTGGCCCTGGTCGGCCACAACGGCGCCGGCAAGACGACCCTGATCAAGCTGATGCTCGGGCTGACCCGGCCCAGCGCCGGCCGGATCCTGATCGAGGGCGAGGACCCCGCGGGCCGGGCCGCGGTCGCGCGCCGTGCCGCCATCGGCGTCCTGCCGGAGAGCGTCGCCTTCCACAACGCCATGACCGGGTGGGAGGTCCTGGCCTTCTACGCCCGGCTGAAGGGACAGAGCACGGCCGTCTGCGACGGGCTGCTGGCGGACTTCGGCCTCGCCGAGGCCGCGAAGCAGAGGGTCGGCACCTATTCCAAGGGCATGCGCCAGAGGCTCGGGCTGGCGCAGGCGGTGATGGGCGCGCCCCGGCTGCTGCTCTTCGACGAGCCGACCTCGGGCCTGGATCCCGCCTTCCGGCAGAGCTTCTACGAGCTGCTGTCGCGGCAGCGGGACCTGGGCACCACGGCGATCATCTCCTCCCACGCGCTGACCGAGATCGAGGCCCGGGCCGACCGGGTCGCGATCATGAACCGTGGCCGGCTGGTCGCCTGCGGCAGCCTGGAGGGGCTGCGCGACGCCGCCAGGCTGCGGACCCGGCTGCGGGTCACCGTCAAGCCGGGCGAAGCCGGCCGCCTGGCCGAGGAACTCGGCGCCCTGGCCGAAATCGAGCGGATCGACGGGCGGACCCTGGAGCTCACCTGCCCGGCCGGGGACAAGATGGACCTGCTGCGGCGGATCACCGCCCTGGGCCCGGCGGTCGAGGACCTCGACCTCCGGCCGCCGACCCTGGAGGAGATCTACCAGACCTTCGCCATGGGAGAGGGGTCATGAAGGCGCTGCTGATCCTCGCCGCCAAGGAGCTGCGCGACGGCCTGCGCAACCGCTGGGTCGCCGCCGCCATCCTGCTGCTGGCGACCCTTGCCCTGTCGCTGGCCTTCCTCGGCTCGGCGCCGGTCGGCACGGTCAAGGCCGGCGCGCTGAGCGTGACCATCGCCAGCCTGTCCAGCCTGACGGTCTATCTCCTGCCCCTGATCGCCCTGCTGCTGGCCTACGACGCGCTGGTCGGCGAGGCGGAGCGCGGCACCCTGCTCCTGCTGTTGGCCTATCCGGTGGCGCGCTGGCAGGTCGTGCTCGGCAAGTTCCTGGGCCACGTGGCGATCCTGGGGCTGGCGATCCTGCTCGGCTACGGCGCCGTGCTCCTGGCTCTTGCCGCGACCGGGAGCGGCACCGGCGCCGCCGAGGAATGGCGCGCCTTCGGCGCCATGATGGCCAGCTCGCTCCTGCTGGGCGCGGCCTTCCTCGCCCTCGGCTACCTGCCCAGCGCCCTGGTCCGGGAACGCGCCACGGCGGCGGGGGTCGCGATCGGCCTCTGGCTGGTCTTCGTCGTGCTCTACGACCTGACGCTGCTCGGCCTGCTGATCGCCGACGAGGGCCAGAGGATCGGCCAGGGCTTGATATCGGCGCTGCTGGTCGCCAATCCGACCGACGCCTACCGGGTCTTCAACCTCGCCGGCTCGGAAGGCGTCGGCCAGGTCTCCGGCATGGCGGGGCTGGCGTCGATGAGCGGCTTCGGCCCCGTGACGCTGCTCCTGGCGATGCTCGCCTGGGTGGCCCTGCCCCTGACCGCGACGGTCCTGGTGTTCCGCAGGAAGGAGATTTAGCCATGTGGCGCGCAGCAGGTGGACTTCTCCTCCTTGCGCTCCTCCTCGCCACGGC
>JANQGU010000134.1 GCA_028282935.1 Kiloniellales bacterium
TGCTGTCCGGGTGCGCGATCTTCGGCATCGCCGCGGTGGGCGGCGTGGCCGCGGAGACCGCCACCCCCGACGGCAACCCGGAGGCCTCCAACGGCATCGTCGCCCGGCAATGGCAGGCCGCCTGCGCCGAGATCGGCGGCAGCGTCGATCCCAAGACCGGCGATTGCAACGGCGACCTCTTCGGCTACTTCCTGGGCGACGACAAGCCGGCGCCGGCCGGGCCGCAACCGGTCGGGTACCAGCCCCCGGCGGCCCAGCCGCAAGCGGCCGAGCCGCAGCCGGTTCCGTCCCAGCCGCAGTCGATCCAGCTCGAGCCGGTGCAGTCCCAGCCGGTGGACTCCCAGTAACACCGGCCGCGCGGCGCCGGCCCGGCGCCGCCGCTTTCGTAGCAAGCGAGCCCCGCCACCGGCCGCCGCGCCGGCGGCGGGGCTTTTGCGTCCTCGCGCGCGGGTTCGGAATATACACCTATAGAGAGAAAAACTATCAAGGAAAGGGTATGGCGTGCTATGCTCCTGGCTGTCCGATTCGGACAGAGCTTGGCGATGGGGGTCGCGACGGGAACCAAAAGGGGGGTAGGATGACACCACACGACGGCGCGCGAGACGAGACCGGTCCCTGGCGGAGCCTGCCGCCTGAGCCGCGCTTGACCGAGCGGGAGGTGCAGTGCCTGACCTGGGCGGCGCGCGGTAAGAGCAGTTGGGAAACCGCGCAAATCTGCCGGATTTCCGAGAGCACGGTGAACTTCCACCTGAAGAACGCCCAACGCAAGCTGGGCGCGGCCAATCGCTGCCACGCCCTCGCCAAGGCGCTGACGCACGGCTTCATCGAGTTCTGAGGCGCCGCCGGGACGCGCCCTTTCGGGTCCGAAAACGCTGGGACATCGGTTCCGGCGCGCCGCCGTCGTGGCTCTGCCCGGCCGGGCCGATGCAACTATCAGTTTTGGTAGCTTACCGGCTACCCGCTGGAGGCCGTACCTTTTCTGCCTGAAGACTCACTCGACAGGCATGGCGAAGGCTTTGCCCTGCCATGCCGCAGCACCGGCAGAGGTACGGCCATGCGGTTCCCGGCACAGCGTTTCCCGAAGCGTCGCTCCAACCTTCACGGCCTGGTAGGGGCCCTGGCCCTCGTCCTGGCGGCGGGGCTCCTGCTGCCCGGGGCGGCGGCCGGCGCCAAGGAGGCCGGGCTGCCGGCGATCAAGCGGATCGCGACCGAGCCGGTCTCGCCGGCGCGGGCGACGGCGGTGCTGGGCCGGGGTTTCGGGGCGGCGCGGATCGGCGCGGCCAGGACCTTCGCCGCCGCGACCACGCCGCCGGCGGAGATCGTCGAGCTGGCCCGCGGCCTGCGCAACGACCCGGACCTGATCTACGAATACGTCCACGACAACCTGCGCTACACCCCGGCCTTCGGCCTGCGCAAGGGCCCCCTGGGCACGGTGATCGACCGCGCGGGCAACAGCTTCGACCAGGCCAAGGTCATGGTCGAGCTGCTGCGCCAGGCCGGCTTCACAGCGAACTACGTCTACGGCACGATCCGCCTCGACGCGGCGCAGGTCACGGACTGGCTGGGGATCTCCGACAACGCGCAGGTCGCCGAGGACCTCTTCGGCGCCGCCGGCATCCCCGCGACCGTAGCCGCCTCGGGCGCCGGCATCGCCTACGTCGACAAGGCCCACGTCTGGGTCAAGGCCAGCATCGACGGCACGGACTACGTCTTCGATCCGGCCTTCAAGTCGCACGACCGGACCGCCGGCATCGACCTGCCGACGGTCCTGGGCTACAACGCCGCGACCTTCTACGGCGACGCCATGGTCGGCGCGACCCTGACCGCGGATTCGGTCAAGGGCGTCAACCACGCCAACATCGAAGGCGCGCTGGCGACCTACGCCGGCAACCTGGTGACCCACATCCGGAACAACCTGCCGGCGGCGCGCCTGGAGGAGATCGTCGGCGGCGCCGAGATCACGCCGGTCGGCGCCGTGGTCCGGCAGACCAGCCTGCCCTACCAGCAGTCCGTGACCGCCGAGTGGACCGAGATCCCGGACAGCTATCGGGTCACGCTGCGGGTCCAGTTCCAGGTCATCGACCAGACCCTCTTCGTCGACGAGATCTACGGCCGGCGCCTGACCCTCTACTTCGCGCAGAGCGACGGAGCCGCCGACCCAATCGCCTCCCTTCAGCTCGAGGGGACGCTGCTTCAGAAGGCCCTGCCGATCCCGCAGGGCAACACGGAAGACATCACCGTCACCGTCGACAACCCCTACGCCGCCGAGGGCGGGACCTACGGCGACGAAAGCTTCACCCGCGCGCTGGAGTCCAGCTTCACCGCGGCCTACCACCTGGCGGTGGCGATGAGCCGGCCGAGCCAGCGCATGGTCGAGAAGCACCAGCGCCTGCTGGAACTCGCCCGCGCCGAGAGCCCGACAGAGCTGGACGAGCCAACCAAGGGTGAGGGCTACGCGACCCTGGGCTTCAGCGTGCTGGCCCAGCTCGGCATGGCGCAGGAGCTGGTCGACCGCATCAGCAGGGTCGAGACGATCTACCACAACCTGGTCCTGATCGTCGGCGCCGGCGGCGCGGAGCTGGTCGTCGACGCCCCGGCCGAGAAGATCTCCACCGTCTCCCTGGACGGGCTGCCGGCCGAGGCCGAGGGCGCCTCGCTCAACTTCTCCGGCTTCTTCAGCGCCTTCGAGGCCCTGACCATCGAGCAGGTCCAGGACGCGCCGGCGGTCTCGGCGACCGGCTACCTCTTCGTCGGCAGCGACTACGAGGCCGAGACCTACGACGCCAGCCTGGTCAACTGGGACACGATCAAGACCCAGATCGTCAACTACGGCGCCGACGACCTGGCCCTGGTCCAGTCCTACATCGACGCCCAGTACCGGGTGATCATTCCGAAGGACGGCAACCGCACGATCGGCAACTTCAGCGGCTTCGGCTTCTACGCGATCAAGGACGGCACCATGAGCCCGGTCCTGTCCGGCGGCAGCAAGGGCGCGGCGGCGGCCGGCCCGGTCGCCGAGCTGGCCCTGGCCGAGGGCACCCGCAACAACACCCGGCCCACAGACCCGCAGACCCTGCAGACCTCGGTCGACCTGGCGACCGGCGCCTTCCGCATGAGCCGCGAGGACTACTCGGTCGGCGCCGCCGGCTTCCCCTACGGCCTGAACTTCCGGCGCAGCTACGACTCCGCCGACTGGTGGCGCAAGGGGCCGATGGGCCGCGGCTGGAGCCACAACTACGACATCTGGGTCGACGACCACGAGCGGAGCAGCGGCTTCCAGGCCCTGGGCCAGGATTCGCCGGTCGACGCCGCGGCGGCCATCGCCGCCCTGCTGGTCGGCCAGGACCTGCTGGCCGCCGGCGACTCGGTGGAGCGGGTGACGATCAGCACCGTGATCCACGAATGGCTGGCCGCGCGGCTCTACAACAACATCGTGGTCGTGATCCAGCCCGGCCCGGACATGGTCTTCACCAAGCTGGCGGACGGCAGCTTCAACCCGCCGCCGGGCCAGGTCGCGACGATCGAAAAGCAGCCCGCCGGCAGCTACGTCCTGACCCTGAAAGACCAGACCCGGCTGACCTTCCAGGAGGCGAACAGCCCCTACCTGGACGACCCGACCCAGACCATCCACCGGCTGGTCACCTGGGCCAACCCCAACGG
>JANQGU010000322.1 GCA_028282935.1 Kiloniellales bacterium
CATGGTCCGTCTCCCCTTCATTGGGTCGCGGGCGGGCCGCATCTTATACCAAGGAACGTTGATAATGACCCATTTGACCGGGTTTGCTTGCCCGCCCGCTGCGTTGCGCTCCGCTTACGGTACGCCAGCACCGCTGCGCGAAGCGCGCCTGGCGGGCGGGCAAGCAAACCCGGTCAAATGGGTCATTATCAACGTTCCTTGGTATAAGATGCGGCCCGCCCGCGACCAAATGAAGGGGAGACGGACCATGTCCTGGCAGCGCTACCTGCCCTACGTCCTGATCTGGGGCGCAGCGCCGGCGCCGCTCTACATCTGGCTGCTGATCTGGCTGTGGCTGCGCTGGACCGGCTGAGCCTCCCGGGGTCAGGCCTCGGGCTCCGGCTCAGCGCTCCGGAGTCATGGCGAAGAGCCCGATCAGCCGGCCGTCGCGGTCGTCGACCTCGGCCAGTCCGCTTTTCTTGGCCAGCTTCACCTGGACCCAGAAGGGCGCGCCCGCCAAGTCGAAGATCCCGGGCAGCACCGCGACCGGCCAGCCGTCATAGCGGTAGCGGCGCACCCGCTGGGTCTCCTGCGGAGCGCCCGCGGGGTCGCGGCTGACCCCCATCACCAGCCGCGCCTCCGGCGCGACGCGGTCGCGGGCCATCACCACGATCAGGTACTCCCGGCGGCCCGACGGCCAGGTCGCGGGCTTCTGCAGGTCGACGGCGTGGCGGGCCAGCTTGGCGCGCAGACGGCGATAGTCGACCTTGCCGCTCGCCTTCGCGGCCTCCAGGGGTGCCGCCGGCACGATGAAGAGATCGATCTCCGGGGTCTCGGAAGGCGCCGCGGCCCAGACCGTGCGCTCCAGCACCAGCCCGCGGGCGTCGGCCCGGTAGTCGGCCTCGAACCGCAGGCTGAGCCGGCGGCCGGCGTCGTCCTCCAGGTCGACGAGGCCGGCGATGCTGCGTGCCGAGGGCAAGCCGTCCAGGGGCTCGTAGCGGCTGAAGCGAATCCGGCGGCTGCGGAAGCTCGAGAGCTCGAGATCGACCGGCGATGCCAGGCGCTCGGCGCCGATCACGCCGGTGGTCTGCTCGACGCCGCGGCTGGAGAAGCCCTTGGCCCGCAGGGTCATGGCCAGCACGACCCGGTAGCCGTCGACCGGCACGCCGGGACGGCCGACGAAGCGGATCGGGGGGGCGGCCTGGTTGACCAGGCCGACCGGCGGCAGCGTGTACCTGGGCTCGGGGGCCGCCCGGGGCGCGGTCTCTTGCGCCGCCCCTTGCGCCGCCTGGGGCGCGGTCTCGGGCTCTGCCTGCGCCGGCTCGGGATCGGAGGCCGGCGCCGCGGGCCAGGGCAGCGCGCAGGCCGAAAGGCCGCCGGTCAGGACAGCGGCGGCGAGGCCGGCCCAGAGCGGTGAGCCGAAAGCTTTGGAACCGAGCCGGGTCATCCAGTGCTCCGATACCTTCAGGACCTGGACCTGCAAAGACTGCAACTTGTGGCGCTGGGGCAGGGCGATCGCCCCTGGCGTTATTGCGCCCCATCGGGCGTCCTGCCCGCCATATCAATAGCCTGAAGCCGCCAAGAAATCGTAAAGCGCCCGGCTGTCCCGGGGGTCGCCGAGGGGCCACCCCGGCGCTGTCCGGGCCGGAGCTGCAGTCTCGGCCGATGCCGGACCCCTGGGGGGCCGGCGGAGGCTCGGTCAGCCGCCTTCGAGCACGATGATGTCGCGCTCCGCCGCGCCTTCGGCGAAGCTCTTGGCCTCCCGGTACTCGGGCGAGTTGTAGCAGGCGACCGCCGACTCGACGTCGGGGAACTCGACCACCACGTTGCGGGGAAAGGCCTCGCCCTCCAGGCATTCGACCCGGCCGCCGCGCGCGAGGAAGCGGCCACCGAACTTCTCGACCGCGGCCGGGACCCGCTTGGCGTACTCGCCGTAGGCCTCCGGGTCCGAAACCTTCACGCGCGCGATCCAATATGCCGGCATGACGTCACTCCCTCTGCCCTGTCTTCCGCGTCTTGCGGGCCGGAACGATAGCCCAGGGCCGCCTCCGGTCACAATGACTTGAGAGTCTCGCGACCGCCTGGGGACTTGGCGCTCTGGGCCTCTGCGGGTAAGGTCCGCGGCGTTTCAGACTTCCTCTGGCGATGACGGAACCCGGGTGGCGATGGCCGAACTGACCGAACGCGAGGTCCGGGGCCTGTTCAGCGAAGCCGGTTCGGCGGAGTACGAGCTCGACCTGACCGGCGTCGACGAGACCCACGCGCGCACGGCGATCTCGCGTATGGCCGAGCGGCAGCGCTTCCGCGAGGATCCGCGCAGCGTCATCATCCGCCTGGACCCGGCGCGCGCCGGCGGCGGCGAGACCCTTTTCCAGCCGGTCGGCCGTCAGCTTCTCGACCTGATGAAGCAGGGCTGCGTCAGCCGCTGCCGCCCCCTGCCCAGCGCCGACGGCTTCTTCGTCGAGATGCCCGGCCGCGGCACCGAGGGCGACGAGGAGTCGGTCTAGCGATACCGGGCAGCCGGCAGAGCCTGCTTCCAACCCACGGTTTTCTCGCCTGTCATGCCCGGACTTGATCCGGGCATCCATCGAGTCTCCGGCACCATGGATGCCCGGGTCAAGCCCGGGCATGACAGCGAATATGAAAGCCGCGTCGTGAACATGACTCCCGGCCCGACGCGCCGCCCCGGCCGCCCTTGTTCCGGTCTCCCACTTGCGGCAAGGTGCCCGCGGTTCAGCGGGACTGAGGAACATGAGCGACACGACCTACGACCTTGTGGTGATCGGCGGCGGGCCGGGCGGCTACGTCGCCGCGATACGCGCGGCGCAGCTCGGCATGAAGACCGCCTGCGTGGAATCGCGCGGCCGTCTGGGCGGGACCTGCCTCAACGTCGGCTGCATCCCCTCGAAGGCCTTGCTGCATTCCTCCGAGCGCTTCGCCGAGGCGCGCGATCACCTGGCCGGACAGGGGATCAAGATCGGCAAGCTCGACCTCGACCTCGGCACCATGATGGGCCGCAAGGACAAGGTCGTCGACGACCTGACCAAGGGCATCGAGTTCCTCTTCAAGAAGAACAAGGTCGACTACGTCAAGGGCTTCGGGTCGATCCCCAAGGCCGGCGAGGTCGCGGTCAAGGTCAATGGCGGCGGCGAGCAGACCCTCAGCGCCAAGAACATCCTGATCGCGACCGGCTCCGAGTCGACGCCGCTGCCGGGCGTCGAGATCGACGAGAAGCGCGTCGTCTCCTCGACCGGCGCGCTGGAGCTGGGCAAGGTGCCCAAGTCCCTGGTCGTGATCGGCGCCGGCGTCATCGGCCTGGAGCTCGGCTCGGTCTGGTCGCGGCTCGGCGCCGAGGTGACGGTGATCGAGTTCCTGGACCGCATCCTGCCGGCCATGGACGGCGAGATCGCCAAGCAGACCCAGCGGGTGCTGGCCAAGCAGGGCCTGAAGTTCAAGCTCGGGCACAAGGTGACCGCGGCCAAGACCGGCAAGACCGGTGTTGCCCTGCAGGTCGAGCCGGCCAAGGGCGGCGAGTCCGAGGCGCTCAAGGCCGAGGTCGTGCTGGTCTCGATCGGCCGCCGGCCCTACACCGAAGGCCTGGGGCTCGAGGCCCTGGGCGTCAAGGTGGACAACCGCGGCTTCATCCAGGTCGACGACCGCTTCCAGACCTCGGTGCCCGGGATCTACGCCATCGGCGACTGCGTGCCCGGCCCGATGCTGGCGCACAAGGCCGAGGAGGACGGGGTCATCTGCGTCGAGATGCTGGACGGCCAGGCCGGGCACGTCGACTACAACCTCTGCCCCTCGGTGGTCTACACCTGGCCCGAGGTCGCCGGCATCGGCAAGACCGAGGAGCAGCTCAAGGAGGACGGCGTCGACTACCGGGTCGGCAAGTTCCCCTTCACCGCCAACAGCCGCGGCCGGGCCAACGCCGAGACCGACGGCGTGGTCAAGATCCTGGCCGACAAGCGCAGCGACAAGGTCCTGGGCGTGCACATCCTGGGCCCGCTGGCCGGCGACCTGCTGCAGGAGGCGGTGGTGGCGATGGAGTTCGGCGCCTCGGCCGAGGACATCGCGCGCAGCTACCATTCCCATCCCTCGATGAGCGAGGCGGTGAAGGAGGCGGCGCTGGCCGTCCACGGCCGGCCGATCCACATCTGATCCCGACCGGGCCGGCCGATCCACATCCGATCCCGGCCGGCTGTTCTGGCATGTGAGGACGGTGCGTGAGCGGGGGGACGCAGCGGCGGCAGGTCTCGGGCGCGGTCCTGGTCGCCGTGCTCTGCCTGGCCGAAGTGCTCAACATGCTGGGCAACGCGACCTTCCCGGCCCTGATCCCGGTCTTCCAGCACGACTGGGCGCTGTCCAACACCGCGGCCGGCTGGGTCAGCGGCGTCTACTACGCCGGCTACGTCGCGGCGGTGCCGGTCCTGGTCAGCCTCACCGACCGCCGCGACGCGCGGCTGATCTACGTCCTCTCCTCCGGACTCGGCGCGCTGGGCGCCCTGGGCTTCGCGCTCTTCGCCGTCGACGCGCTCAGCGCCGCGCTCTGGCGGCTGCTCGGCGGCGTCGGCCTGGCCGGCACCTACATGGTCGGGCTCAAGATCCTCGCCGACCGCATCGAGGGCCCGAACCAGAGCCGGGCGGTGGCCTTCTACACCGCCCACTTCAACGTCGGGGTCACGGTCTCGGTCCTGGCCGCCGGCGAGATCGCCGCCCTGGCCGACTGGCGCTGGGCCTTCGGGCTGGCCGCGCTGGGCAACCTCGCCGCCGCCCTCCTGATCCTGGTCTGCGTCGCCGGCGGTCGGGGACCGGCGCGGCGGGCCGAGGGCGGCTCGGTCCTGGATGTCCGGCCGGTGTTCCGCAACCGCAAGGCCCTGGGCTACATCCTCGCCTACAGTGCGCATATCTGGGAACTCTTCGGCTTCCGGACCTGGCTGGTCGCCTTCCTGGCCTTCGCCGCGGGCCTGCAGGGCGCCGATCTCTTCGGCCTGCGGCCGACCCAGCTCGCGACGATCCTGCTGCTGCTCCACCTGCCGGCGGCGATCCTCGGCAACGAGGCCGCCCTGCGCTTCGGGCGCCGCCGCGCGATCACCGCGACCATGCTGCTCTCCGCCCTTCTGGCCTGCGGCCTCGGCTTCCTGGCGCCGGCCGCGCCCTGGATCCTGCTGCCGGTCTGCGCCCTCTACAGCGTCCTGGTGATCGCGGATTCGGCAGCGATCACCGCCGGCGCCGTGGCCGCGGCCGAGCCGGCCCGGCGCGGCGCCACCATGGCGATGCACACCATGCTCGGCTTCGGCGCCGGCGTCCTGGGGCCGCTGGCCTTCGGCGCGGTCCTCGACCTGGCCGGCGGCTCCGGCGAGGTCGCGTCCTGGGGTCTGGCCTTCGCCGCCATGGGCCTGGTCGCGGCGCTGGGGCCGCTGTTCCTGGCCCGCCTGGGCGCCGGGCCGGCGGTCGGTAGCGGTCGGCGATGAGCGCGCGGCGCCTGACCCTGGTCTTCTGCCTGGCCGAGGTCTGCAGCATGACCGGCTTCGCGACCTTCGCCGCGCTGCTGCCGGGCTTCGTCGCGGAGTGGTCCTTGAGCGGCACCCGGGCCGGCTGGATCAACGGCGTCTTCTTTGCCGGCTACGTCGCCGCGGTGCCGTTCCTGGTCAGCCTGACCGACCGCCGCGACCCGCGCCACGTCTACCTGGCCTCGGCGGCCCTGACCGCGGCCTCCTCCCTCGGCTTCGCCCTCTTCGCCGAGGGCTTCTGGACGGCGCTGATCTTCCGGGCGCTGGCCGGGGTCGGCCTGGCCGGCACCTACATGCCGGGCCTGAAGTCGCTCACCGATCACCTGGGGGGCGATCGTCTGCCGACGGCCCTGCGGGGCCGCAGCCTGGCCTTCTACACCTCGACCTTCTCGATCGGCACCAGCGTCTCCTTCCTGCTCGCCGGCGCCCTGGCCGCGCGCTGGGGCTGGTCCTGGGCCTTCGGGCTGTCGGCGCTCGGACCCGCGATCGCCTTCCTGCTGGTCTGGCGCGGCGTGCCGCCGGCGGCCGAGGATCACCTGCCGCCGGTACAGCACCACGCCCTCGACTTCCGCCCGGTCCTGGCCAACGCCCGGGCCATGGCCTATGTCCTGGCCTACACCCTGCACAACTGGGAGCTCTTCGCGCTGCGCTCCTGGATCGTCGGCTTCCTGGTCTTTGCCCAGGCGCAGCAGGCCGGCGGCGCGCTCGGCGTCGGCTGGAGCGCGACCGTCCTGGCCGCGGCGCTGAACCTCCTCGCCCTGCCAGCCAGCGTCCTGGGCAGCGAGGCTGCCGAGCGCTTCGGCCGGCGGCGGGTGGTGGTCGGCGTGATGCTGGTCTCGGCCGCGACCGGCTGTCTCTTCGGCTTTTCGGCGGCCTGGCCCTTCCTCGTCGTGCTCGCCGTCGCGGCGCTCTACTGCCTCACGGTGCCGGCCGACTCCGCCGCCATCACCACCGGCGCCGTGGCCGCGGCGCGGCCCGGACAGCGCGGCCAGACCATGGCCGTGCACTCGACCATCGGCTTTCTCGGCGGCTTCGCCGGTCCGCTGGTCTTCGGCGTGGTGCTCGATCTCGGCGGCGGGGCGGGGACCCTGCTCGGCTGGGGCCTGGCCTTCGCCTCCTCGGGCCTGGCCGTGGCCCTGGGGCCGCTGGCCCTGCTCTGGCTCGACCCTGGACCGCAACGCCGCGAGGAGGATAGCGGGCCTCGCTGACCCCTTCGGGCCTGTCCAGACGGCCCTGTGAGATTTCTGTGACCAAATAAAACCTGCGATTGTACGGCGCCGGCGCCTGGCGTTAGCATTCGAATACGCCTAATGGGGGAAAAACTGCGAGGTTTCTCCCCCCAAAGATCAGCACAGCGATGTCGAGGGAGGCCTTCGCTGATGCCGAAGAGGCGACTTCTTGAAGCGAGGATTCCACGTCACCGGTCGCCGGCGCGCGCTGGACCCGCACGGCCTCGCTTCGCGCCTCCACACCACCGATGGGAGGATTTCGAAATGCCGAAGCCGATCACGCTGATGGTCGCTGCGGGCTGCCTGGGCCTGGCCTGGTCTCTTGCTTGGTCCCTGGCCGGCCCGGCCGCCGCGGGCGAAGCGGAGGGCCTGAGCCTCACCGCCGCGCGGGCGATGGACAGCGACAAGGACGGGCAGATCTCCAAGGCGGAGTTCTTCGCCCAGTCCGACGACGCCGCGCTCTGGGCGAAGCTGGATGCCAATGCCGACGGCGTCCTGGATGCGGAAGAGCAGAAGCAGGGCATCCAGGTGCAGCCGATCACGGTCAATTGAGCAGCGCCTTGCGAAGGAAACGGACAGTCGATTCCGTTTTGCGACCAGGGCGTGCAGTGTGGGTTCCCCGACCCGACGCTTCGGCCCCCGGTCCGTGACGCGTCCCATGGCGGGACGTCACGCTCCGGAGACGGCACCGGCCTAAGGGCCGGGTCCCCGGTCGCCGCCGGTCCTCGACTGTCAGATCTCGATCCGACACGGAGGACAAAGAACCATGAAACCCCTTAGCTTCGCGAAGCCCTTCGCGGCCGGGCTTCTGGCCGCGGGCCTGCTGGCCGCGGGATCGGCCTGGGCGGACGACGACGACGATGACGACGGCATCAGGGTCGAGGGTCCGGTCCAGGTCTCCGGCGACAGCCCCTTCGGGCCCCTGGAGGCCTGCGGCAACTTCCCGAGCGGCGGGACCAACTTCCTGAACTCCGAGGTCGAGCCCTGGCTCGACGTCAATCCCACCGACCGGGACAACCTCGTCGCCTTCTGGCAGCAGGACCGCTGGTCCAACGGTGGCGCCCGCAGCAACGTCGCGGGCGTGACCTTCGACGGCGGCCGGACCTGGGAGAGCGTCGTCGTGCCCGGCCTGACCGAGTGCTCCGGCGGCCCCTTCGAGCGTGCTTCGGACCCCTGGGTCTCCTTCTCGCCCGACGGCACCCTGCACCAGATGTCCCTGGTGGTGAACCTGCCGACCTTCGCCGGGCGCAACGGCATGGCGGTCAGCCGGTCCCTGGACGGCGGCCTGAACTGGAGCCCTCCGATCTTCGTCATCGACGAGGAGACGCCGGGCGTCCTCAACGACAAGAACTCGCTGACGGCGGACTCCACCGATTCCGACTTCGTCTACGCGGTCTGGGATCGCCTCCGCCTCTTCCCCGCCGGCGGTTTCGAAGGCCCGGTCTACCTCGCCCGGACGACCGACGGCGGCGTGAGCTGGGAGGAGGCGCGGGAGATCTTCAATCCCGGGCTGAACAACCAGACGATCGGCAACCAGATCCTGGTCCTGCGGGACGGTACCGTGATCAACTTCTTCAACGAGATCGTCAACGTCCTGCCCGACGGCACGCCCAACCCGGTCAGCCCGCCCTTCAACTTCGCCTTCATCCGCTCCTTCGACAAGGGCGCGACCTGGGACGCGGCCTCGACCAAGGTCGAGCAGATCCTCTCGCAACAGGTCAGCACGCCGGACACCGGGGACACGGTCCGCGACGGCAACCTGATCTTCGACGTCGCGGTCGATCCGAAGCGCGGCCGCCTCTACGCGGTCTGGCAGGATGCCCGCTTCACCGGTTTCGATCAGGTCGCCTTCATCCAGTCCCGGAACCGCGGCCGGACCTGGTCGACGCCGATCCGGATCAACCTGACGCCCGAGAACGCCGAGAACCCGCTCCGGCAGCAGGCCTTTCTGCCGTCGGTCGCGGTGGGCCGGGACGGCCGGGTGGCGGTGACCTACTACGACTTCCGCAACGACGACGCCAGCGGCGAGCTGGCCGACCACTTCATGGTCTTCTGCGACCGCCGCTGTGACCGCCGCCGAAGCTGGCGCAAGGAGGTCCGCCTGACCCCGGAGTCCTTCGACTACCTGACGGCGCCCCAGGCCAACGGCCTCTTCCTCGGCGACTATATGGGCCTGGCCGCGAAGGGAGGGAGCTTCTTCTCGTTCTTCCAGCAGTCTTCGGCAGACGACCCCGGCGACGGCTTCTTCGCCCGGGTCGACCGAGGCGATGACGACGACGACGACGACGATGACGGCTAGAGGCTCTCGGAAGGAGGGAGCGGCGCCCGGGGCGCCGCTCCCCGCTTCTCCGTGTCGCCCCGCCGGCCGAGTTTCGCGGCCCTGGCCGACTGGTATACCAATGCCGTGAAAAATTTATCGCAGCACTAAACTCTTAGTTGCATTTTCTTGCGCTGCAGCATTAGCATGTAACTGCGTCTATTGGATGTAAAACCGCTATGAATATTCTCTTATCGAGGGATATTGCCAAAGCAGGGACGCGAAGCGCGCCGCCGCCTTCGCCATGGCCGGGCGACGGAGTCCCCGCCGCAACCTCTCTTGAACGGACAGCGATCCGGCGAGGCACGTCTTCCGCAAGGTCATCCGCCGCAACGGCGCCGGCCAGGGCGACGACGGCGGCCACTGCGAAACCCTCGCCGAGGAGGACGAACGACCACGACTGAATGCCCCGACTGACCGGAGCATCCCGGTAGGGTGGCGCCTCCAGCGCCACCTTTTTCTTTTCTACGCCTGCCAAGAGAAGGAGGCGTAGCGGATCACACGCCGCCGCCCCCGGTGATGTGCCCGGCGTTACGCACGTCCGGAGCGCGAGGCGGCTGAGGACGGGCTCGGTCGGAGGCGGATAGGCCAGTCACTCGAGAATCGGCACCCTCGTCTCGTTCTTCGCGTGCGATAGTACGAACCAGCTCTCATAGGACCTGATGTCGTCGTCGCCGCCGAACACCTCGGCCCCGAACTCGGCGTAGGTCTCCACGTCCGCGAGAACCGCCAGGACGAAGAAGTCGATGGACCCGGCGATCATGTAGCACTGCAGAACTTCGTTTCTTTCCTGCATCTTGCGCTGGAATGCCTCCGTCGCGGCCTTGCTGCGGTTCGCCAGGGTCACCGCGATCATCACCTTGACGGCCTTTCCGACCTTCTGGGGATCGACGATCGAGACGTCCCTCACGATGATGCCCGCCTCGTGAAGCCGGGCCACCCGCCGCGAACAGGCCGGGGGCGAGAGCCCCACCCTCTCCGCCAAGCTGACGTTGGGGATGCGGTTGTCGTTTTGCAGGATTTCGAGAATCTTGCGGTCGATCCGGTCGAGGACTGCCAAGGTCACGCGCGGCCTCCTTGTTCTTCTGGTCTTTTCGGCGATTCTTTCAATCGTTGCATCTCGACGCAACGAAACAAAGAAAAGCGGCGAGATTCTCACCTAGAACGCAACCTCCGAAAGGCGGGCTTGGGTTAGCATCGAACCGCAGGCGATCAAGCGATCCGGAGGTTGACATGCCCGCGAACGCCAAGGCCGATCGCGCCGACGACATCGGCCGCCATCTCATCGACTACGGATTCGCGTTCTTCCCCACGCTCATCGAGTCCGCGAAGGGCGCGACGCTCAAGGACGTGGACGGCTGTGAGATCCTCGATTTCACCTCGGGCCAGATGTGCGCCATCCTCGGCCACAATCACCCGGAGATCGTCTCCGCCATCGAGAAGGCCTGTCGGGAAGCCCTTCACCTCTACAGCGGCATGCTCAGCGTACCGGTCGTCCGGCTCGCCGAGGAACTGGCCGCGCTGCTGCCGCCCGGGCTCCAGAAGATGCTGTTCCTCAATACCGGCGCCGAGGCCAACGAGGCGGCGCTGCGCATGGCGAAGCTCCACAGCGGCCGCTTCGAGGTCCTCGCCTTCGTCGGCTCGTGGCACGGCCTGACCGCCGGCGTGTCCTCGGTCACTTATGCGGCAGGGCACAGCGGCTACGGCCCCGCGCTGCCCGGCACGATGGCGCTGCCCGCGCCGAACTGCTATCGCTGTCCGGTGCGCCATTGCCGCGACCGCTGCGACATGACCTGTCTGGAGGTCGGCTTCGCGTTGGTCGACGCCCAGTCCGTCGGCTCCCTGGCGGCCGTCCTGGCCGAGCCCGTGCTCAGCGCCGCTGGGGTGATCGTGCCGCCGCCGGACTACTTCCGGCGGCTCAAGGCCGAATGCGAGAAGCGCGGCATGCTGCTGATCCTCGACGAGGCCCAGACCGCGCTGGGCCGCCTCGGCGCGAACTTCGCCTTCGAGATCTTCGACGTCGAGCCGGATTTTCTTTCGCTTTCCAAGACCCTCGGCGGCGGCCTGCCCATGGCCGCCACGGTCACCAGCGATGCGATCGAGGCCGACTGTGCCGCCAAGGGCTTCCTGCACGTGACTTCGCATGTCTCGGATCCGCTGCCGGCCGAGGTCGGGCGGGCGGTGCTCCGCGTGCTGGCCGCCGAGGATCTCAACGCGCGGTCGCGCCGGATGGGCGCCTATCTGCGGGCCGGCCTCGAGGAGCTGCGCGCCCGTCACGAGGCGATCGGCGACCTACGCGGCATGGGGCTGCTGTGGGGCGTCGAGCTGGTCAAGGACCGCGAAAGCCGCGAGCCCGACCCGGAGTTCGGGGCGGCGGTCACGCGCCGCTGTATGGAGCTTGGCCTGAGCATGAACATCGTCGGGGTCAGCGGGATGGCGGCCATCTGGCGCATCGCACCGCCTCTGACCATCACCGAGCCGGAGATCGACCGCGGCCTCGAGATCATCGACCGCGCCCTGACCGAGCTCCGCTAGTGTCCTGATCGCGAAGTTTGTTAGATCATGGTCCTCAGTTTTTGAGGAGCAGGTGCATGGGCAAGCCAGCGGTTGCGATTGAGTTGACGGCGGCG
>JANQGU010000335.1 GCA_028282935.1 Kiloniellales bacterium
TCTCGGCGGCCAGGTCGGCCAGCACCGCCTGGATGGCCGCCGGCGCCCCCGCGCTGGAGAGCTGGTCCGAGAAGACCGCCAGCTTGTCGCCATAGGCCAGCGTGCTCTCGCCGGCGCTGCCGAGCTTGCCGCGGAGCTCGTCGATCATGCCCTGCAGCCTGGAGCCGGCCTCGCGCACCGCCTGGTCTTCCGGGTCGGTCCCGAAGAAACGCGCGAAGATCGCCTCGTTCCGCGCCTCGGTGAAGCCCGTGCCCTCGGCCTGAAGCGAGTCCAGGTAGGCCGTCAGCTCAGGGTCGCGGCCCTGGTGATAGCCGTACCAGACCCAGTAGTTGGGCGGGTAGGGCGGCACGCCCAGGCGCTCCATGCTGTCCAGCGCCTTGCCCGAGACGGTCTTCGCCTGGTCGGGCGCCTGCGGCCTCGTTCCGGCCAGCTTCGCTTCTTGACCCATCGGCGCGGATCCTTCCGTCCAGCTTTGGGGTCTATGCCGAAGGTGATGGCGAAGAGTACCAAAGGAATAATTTCCGATTGGTTATCGGCGGAGGCGCTGTCCGCGGGCCCGGGCTCCGCAGCGGCGGCCCGGCGGCCCGGCGGAAGGTCGCGGGCGCCGGGAAAAAAGAAACCCCGCTCGGGCAGAGCGGGGTTTCGCACAATAGCAGAGGTAGGAGAGGGGAGCGCTAACGGCTCCGTGACACAATTTGGCCTCAGGGTCTTAACAAATGCTTAACACGGCGTCGTTTCCCCGAGCCCAGGCAGACCGGGGCCTGCCATGGTTACCAAGTGGTCTATTTCACAGGCAGTTCGGCCGGCTGGGCCGGACCTGTGACAAAAACGGGTTTTGGGTCCTCCGGCGGCCGCTTTGGCCTGGTGTGTGCTCTGTCTCCGATCGAGGCTGGTGCGGGGCCCAAGGCCGTCCCAGATAGGGCGAACCTAGGAACTACCACACTTGGAGAGGCAGCCCTTTGGGGAGGCAGCCCCTCGGTCCGGGGCTGGCGGAAAAAACGTCCGAGGGTGGCTTGACAGGAACGCCTGTTTATGACAATTTCGCACGTACGATGAATTCGCTATACCCGCCGCGCCCAGCGCCGGCGGGTTTTTCGTTTCCGGCTTCGGTTTTCAAGGATCGTGAATGCCAAAGGACCCGATGATGGCCCCCCTCGCTCCGCCGCCGGCCAGGGCCGGGACCGGTGCCGGGACCGGGGCGGGGGCGGGGGCGGTCATGCTGCCGCTCGACTTCATGCTGGCCCTGCTGCGCGACGAGACGGCCAGCCTGGCGGACCGGAAGTGGGCGGCCGAGCGGGCGGCGCCCTATTGCCATCCCCGGGCCCCGGCGGCGGCCCAGGAGGACCCCGGCATCCGCCAGGAAGACGCCCTGGACGCGCTGGCCTAGGGGCTCCAAGAGAACATGGAGCCCAGAGAGCGGGCGATCCGGCAGCGCCTCAAGGACGACTTCCCGCACTACGCCGCGCGCTGCCTGCGGATCCGGCCCAAGACCGGCGGCCTGCGGCCCTTCGCGCTGAACGATGTGCAGCGGCGCCTGCACGCCCGGATCGAGGCCCAGCGCGCCGCCCGCGGCCGGGTCCGGGTCCTGGTCCTCAAGGCGCGCCAGCCCGGCGTCTCGACCTACGTCGCCGGCCGCTTCTTCTGGCGCGTCACCCACGGCCCGGGACTGCACGCCTTCATCCTGACCCATCGCAACCAGGCGACCGACAACCTCTTCGCCATCGCCAAGCGCTTCCAGGAGCACTGCCCGGCGCCGGTCCGGCCGACCCTGGGCACCAGCAATGCCAAGGAGCTGCGTTTCTCCGGCCTGGACTCGGGCTACCGGGTCGGCACCGCCTCGGCGGCCGGGGTCGGCCGTTCCGAGACCATCCAGTGCTTCCACGGCTCCGAGGTCGCCTTCTGGCCCCGGGCCGAGGAGCACGCCGCCGGCATCCTGCAGGCGGTGCCCGATGCGGAGGACACCGAGATCATCCTGGAGTCCACCGCCAACGGCCTGGGCGGGGTCTTCTACGACCTCTGCCGCGCGGCCGAGCGCGGCGAGGGCGACTTCGAGCTGGTCTTCATCCCCTGGTTCTGGCACGCCGACTACGCCCGGCCCGTCCCGAAGGATTGGGAGCCGCCGCCGGCCTTCAGCGCCTACAAGGAGCTGCACGACCTCTCGCCGGAGCAGACCTATTGGGCCTACGCCAAGAACCGCGAGCTCGCCCAGGCCCTGGGCGCCGAGGCCGAGACCCTCTGCTGGAAGTTCCACCAGGAGTACCCGGCGACCGCCCAGGACGCCTTCCAGTCGGGCGGCGGCCGCAGCCTGATCGCCTCGGACCTGGTGCTGCGGGCCCGGCGCCAGGAGCTGCCGGCGCCCGGGCCGGCCACGCCCCTGGTCCTGGGCGTCGACGTGGCCCGCGGCGGCGGCGACAAGACCCGCATCCTCGACCGCCGGGGCCGCCACTACGGCCACCGGGTGAACCGCGCCCTGGACTGCCCCGACCTGATGCAGGTCGCCGGGATCCTGGCCGCGGAGATCGAGCGCCTGCGGCCCGACCGGGTCTTCATCGACGCGACCGGCGGCTACGGCGCGGCGGTCTACGACCGGCTGAAGGAGCTCGGCTACCGCCGCCTGGTCTCGGCGGTGGAGTTCGGCGGCCGGGCCCGCGACCCCGAGGCCTTCGCCAACCGCCGGGCCGAGATCTGGGCCGCCCTGCGCGACCACCTGCGCGAGGCGGGCGGCTGCGACCTGGTCGACGACGAGGAGCTGCACCGGCACATCTGCGCGCCGGGCTACAGCTTCGACTCCAGCGGCCGCCTGCTGCTGGAGCGCAAGGAGGAGATCCGCAAGCGCCTGGGCTTCTCGCCCGACGCTGGCGACGCCGCCGCCCTGACCCACGCCGAGCCCCTGCGCCGCCGCGACCCCACGGGCGCCCGCCCGGCCCGCGCCGAGGGCGACTACCGGGTGCATGGCTGGTAGGGTGGCGGCGGTGGTGCTTCCTCGACTGTCATGCCCGGACTTGATCCGGGCATCCATCGAGCCGCTTGCACCATGGATTGCCGGGTCAAGCCCGGCAATGACAGTGTGTGGGGAACCAACTGTCGTAGTGGAATGACCACGAGGTGCCCGTGCTGACCGCCGAAGAGATCGCGGCCTTCCACAAGGACGGCTTCCTGGTCCTGGAGCGCTTCGTTGCGCCCGAGGCCTGCGACGCGCTGCGGGCGCGGGCCGAGGCCCTGGTCGCGGAGGTCGACGCCGAGGCGCTGGGCTCGGTCTTCTCCACCACCTCCCGGGTCCAGGACCGCGACGACTACTTCCTCGGCTCCGGCGGGGCGATCGGCTTCTTCTTCGAGGCGGAGGCCTTCGACGCCGAGGGCCGCCTGGCGGTGCCGAAGGAGCGCGCGCTCAACAAGCTGGGCCACGCGATGCACGACCTGGACCCGGTCTTCGACCGCTTCTCGCGCAACCCGGAGGTCGCCGCCGCGGTCGCCGACCTCGGCCTGGCGGAGGCCCGCCTGCTGCAGTCCATGTACATCTTCAAGCAGCCGGGCATCGGCGGCGAGGTGGTGCCGCACCAGGACGCGACCTTCCTGCGCACCGAGCCGAGCTCGGTCCTGGGGCTGTGGTTCGCCCTGGAGGACGCCGACCGGGACAACGGCTGCCTCTGGGCGCTGCCCGGCGGCCAGGAGCTGGGCCTGAAGAGCCTCTACCGCCGCGACTCTGCGGAGGGCATGGTCATGGAGGTCCTGGACGGCAGCCCCTTCGACCTGACGGCCGGGCGCCCGCTGGAGGTGCCCAAGGGGACCATGGTCGTGCTCCACGGCCTGCTGCCGCACTGGAGCGCGCCCAACCGCTCGCCGCGCTCGCGCCACGCCTATACCCTGCACGTCATCGACGGCCGGGCCCGCTACCTCGCGGACAACTGGCTGCAGCGCCCGCCGGAGCTGCCGCTGCGCGGCTTCTGAC
>JANQGU010000190.1 GCA_028282935.1 Kiloniellales bacterium
TCTCGACGAATTGAGATGTCTGGGGGCCGGAGCCCGCGTCGCCAGCAGCCAGCGGCCCCCAGGACTTGAAGGCGCCGCCGGCCACGAGGTGATCGGTCACGGAGCTGCCGTTGCCCAGGAGGTCGGACCGGTTTCCGGGCCGTACCATTCTCGAGACCTTTCCTCTTCGTCGGCCGGTGAGCTCCGCCAAGTGACCGTCGTGATCGCGGACATCTGCGACTTCGCCGGACTCAGCCTCGGACTCGAGCCGGAAGATGCGCATCACCTGCTCGAGCGTTACGTCGATGCGGTCGACGAAACCGTCGCGCGCTATGGCGGTATCGTCGACAAGCACATCGGGGCCAGCGTCATGGCCGTCTTCGGCGCGCCGCGCGCCCACGACAACGATTGCGAACGCGCCTTGATGACGGCGGCGGAGATTCACCGGCGTGTGACGGCACTGGGCGAGGACCTCGCGCACAGCCTGCAAGTCCAAGTCGGTATCGCCTGCGGGCGGCAGGTGGCCGGCAGCTTCGGCAAGGGTCGCCGTAGCGCCTATACGATCACCGGTCACACGGTGGATCTTGCCGCCCGCCTGGCGGAGCTTGCCGAGCCCGGTGAGACCCTGATCTCGGACCCGGTCTACCGTGCCGCCTCCGGCCTTCTGGAGGTCGAGGTCAAGCAGCATCCCTTGTCGCCGGACGCTCGGATCCAAACGCAGATCTGGCGCGTTGTCGGCGCGCGGGAGAGACCGACGCCGCAGACCGGTTCCTTCGTGGGCCGGCGTGCCGAGCTGCGCCAGATGACGGCCATCATGGAGGATTGCCAGGAAAGCGGACGGGGAGCGGTCGTCTTCCTGCGCGGCCAGGCCGGCATTGGGAAGACGAGGTTGGTGGCTGAGTTCCAGGCGGTCGCCAGGCGCCACCGCTTTCGCTGCCACACCGGCCTGGTGCTCGATTTCGGCGTCGCGGAGGGCCAGGACGCGATTGGCGCGCTCGTGCGGAGCTTTCTGGAGATTTCGCCCAACAGCACTGCCGAGGAACGCCAGGAGGCTGCGCAAGCGGCGACTGTAAACGGTCTCATCGAGTCCGAGCAGCAAGTGTTCTTGAACGATCTCCTGAACATCCCGCAGCCGGACCAGCTTCGCTCGATCTATGACGCGATGGACAACGCCGTTCGCAATCACGGGAAGCAATCGGTGGTGTCGGCGTTGCTGGCGGCGAGGGCGGCGCAGGCTCCGGTTCTGGTCGCGGTGGAGGATATCCACTGGGCCGACGCTCTTACGCTGGAGTATCTGGCTGCGATGGCGACGGTGATCGCCGATTGTCGGGGCCTTCTGATCATCACGTCCCGGATCGAGGGAGATCCGCTCGGACCTGAGTGGCAGGGCGCTATTCACGACACGCCCCTGATCTCAATCATGCTGGCCCCGCTTCGCAGTGAGGAGGCCGAGCGCCTGGCGAGCGGGTTCATGGATACCTCCAGCGTCTTGGCTCACAGGTGCATCGCGCGCGCCGAGGGGAATCCTCTGTTTCTCGAGCAGCTTCTGCGGAGTGCGCAGGAGACGCCCGAGGAGGACGTTCCCTCGACGATTCGAAGCCTCGTCCTGTCACGCCTCGACCGGCTGTCGGCGCCGGACAAGGCCGCCATCCGGGCGGCATCGGCCATCGGACAGCGCTTCCAGCTCGATGCTCTTCGTTATCTACTCGACCAGCCGGACTACGATTGTCAGGGGCTGTTGCAGCACTACTTGCTTCGGCCACAGGGCAGGAACTACCTCTTCGCCCACGCCTTGATTCAAGGCTGCATCTACGGCTCGATGCTCAAGCCACAGAAGCGGCGGCTTCATCGGCGCGCCGCGGATTGGTTCGCCGGACGCGATGCCGGACTGCACGCCGAGCACCTCGACCGGGCGGAAGATGCCGCCGCCCCCAAGGCCTATCTCGAGGCCGCGCAGGCGCAGATGTTGTCCTACCACTACGATCAGGCCTTGCAGCTGGTTGAACGTGGTCTCGTTATCGTGCGCGCGGCCGAGGACCGGTTTCAGCTCAACTGCCTGAAGGGCGAACTCCTGCGTGAACTGGGATCGGTCGCCGAATCCCTGAAGGCCTTTGCCGCGGCGCTCAGTTTCGCCGAGACCGATGCCCAGCGGTGCCGGGCATGGATCGGACAGGCCGGGGGCATGCGCTTGCTGGACGATTACGGCCGGGCGTTCGAAGCGCTGGACCTTGCGCAGGCCGTGGCGGTCCCGCATCGTCTCACGCAGGAACTGGCCCAGCTCCATTATCTGCGCGGGAGCTTGTTCTTCCCGCTCGGCAAGATCGACGCCTGCCGCGAGCAACACGAGGCGGCGCTCGAAAACGCGCGGCGAGCCGGCTCGGCCGAGCGCGAGGCCCTGGCGCTCAGCGGCCTGGGCGACGCCGCCTATGCACGTGGGCGCATGTACACGGCTCAGGTGCACTTTCGCGACTGCCTGGAGCTCTGCACCCGACACGGGTTCGGACGGATCGAAGCCGCCAATCGCTTCATGAGCGGCACCGTACGGATCTATCTGAACGAATTGGAGGGGGCGCTCGAAGACTCCCTCTCCTCGGCGGAGTTGGCGGCACGGGTGGGCAACAAGCGGGCCGAGATCATCTCCCGCCTGACCGCTGGATGGATCCTCATCGACCGGGGCGAACTCGATCACGCGCGCCAACAGGCGGAGCTGGGCCTCGCCATCGCCCACAGCCTGGGGGCCAGGCGTTTCAAGCCGTTTCTGAGCGAAAGCCTGGCCCGCATCCGATTGGCCGAGGGCGACGGCGCTGCGGCCTGCGCGCTCCTGGAGTCTGCTCTCGTCGAGGTCCGCCAAGGCAGCGCGATGGCTTTCATCGGACCCTGGTTGCTGGGCAGCATCGCTCTCGCGACCGACGACCCGGAGCAGCGGCGCGCCTCTCTCGCCGAGGGCGAAGAGGTCCTGGCGAACGGCTGTGTCGGACACAATCACTACCGCTTCTACCAGGCTGCCATGGAGGCGATGCTGGAGGCGCAGGACTGGAGCGAGGCCGGCCGCTATGCCGATGCGCTGGAGGCCTACACACGCCCCGAGCCCGTTCCCTGGGCCGGCTACTACATCGCCAGGACGCGCGCGCTCTCAGACTTCGGGCGGGGCCTCAGGAGTCCCGGGACCCTGGCGAGGCTCGCCGACCTCTTGGATCAGGCGGAGAGGATCGGACTGCGCAGCGCCTTGCCGCTCCTCGCGCGCGCCCTGGAGCAAGGCGACACGAGGTCGGATGGGCCTCGTGTCTGAGCCTCGCTCCTTGGTATTAGAGTTGGGCTGGCGCCCCGACCGCTGCGCTGACATCTGAAAAGGCATCGGCGCAAGGCTCTGCAGCCGGGGGCCTTGCCGGCGTCAGCCGCAGATCGCGGCGACGACCCTTTCGCCCTGCCGCCAGCATTGCTCGTGCAGCCCGGCGCCGTTCGTCCAGCCGCCGGCGAAATAGACGTTGCCGAAAGCGCCGCCCTGCAGGCCGGGCAGCATGTCCTGGGCCTCGAGACAGGCAAAGTCGACCACGTTGTGCTTGAACCAGCCGATCGCCTTGGCGGGGTCCGGGTGTTCGCCCTTGCCGAGCGGTCCCGATGTCAAGTAGCCGGGCGCCCGCTCGGCACGTGCGATCCCGCTGTCCTGCGTCGTCGGCAGCACGAAGCGGTCGGGGATCCGGATGGCGGGGTTCAGCGTCACGAAGTACTGGGGCAGACCGGCCTCCTGATAGGCCGGGTTCTCCGCGTCGTTCTGGTGGCGGTTGATGACGTAGGTCATCGAGTAGGGCGTCATCGCGGCGCCGTCGCGGATCATCACGTTGTAGGTCCGCCAGGAGTCCCTGTTCGGCGGCAGGACCCCGCTGAAGGTGTGGCAGATGGCGATGCTGTTGGTGTGGCTGACCTTGCCGAGCATGGCCGCGATCTCGTCGGTCATGCCTTGCGGACCGAAGCTCCGCAAGGCGTCGTCGGCGTAGCAGGCGAAGACGACCTTGTCGAAGTGCTCGGCAGCGTCATTGCACAGCAATCCGCGCTCGTCGGCGCGGTGCACCCGCACACCCCCTTCGTCGGCCAGGACCTTCGCCGGAAAGTCGTAGCGCGTCGCCACCCGCGGCAGCCCGCTATCCGCCGAGGATCTATGCTGGCCCTCGAGCCATTCGTGCAGATGGTTGATCCATTCCTGCGAGCCGCCGTCGAAGTACATCCGCTCGGCCTTGTCCACCTCCGGAAAGTTCTCCTGAAGGATGTAATAGTCCATGACCGCGACGATCGGCATCCTCTCGGGCCCCCGCTCATCGACGAAGTACATGGCCGCGATCCTCGGATACAAGAGGTGCGCCGCCATCTCGCGGATGAGCTTTTCCTGCGGCTTGTGCTTCTCGACGTAGTCGTCGACGTAGGCCGCGACGGTCATGGACTTGAACTCGCCCCGACGCTCGGTCACGTCCTCGGCGGCGGTCTTCATGAACCGCTGGTTCGCTTCCGCAAGCTCCCGGCGCATGTGGAAGCGCTCATCGACGATACGGCGGCGGTCCTCTCCGCTGGGCCGGAAGTAGTCGTCTTCCGTGTATAGGATCGAGCCGTCGAGCGTGAAGAAGCATATGGTGTCCTCGAGGGGCTTGTACCTGTCCTCGCCGAAGCCGATCCGCGTCATGGCGGCCATCATCTGCTTGTACGAAGTCTTGTTGAAATCGTTGACGGCGAGATCGGCCCAGCGCTCGTAGTCCGGGCGGTCGGGATCGGCGTAGTTCTTGCCGAGCCGCACCCCCACGGTATCGGCGTTGCCGCCCAAGGTCTTGCCCCGCTCGAAGATCACGACGTCCAGATCGCCGGGCGCATCGGGCCGGGTAATCAGGTGATAGGCCACGGCAAGTCCGGAAACGCCGCCGCCGATGATCGCCACACGGTTCCAACTCGTCATCTAGAGCTCCCCAAAGATCGCGGTTCGATAGCTGTCGTACTTAGACGAGTTCCCTGCCGGGCTGCAACCATGGCAAGAACATCCGCCCCCCACGGCCGGAAATTGCCCCAGTCGGCGCCGGGCGCATTTTTTTTGAGGGACTCCTCCGCGTTTCGTCGCTTTCCAGGACAAGCGCGCCGGAGGGTCGGGGGGATCCGGCCAAGCGATTGGGCCGGTCGCGCCATATCCCGAGACATCCCGAAGACAGGAGCAGGAAATGTTGCATCGTCTAGCGAAGGTCGAACTCGGCGCCTGGCAGGCCTGCCTCGCCCTTGCACAGAGCCGGCTGAGCCGGCCGGACTTCGAGGCCAAGGTGTCCCAGCCCGTGCAGGTGCTGTCGCAGGAGGCCCGGCTGGAAGGCAGCCTGAAGGGGCTGGGGGTCGAGATCCAAGATGCCGGCCTGGACCTGATCCGCCTGCAGCTCGGCCTGTCCGGTGTCCTGAGCACCGGGGCGCGCGAGGTCGCCGTCGAAGACGGCACCTGCGCCGTGACGACCTCCTTCAAGGTCGTCAAGCAGGGCGCGGAAAACATCGTCGTGGCCAACCTCCAGGATCCGAACCTCTCGGTCTCCTTCGACGCGGAGGACCAGCCCAAGGACGTGCAGGCCGCCGTCACCGCGGCCATCGAGCTGTGGATCCGCGACTCCGGTGACGACAGCACCTTCGAGCTCTTTCGTTTCAACTCCAGCATCGGCGCCGCTTCCGGTGCGTCCTTCGGCGACTTCGCGGTGACGACGGCCTTCGCCCGCTTCGCGCCCCAGCACCCTTCCTTCCTGGTCCTCATGCGCGAAGCCACCGGCGAGCCCACCGCCGCCGACCTCGTCTTCGATCCGCACATTCTGCCGAACGGGCAGACCGCGGTCCTATGGGTTCGCGAGGACCTGATCCGCAAGACCGGGGGCGACATCCTGGTCTCGGCGGCCAAGCGCGACCTCACCTTCCGCCCGCGGGCGATGAACGTCGAGCTGCCACATCTGACCGACGCCGTGCATGCCTGGGCGCAGAGCATCGTCGGCAACGTCACGCTGCCGGAGGGGCTGGAGTTCACCAGCATGGAGTTCGGTGACGCGGGGCTGATGCTGTCGGCGACGCCGCTCTCGGTCGAGGAGCTCGACGCCCTGACGGCGCGGGACCTGACCCAGGGACCGGAGGACCTTGTCCAGCCTCATGCCGAGGCGCTGATTGGCGACTGCATTTTCCATCACATGAAGCCGGGCTATCGCGACGATTTGCTCGGCGTGGCCAAACCCAAGCTGCCCAAAGAGGTGATCGAGGTCAGCAAGCCGCAGGCCAAGCTCTATCGGAAACTCGGTCGGCTGCAGGTCGCGCAGGCAATCGCCGAATCCGATGCGATGAAGCATATGCCGTTCAAGCGTATCAAAGCACCCAGAACACAGCGCGCCATTAAGAAACTAAGTGCGTCGCCGGAGTACGCTTCCCAGACAGGCCAGCTTTATGCGCTTGCCTTTTGCACGGTTCGGCCTCGCATGTCTCTTTACATGGAGGACGCCAGGCGCTGGTGCGATGCCTACTACGACCACATTACGTCTCCTGAATACGTCGAGAAGCTGATCCAATCAGAGACACCGATGGAGTCCGCTCACGAGGCAGTATCGAAACTTGGGGTTCTGGATGTCACCGGCAGGATGGCGGTAGAAGCACACAAGGAGGTTATTGGCGCCATATCTTTGCGGATCGCGGAGACGCGCTGGCGGAGCTTTGTCGATGAGATGCCAGATGAAGTCGAGGGCGCGCTTCAGGTCGCAATTGAGCAGGCCCATGAGAAGGCCAATGCGCGCCTTGCTGAGCTTGCCGCCAAGACCGAACCTCTGAGCGATGACGAGGAAGAGGAGCAAAAGAACGCCCAAGGTATCATAGATGCGGTCTCCTTGACCGGAAGCTCCCTCAAACTCGCGAATGGCCTGCTCATAGCCTTGGCAGCGACAAAAGCCACGCCGGAGAACATTCAGCTACTGGCCGCGATGGACGATGCAGCACCTCAGGCCGTTGCAGCCGCTGAGGCGCAGCAAGCGTCGGCCAGACAGATACAAGGCATTGCCAACGCCCTGTACATCGTTGCGTCGCTGGCGATCAGCATCTTGTTCGTCGCACAAGCTATCAATCTGTTCAAGACAGAAGGGATGAGCACCGCCGAACAGGTGAAGCATTTCTACGATTTCTTCGCCGTCAGTTTGACAGGGTTTGTCTTGTCAGTCACCGCAGTAGGCGCCTTTGCTTGGACGCTATTTAAGAAGGGCGAGCTGAGTGTCCAGGCATTCAGCGCGGCAACGGGTGCGCTCAGCACGCTGAAAACAGTAAGCGCCGTACTTCAGTGGGGTGGCCGACTTCTGGGAGTCCTCTTTGTTATCTCGAGTTTCTTTCAGGCTGCGTTGGATTTCAGCCAAGGTAAGAATTGGGAAGGGGTTGTGGATCTCCTAATTGCTGGGGTTTCGATCATGCAATTGGTGCTTGGCCTGAAGTACGTGACCATCGCCCTTGGATTCGCGGGCGGTATCGGAGCAGCAATAGGTGTCGTTCTCTTGGTGGTCAACTTTATCCTGATCGCCATTCGCTCATTTGCCTTCAGGGATAAGGAGAAGGAAGAGCAGCAGCAGAAGTCCCGGCAGGCTGCCGACCAATTGGTCGACGAGCTGGCGCGGGACGGCGTGGCGCTCGCCGCTTGAGACACCCAGGACACGAAGGCTTAACGCGGAGCCGGCTATCTGGATAGCCTGAGAACAGGAGCGAAGAAAGATCATGTCGAAGCAACGGAAAAACCTGGTAGACGCCATTCAGGAGAAGATCAAGGAGGCGACCTCGAGCGACAAGAGCTACCCGCCCGCAAACCTGAACGGCTGGGACTACGTCGTCGCGGTCAGCCAGCGCCACGTGAACGGCGGTCTGGACCTTCTCTACGAGGGCGGGCATCTGCCCAAGTCCTTCGCCAAGAAGGAGAGCATTCTGGGCATGGAGGTGGAGTTCAAGGGCGACTTCGGCAGGCCCAGGGTCCACGCGGTGGCGGACGGCCTCAAGCTCTGCGACCTGGTGCTGCCGCTCGACAACGCGACCATGCAGACCGCGATGGGCTCGGTCCCGATTCCCCGGGGCGCGACCCTGCGTATCACCACCTCGCTGGTCGCCTTGGAAGCGAAGATCGTCAAAGGGAAGGGCAAGGCCTACGACGTCTTCGTCGACGTCAAGAACGAGAACGCGGCCTACAACGTCAACATCGACGGCCTGCCCAAGGATCAGGTCGCGGTCATCGAAAGCCTGCTGAAGAAGGAGATGCAGGCGCTTTCCGGCCGCGAGTATCTGCTGACCAGCTACACGCTGGACGACAGGGGGGTGGGCGACTTCATCCCGCGCCTGGTCGACTTCTCCTTTGTGCTGAACAAGGAGGATCCGGACGCCAGTCCCTTCGTGCTGGCCTGCGCGACCAACGAGACCGGCCCGGTCGTGGAGAACCGCCTGCTGTTCGCCTCGGACGTACTGCCCGAGGGCTTGCCGGCGGCGCTCTGGCTCGGCGACCAGCACTTCATGGGCGAGGTGCTGCTGCGCCAGGTTCGCAAGGCCGTCAGACACTCCTATCGCGGCGCGGATCTGACCTATACCGGCAAGGGGAAGATCGCGCTCAAGGAGCCCGTCTTCGTGAAGACGATCAAGGAGAAGGGCCGCACGTTCGAAGTGACGATGACGGGCTTGGACTTCAGGGCCTCCCGAGGAAAGCTGAGACTGGAGGCCAGGATCTCCGCCAAGCCGAAGTCGAAGCTTCACCTCGAGGCCGAAGGACGGAGCTGGGGTCGCATCGAGATCGAGGTTTCGAAGGACCGGAGATCGTTCCGGGCGAAGTCGGTTTACGGAGACGAAGAAGTCAAGGTGAAGGATACCCGGTCGAAAGCGGACAAGATCGCAAGCAGCATCTTCACCCTCGGAATCATAGACGCGATCCGCGCGGAGATTAAGAGACAGATCCGGATCGGCGCCGAAGAGGAGATGGCCGCGGAGATCGGCGACCAGTTCAAGGACATGGCGAAGGACATCAACAGGTTCGCCGCCCAGATCTCGTCGCTGCAAAAGCTGAACTTCGACGGCAACCTGCTGTTCGACAGGTTCCGCATTTACGACAGCGGCGACGTCTGCGTCGGCATCATCGGCACGGAACGGGCCTGACCGCGCCCGTTCCTGGGGAAAGGCGGCCCGTCCTGAGCCCGAGCCTCGGGCGCAGGCCGGGCTGCCGCCCCAGGGATGCCGCCCCAGGCATGCCGGCGGGGCGCCGCCGACGGCCCGAGCCGACAATTCCATGAAGAGGAGAAGTCCAATGCAACGGCTCTTGCCGCGCATGGCGCTGACGCTCTGCCTCCTGCTGGGTGCCTGCGGAACGCCGCCGGAGGTCAAGCAGCTTTCGATGGCTCAGATCGGCTACTTCGATGCCGCAATACGCGCGGTGGAACTCCAGTCGGAGGCGCTGCTCCTCGCGGCCCAGCAGATCCGCTCGCAAGCCGAAGCCCGTATCGTTGAGATCGAGAAGAGCAGCCTTGCCAGGAACAAGACTCTCGCCCTCGAGCTGTCATCGCTCGAAGGCGGCCGGCAGGAGGCGGTCGCCGAGGAGATGCTGAGCAAGGTCGCTCGGGTCAGTCGAACGGCGGCGGCGGCACGCAGCAAGCTGGCGCGCGATGTCGCCATGATCGAGCGCAAGACTCAGGCGCTTCGCGGGTTTATCGGCAAGCTCAAGCAGGTGCACCTGGCGCTCGACGCCTATCTGCAGTCGGAACAGGCCGGAGAACGGGTCCTGCGGGACGTCCTCAAGCAGCCCTCGGTCCAGCGGCTGCTTACGACGGCGAACGAACTGCTGCCCAGGGTCACCGGCACGATGGACGAGATCAAGGCGCTGATCGGCGACCTGAACAGGGGAGATGAGCTATGACGAGGGAAGAGCTCGCGGCGAAGATCCGGGCCTTGGCCGAGGTGGCCACAACCCTTGAGGAACCGGACCGGAGCCTGAAGCTCGGCGACATCGATCAGCTCGAGATCGAGCTTGCAGCCATGGCGCTCGAGGAGACGAGGGCGAGGCTCGAGCGGGTGCAGCTTCCGGATGTCGAGCAGATCGACGCGAAGATCGCCGCTGCGAGGGATGCGACGAAAAGTCATCTCTTTCGCGTCGACGCCTTCAATGCGGCCTTGGGTCTCTTGAAGACGGCCGCTGGCATCCTCCTCTGACGCCGGCCGCCGGCCGAGATGTCCGAGCCCGTGGTCCGAGCATGACGAGGGATAAAGCGGGGCTCTCGGCTCCCTTGGAGCCCTCCCTTGGAGCCCGAGACTGAGGCGAGGGACAAAGATGACCGCAGCTCAAGATACTGCGCAAGATACTGAGAGTGGCTTTCGTAGCCACGTGATCCGCGAATGCCTGGCCATGACGCGGTATGCGCTTGCCACTGGGCGTTCGGTTCCTGTGGGCTTGGCGCAGACCTTGGAGGCGGTGACCTTGGGCCGCGACCAGCGGGCCGCTGAGTCCGTGACCGAGGGCGCGGCCAAATCCGCCAAGATCCATGATGCCGTTCGGGCGAGGCAGGATCGGCCGAATCCGTCGCCGCGGATGCGTCAGCTCTTGATGGTGCACGAAAGGCTCTCCCAGATCGTGGCGCCGGCGACGCCGCAAGGCATACTGCTCCTGTCGGAACAGTCCGAGCGGTCCAGCATCTGGGGCTTCCTCGGACCGGTCCCCTTGATCCGGCGGATGATGCTGGCGGCGCTCCTCTCCCTTGCACTGTTCCTCGGTATAGGCCTGTTCTCCTTCGTCGACGCGCATTCGGCGGACATCTTCAACAGTCATGGTTTGGCCTTGTTCCTCAACGAGGTGTTTCTCCTCGCCGCGGCTGGGCTCGGGGCGTCCTTTGCGGCGCTTTTCCAGGCCAATCGCTTCATCGTCGAAGCGAGCTACGATTCCAAGCACGAGCCGTCCTATTGGATCAGGTTCAGCCTCGGAGTCATAGCCGGCGTCATCTTGGCCGAGATCATACCTGTCGGCTCTCTTGCAAATGCGGCCGAACCCGGCGCTGAGGCAGCGGCAGCCCTGGGGCAAGGCGCAGCGGGCTACGCGGCGGGGGCCAAGGGAAGCGTCTTGCCCACCGTCGGCGACATCGCAAGGCCCACGCTGGCGATGCTCGGAGGCTTCTCCTCCGCCGTGGTCCACAGGATCCTCGATCGTGGCGTCTCGGCAATCGATTCCCTCTTCCGTGGCGAGACCCGGGAGATCGTGGCCGCAGAGGAACAGGCCGCCAGAGCGCGTCTGGCAGAGCAAAGCGTGCAGAGCAGAATGGAAACCCTGGCGCGGCTCGTTGCTCTACAGCAGCAGATCAGCGATGGCGTCGAGGCTGGTGTGTTGAAGAAAAGCGTCGCGGAGATCCTGAACGACTACCTGGGCACCGACCTTGCGGCTTCGGCTGAGATTACAGAGGGCGGGTTGGCGCCAGCCGCGCGAGGGGAACCCGAGCAAGCCCCGGTTCGTTGACTTCTTTGCGAAGTGCCTTGTCAGGCCCGCTGACGTCCTCGTGGCCGGATTCCGGAGCTCGATGAACCATCTCCAGACAGTTCCTTAGGCAAACTCGATTGAGCCGCAGGCTTTCTTGCAGTTCGGCTTCTCAGATGCCGCAGCGCAGTCCTATGCCTGTATGACGGACGCAGTCGTGGACGGCAGGACACGGGGGCCCGATGACCCTGAGCGCGGGACCACGAGCCTCCGCAACTACGTCACGCGGGCGGTCAACTCGTGCCGGTAATCCCGGTTGACCAGAAGCTGATTTCAGACTTTTTTACATGTTCTTGTTGCAATACCCAGAGGCCTGGAGGGACGGGTGGCTCGCGCGGTCCGAACGCACGCGGATGACAATGTCGCAGTCGCGTTGGGGGCAGCAGAGCCTGGTGAAGTGCTGTCGGACGGCACATTCAACGTAGTTGCGACTGAGAAAATTCCGTCGGGCTATAAGGTCGCCCTACAGGACATCGAACTTGCCGCCTCCATCCGCCGCTACGGACATCCTATCGCCGTGGCGACCCGGAACATAGCGGCAGGGGCACTCGTCCACACGCACAATGCATCGGGATCACGCGAGCGCCTCGGCTCGGAGGCGCGACCCACCGACCGCGAAACTAGGCTTACCTCACTGTCTTCGACGCGCAGACGTGAGTTTTTCGGATTTCGGCGAGCCGATGGCCGCGTCGGCACGCGGAACGAGTTATGGCTGGTTTGTCTGGTGGGCTCGGTTGAAGAACTGGCGCATCGCGTTGCGGCCGAGCTTAGCGGGCAAGAGGCTGGGGCAGAGAACGGCGTTTGGGTGGTGCCTGCATTGGATTCCTCGCCCAAACCGGATCCCTCGTTCGACAGGTTTCTGGGGTCGCTCGTTTCGCACCCGAACTGCGGCGCGGCGCTTCTCATCGGGCTCCGTACCGCCGACTTTTCTCGGCTGTCTCCCTCGCGAGCTGAGGATGGGCGTCTCAGGCAGATCGGCTTACAGGACGAGCCTGACGGGTACCATAGTGTCCTTGGGGCCGCGCAAGAGATGCGCTCGCTAATCGCGAGGGACACTCGGTCCCGACAGGAAATTGGCAAGCTCGTCGTTGGGCTGAAGTGCGGTGCAACCGACGGTCTCAGCGGACTCACCGCGAACCCGTTGCTCGGGCAGATAGCTGACATCGTCGTCACCAGCAACGGCGCGACGCTTCTGACGGAGCTACCCGAGCTTATGGAGGCGGCCGACCACTTTAGAGCACGCGCCTCGACACTCGCTGCATCGTCCCGGCTCGACCTCATTCTCGAAGACTACAGGAAGCAGTTCCTGCGCGAGGGTGCGGCGGCGCCCGGCGAACCCAACCCCGGGAACATCGAGGGCGGCCTGACGACTTTGGCTGAAAAAGCGCTCGGTGCGGCACAAAAATCCGGCTCCTCTTCTCTGGTGGGCGTGCTTCGCTATGGCGAACCGGCAGCGTCCAGCGGTTTCCAGATTCTCGAAGCGCCTGGAACCGATGAGCTGTCGACCAGTGCGCTTGTCGCAGCCGGCGCCAATATCGTTCTTTTCAGCACCGGCAAGGGTACGCCGATGGGGGCTTTCGCGCCCGTCGTCAAAATCTCCTCGACGCAACGTCTGGCCAGCGAAAAGCCGGACTGGATCGATTTCGACGGCGAGCCAATGATCGAGACGGCGCAGCAGTTGCCATGCGTGAATGCGCTTTTGGACCTCGTGCTGGATGTCGCTTCCGGGCGCCAAACGAAATCGCATTCCAATCGCCAAATGGCATTTTGGCGGCGCTCCGCGATTCTCTGATCTTGAATGGTGTATCAACGCTCCTTGGTATTGAGCAAGATCTTCTCTCAGATGCGCTCGGCCAAACTCCTCCAAGACAATCCGATCTTCCAGGCCCGGCGCACAGCAAAAGCTCGATATGCGTTCAACAGGGGCGCCGCTTGCCATACAAAGCGGCCCGAAACCCGCCTCGCTTCGGGCTGTGAGAGCTATCTCGCGGCAGATTTTTCAGTCCGCGCATTGATGGACCTTTCCACGGAAGACGGCCCGGCTTGGCCTGGATCAGGTCGACCTGCGACTCGCCGATGTCAACGAGGCAGTCTATGTGGAGGGTGGCGTCGACTTCGTCGTGATCAACTCCATCTGCCAAGCGGCTAAGCCGGACTCGACTGTTGGACGGGGCGATCTGGGTCCAGTTTCCAAATGGCGAAGGATCCATCGAAAAGGCTGGCGTCTCGCCCGAGCTCCTGCAACGCGAGCAGGACCACGGTTGCCGCGTAGCCCGAGCCGCAAGACGCTATGATCGGCATTTCGCGCCATCGAGGCGTCTCTTCGTCAAAGACTTTGGATAGCGCCTCGGGGTCGAGGAAAAGTCCGGTGTCCGCATCCAGGACGGCGCTGTAGGGGAGGTTCAGCGAATCGGGAATGTGCCCGCTACGCGGGTCGTCCGCCTTGCCGGCAAAGCCCGCCGCACCGCGCGCGTCGATAACGCAGTGCCGATCCTTCGTCCTCAAGAAGGCATCGAGGCCGACAAGCGGCCCGTCCTGTTTCCGCGGCTGGAAGGTTCCAGGCTCGATCTGCGGACTCACTCTCGAAATCGGCTTGTTCCGGGCCGACCAATATCCCCAACCGCCGTTCAGCACCCGGACCTCGGCAAAGCCCCACAGGCGCATGGCCCACCAGATTCGTCCCGCCAGCATGTGACGGTAGTCGTCGTAGAGAACGACGAGATCGCCGTCGTTGATGCCGAGCGCCTTGAAGGCCTGCGCGGCCCCGGCTTCATCGGCAACGGACGCGAGTCCGATCGCCACGTCCTGCTCGACGAAGTGTCTCGTCCAGTCGAGGAACGCGGCCCCGGGGACATGACCGGCGTCATACTCGGCAGGCAAGGCACGGGGCGTAGCGCTCCAAGTGCCGCGCACGTCGAAGACCTTGACCGATGGCTCTCCAAGCAGCGCTTCAAGCTGGTCCGCGGAGATAAAGGGAGAGCGGCTGTCGGTCACCTCCCGGATCAGATCATGGGTCGACATTTTTTGAGTTCCCGCGACGTCAAAGGGAAGGTTTCGGCAGCAGAGCGGTTTGTCCCTGATCGCTGTCGGTATCGCGCGACCGACTTATAGCCGCCGCAGTCTAGGCGGTTAATTGACATTGGAAAAATCACATGTACCCGCCACCCTCCGATCCGGTTCCGCTTGCGATCATCGATCATGGCTGCTGGACGGGTGAATTGCCCAAGACCGCGCTGGAGCGGCGAGGGCGCCCCTACAGCGTTGCCTTCAAGTGCACCGCTCCTTCGCCAAGGACCGGCCGGTCGTCGCCCTTCGCCTTGATTTCATTGACCTTGCACCGAAGCGGGCGTAGACCCTTGGCGTTACGCAGGCGCGTTCCGGGCGGGGCCTTCATGGTCACCGGATCCCCGGGGCCGCCGCCCTGTCGGGACGGCTATCTTTCCGCGCCTTCATTCCGCAAGCCCGCCGTTCGGGAGGATTGCATGCCTGAAGCCCTAGACCCGGCGGATCCGGCCGCCGAGGCCGTCGTCGGGATCGACGACAGCATGCGGGTCGTCGCCTGGAACCAGGGCGCGGCGGACCTGCTGGGCTTCGATGCGGGCGAGGCCATCGGCCGGCCCTGCTGCGAGATCCTGCAGGCCAGGTACCCTGACGGCAGAGCCTTGTGCCGCAAGGACTGCAAGGGCGACCTCTGTTTCGGCCGGGGCGGGGCCGATGCCCCGCCGTCCTGCCTCGCCCGCCACAAGGACGGGCGGCAGGTTCCGCTCTGCATAAAGCCCCTGATCGCCATGCAGAAGTGGGTCCGGGCCGAGCCGACCGACTCCGAGGTCGCCGTCGTCGTCCTGCGGCGGGGAGAAGAGGCCTGGCATCAGCCGGCCGCGGCGCAGGCGCTGCGCATCTTCACCTTCGGCCGCTTTGCCCTGTCGCTGCGGGGCCGCGATCTGGCCGTCGGCGGGTGGCAGCGCAAGAAGGCCCTCGACCTCCTGAAGTACCTGGCCACGCGTCCCGGCCGCGCCGTCCACCGCGAACGCCTCATCGCGCTGCTTTGGCCCGAGGCCGATGAAAGCCGCGGCTGGCAGCGGCTCAAGGTGACCGTGCACTTCCTGCGCCGCCAGTTGCGCGCCGCGGGCCTGCGGCAGAGCGTCGTGGAGACGGTCGGCCTGGCCTATGTGCTCAAGCGCGAAGCGGTCTGGGTGGACGCGATCGAGTTCGACCGGCTCGTCGCCGAGGGCCGCGCCCTGCAGCAGCGGCAAAGCTGGGCCGAGGCGGTCGACCGATACCGGCAGGCGCGGCGCCTCTACCGGGGCGACTACATGGAAGAGGACCTCTATGCCGGCTGGTGCGACGAGGAGCGCGAGCAGCTGCGCGAGCGCTATCTGGAGATGCTCGGCGACCTGGCCGAGAGCTACGGCGCGCTCGGCCGCTTCGCCGAAGCGGTCGAGACCTGCCGCAGGGCGCTGGTCCAGGAGCCTTGCGACGAAAGCCTCCACCGGGCGCTGATGCGATACCTGCTGCGCCAGGGCCGCCCCGACCGGGCGCTGGCCCAGTTCGAACGATGCCGGCGCCTGCTGGCGCAGGAGCTCGACGTGGAGCCCACGCCCGAGACCCAGCGCCTGCAGCGGCAGATTCTCGAGGCGGGAGGCGCCGCCGGCGCCTGAGACCGGCCCGGCGGCTGCCGGGTTCGATCCCAAGGACCTCGATCTCTGCGGACCGGCGCCCGGCAGGGCGCGCGGGCCCCGCGGCCCGGGCCTCAATCGCGCCCGGACCACTCGACGCAGTGCGGTTTCCCCAGGGACGGCGCCTGTTACCGGCCTGTTACCGCGCAGTGCTATTCGGCGCAGCGTGCCGTCCGCACAGCGAAATCGGGATGCGGGACCGCCAAGGCTGCCTGGCAGCGAGAGCCGTGAGAGGCCCGTTTCGCCGGAAGAGAGGAAACCATGAAGCCAACCGTTTTCATCCACACCAACCACAAGCAGATCGCCGGCGCCCTGGTGGCGGAGCACTCGCTCACCCGCAACTCGAAGAACGCGGACAAGTTCGACGTCCGGATCATCCACACCAAGGACTACCCAGCGCTGCGCGACCGGGAGGGCCAGCGCTACCTGCGCGACGGGGTCCAGCGGACCTGGCGCTACGAGGACCTGCAGTCCTTCACCACGCTGCGCTTCCTGCCGCCCGAGCTCATGGGCTACCAGGGCCGCGCGGTGGTGATCGACCCCGACGTCTTCGCCGTCGGCGACGTCTGGGAGCTCCTGAGCCGCGACATGGGCGGAGCCGCCCTCATGTGCCGGCCGCGCAGCGGCAGCAAGAAGCGGCGCGGCCACCTGGCCAGCAGCGTCATGCTGCTGGACTGCGCCAAGCTTACCCATTGGCGCTGGGAGGAGCAGTTCAACGCGATGTTCGCCGGCCGGCGGGACTACATGGACTGGATGAGCCTGAAGCTCGAGCCGAGGTGGAGCATCCGCCTGTTCGAGAACGAATGGAACGACTTCGACAAGCTGACGCCGCGGACCAAGATGATCCACAACACCCGGCGGCGGACCCAGCCCTGGAAGGCCGGCCTCAAGATCGATCACCATCCGCCGGAGAAGCCCAGCGGCCTGCTGGCGCTGGGGGCGCTGAACCGCCTGCGGCGTCGGGTCTTCGGCGACTACGCGCTGCTCGGCCACTACCGGCCCCATCCGGATCCGAACCAGGAGCATTTCTTCTTCGGCCTGCTGCGCGAATGCATGGACAAGGGCGTCGTCACCGAGAGCATGCTGCGCGAGGAGATGCGCCAGAACCACGTCCGGCACGACGCCTTCGAGGTTCTCAAGCGCACGCCGCCGCTGGCCGCCTGACCGCCGCCAGAGCGGGCCCGACCGACTTTAATTCACCGCGAGACCGGGGGAGGGGCCGGAGGTTCCAGGAGGAGCCTCCGGCCGCCGCCGCCCCGCAGCCATGGAGATCAGACCGTGGATTACTGTGTCTTCATCCACACCAACCACAAGCAAGTGACCGGCGCGCTGGTCGCGGAGCACGCCTTGACGCGCAACTCGCGCAACGCGGGCAAGTTCGACGTCCGCATCATCCACACCAGGGACCATCCCTTCCTGCATGAGCGGGAAGGGCAGCTCTATCGGCGCAACGGGGTCGACCGGCCGTGGCGCAACGACGATCTGCAGTCTTTCACGCTGCTGCGCTTCATGCCGCCGGAGCTGATGGGCTATCGCGGCCGGGCGGTGGTGATCGATCCCGATGTCTTCGCCCAGGGCGACGTCTGGGACCTCCTGACCCGCGACATGGGCGGAAAGGCGATCCTCTGCCGCCGGCGCTCGGGGCCGAAGAAGTGGGCCGGCTGCTACGCCAGCAGCGTCATGCTGCTCGACTGCGCCAAGCTCACCCACTGGCGGGTCGAAGAGGACTTCAAGGAGATGTTCGAGTTCAAGCGCGACTACATGGACTGGATCAGCCTGAAGCTGGAACCCAGGAGCACGCTCGGCAAGCTGGAGAACGAGTGGAACGACTTCGACAGGCTGACGCCGCGGACCAAGATGCTCCACAACACGCGGCGCATGACCCAGCCCTGGAAGGCCGGCCTGCCGATCGACTTCACGCCCGCGGATACCTTCTGGCCCTTCCCGCCGGTCGGCTGGGCGATGCGCTGGCGGCGGCGCCTGCTCGGAGACTACGCGCTGCTCGGCCGCTACAAGCCCCACCCGGATCCGAACCAGGAGAACTTCTTCTTCGGCCTGCTGCGCGAATGCCTGGAGAAGGGGATCGTCACCGAGGAGATGATCCGGGCCGAGATGCGCGACAACCACGTCCGTCACGACGCCTTCGAGGTTCTGGAGCGCACCCCGCCGCTCGCCGCCTGATGCGGCCTCGACCGCGATCTCCCTGGGATCAGGCGGCTTCGTCGGTCAGTTGCCGCAGGATCGCGTGGCGCGCCGGGCGCAGGAGATTGCCGAGATGCAGCAGGGCATCCCGGGCGAAGCGCGCCGGCGGCCGCTCGTCGGTGTAGAGGCCGACCAGCAGGTTGGTGCCCAGATAGATCGGCCGCGCCACCCGGTCGTGGGCGAGGTGATATCGGCGCAGCCCCCCGGCCGCGCCGATATCGCCCTCTCTCACCCGGGCCGCCCGGATCTCCCGGGCCAGCACGGCGGCGCCGCGCAGGCCGAGGTTGAAGCCGTGGGCGGTGACCGGGTGCATGCCCACGGCGGCGTCGCCGATCGCCGCGAAGCGGCGGCCGCAGAAACGGTCGGCGTAGACGGCGACCAGGGGATAGACGTGGCGTTCCCCGAGGAGGCGCATGGCGCCGAGCCGCTCCGCGAAACGGCGCGCGATGTCGCGGCCGAAGGCCTCTTCGTCCATCGCCAGCACCTCTGCGGCATCGTCGCTGGGCAGGGTGACGACGACGGAGCTGCGCCGTCCGGTCAAGGGAAGCACCGCCAGCGTCCGGCCGTAGTGGAAGCACTCGAAGGCCGTGTCGTCATGGTCCTCGTCGTGTTCCATCCGGCAGACGATGCAGCTGCGCCCGAAGTCGCGCAGCCGTGCCGCGATGCCGAAGCGCCGCCGGGTTTCCGAGAAGCGGCTGTCGGCGGCGACCAGCAGGCGCGCCTGCAAGCGGCGACCGTCGTCGAGCAGCGCCCAGGCCGTCTCTTCGTTGCTACCTGCCGCGACCACCGAGCGCCCGTCGATCACCTCGACCCCGGCGACCTCCCGGGCCGCGGCGAAGGCGGCGCGGCGGATCAGGTTGTTCGGGACCAAGCGCCCGAGATAGTCCTTGCCGCTGTCGCGGTGATCGAAATGCAAGGCGTAGGCGGACTGGCCGTTGACGACCTTGGCGTGGCGAATGAGCGATACCTCCGCCGCCGCTATCCGCGGCCAGATGTCGAGGTCGCGCAGGATCCCCTCCGAGCGATGGGTGAGGGCGATGTCACGGCCGTCGGCCGGTGGATCGGCGAGGATCGAACGGGGCTGCCGCTCGACGACCGCGATGTCGAGACCGCATCCTTCCAGCGCCCGAACGAAGCCGAGCCCGGCCGGTCCCGCGCCCACGATGATCAGATCGTAGGTCTCTGTCCGACCCTGGGTCGGCGCCGCTGTCGTCATGCGAATCTCCTGGAGGACCTTTTCCGTCCTCGTCGACGTAGCTCCAGCTTGCAAGCGGCGACAAACCTCGCCCGGGGTCAATGATCCATGTCAGATCGAGCGTTCTTCGCGTGGCTTTCCGGTGCCGGCCGTCGTGGGTCCGGCCGCTCGCCGGCCTGACGACGCAGACCGTGACGCGGGTGAGAGCTGCGGCCCGGCGACCGCGCAAGGCGACAGGCCGCCACGGGTGCCGGCGCGATCTCCGCGGACGCTCCTTGGTATTACAGGCTCTTCACGAGCTGATTGGCCGCGAAGGCCAGGCGGTAGAGGCGCGACATGACAGGGGCCGAGGGGACGCGGCACGGCTCCGAGATCGGCAGCGGCAGGTCCTCTTCCTTACCCCCCGACAACAGCTCGGCCATGGCCTTGCCGAAGATCGTGCCCGGCGTGATCCCGCGGCCGTTGTAGCCGATGGGGGTGTAGAGCCCTTCGGCCAGGCGGTGGATGCGCGGCAGGTGATCGGGTGTCATGGCGATCCGACCGTGCCAGCCGTGCTCGAAGGCGACCTTGCCGAGATCGGGGAAGAGGCGCCCCAGGGTCCTTTCGGCCCACCTGCTGGACAGTCCCTCGATGCCGCCGATGACGCTTCCCATCGAGCCGATGATGAGCCGCCCGAAGGCATCGCGGCGCAGCGAGAACATGATCGGGCCGGTGTCCCATAGTCCCTGGCCGCCGCTCAGGATGGCGCGGCCGCGCGCGCCCAGGGGCTCGGTGGCGAGCTGGAAGAACCGGATCAAGGTGACGGTCTTCCTCAGCCCCGGCCAGAGGTCGTCCGTATAGGCGTTGGTGCCCAGGACCACCGACTTGGCCGTGACCCTGCCGCGATCGGTCTCGACGACCCATCCGTTGCCGTCGCGGCGGAGCGTCCGGGCCGCGACCCCGGTGGCGATCTTCGCCCCGGCGCCTTGGGCCGCGCGCGCCAGGCCCCGGACATAGCCCATGGGATTGATGGTGCCGGCCCGGCGATCGACCAGGCCGCCATGGAAACGGTCGCTGCCGATCAGCGCCGCCGCCGCGTCCCGCGACAGCAGTTCGACCGGCGCGCCGAGGCGGCGCCATTCCTCTGCGCGGCGGGCGAGGTCGGCATAGCCTTTCGGCGAGTGGGCCGCGTGGATGGTCCCGGTCCGCGTGGCCTCGCAGCGGATCTGGTGCCGCTCGATCAGGGATTGGACGTAGTCCGGCGCGTCGCCCAGCACCTTGACGAGGGCGGCGCCCCGCGCGTCGCCCAGGCGGCGGCGCACGTCCTGCGGCGGCAGCCACAAGCCGGCGTTGACCAGCCCGACGTTGCGGCCCGATCCGCCGTAGCCGATCCGCCGCGCCTCGAGGAGCTGGCAGTCGATGCCGCGCTCGGCCGCGTGCAGCGCGGTCGAGAGACCAGTGAAGCCGCCGCCGACGATCGCGAGATCGGTCGCGGTGTCGCCCTCCAGCGGCGCCGACAGATCGGCTTCCGCCGCCGAGGCCTCCCACAGCGAAATCGCCGGTTCTGCTGCCATGATGTCGGCCGTCCATTCCGCCGGTGCCGCGATCCTCGGCAAGGCGCCGAGCCTTGACGCCGGCTGTCCGCCGAAGGTTGAATGACGGGAGATAGCGTGTCAATTTTCAATATACTTGTTCTATATACCGGAACAACTGGAGGGCGGGGTGCGCGAGCTCAAGGTGTCGGTGGCGGAGATGGTCGAGGCCGCACGCGCCCGGATCGAGGAGGTGGAGACCGAGGACGCCCTGGCCATGCTCGGCGATCCCTCGGTCGTCTTCGTCGACCTCAGGGACGTGCGGGAGCGACAGCGCTCGGGCCATATCCCGGGCAGCTTTCACTGTCCCCGCGGCATGGCCGAGTTCTGGGTCGATCCGAAGAGCCCCTACTTCAAGGAGATCTTCGGGCAGGCCAAGACCTTCGTCTTTCACTGCGCGTCGGGCTGGCGCTCGGCCTTGACCGTCGCGACGCTCCAGGACATGGGCTTCGAGGCCGCCCACCTGAAGGAGGGCTTCGCGAGCTGGCAGAAGCACGGCGGGGCGGTCGCGTTTCCCGAGCCGAGGCCCGAGCCGAGGTAAGGGACGGCGAGCCTTTCCACCACCTTTTCCCGCAGGGCCGCTCGGCGCTAGGCGAGGAACGGGCGTAGCGGGTTGCGCCAGGGCGCAGCATCCGGAAGATGCCGCTCAGGACCCGCAGATCATCGGGGCGGAGGACGCCGCGCGATCGCCTAGCGGATGTTCCGTTTCCTTCTCGACTCGGCTCATGGACCACATCCGAGCGTCCCTCCCGGGGCGCTTTCGAGGAGTCCTCTCACAATTGTGAGTTGCGCCATGAGCGGGACTTGCTAGTTTTCTACTTAAGAATAATTCTAAATTTTGCGAGGGCGCGACACGCCTCGGAACTCGTGAGAACAGCGGCCGATCCCGGGCCTCGGGCTGCGCTTCCGTCACGCTAGGTGACGAGAGTTGGCCGGAGGCAGGGAAGGGCCGAGGGCAGGGGTGTTCGCGTCAGACAGACATCTCAAGTGTGTGAGCAAACGGGAGGACCTAACTCCGATGCCTAGACGAATGATCCCCCTGGTCGCCATCCCGGCGACCGTGCTGTCTCTGCTGGTCGCGCTGGCCGCAGTCAGCCCGGCTTCCGCGGAAGGCAAGCCGAAGTCGAACCAATTCTGGTGGCCCGAGCAACTCAACCTCAAGCCCCTTCGCCAGCATGCCGCCGAGTCCGATCCCATGGGCGAAGGCTTCAACTATGCCGAGGCCTTCAAGAGCCTCGACCTGAAGGCCGTGAAGCAGGACATCGAGACGGTGCTGACGACCTCGCAGGACTGGTGGCCGGCGGATTACGGTCACTACGGGCCTTTGATGATCCGGATGGCCTGGCACAGCGCGGGCACCTACCGGGTGGCCGACGGCCGCGGCGGCGCGCGCGGCGGTCAACAGCGCTTCGACCCGCTCAACAGCTGGCCGGACAACGCCAACCTGGACAAGGCGCGGCGCCTGCTCTGGCCGGTCAAGCAGAAGTACGGCCGAAAGCTCTCCTGGGCCGACCTGATGGTCCTGACCGGAAACGTCGCCCTGGAGTCCATGGGCTTCAAGACCTTCGGCTTCGCCGGCGGGCGCGAGGACGACTGGGAGCCCGACCTGGTGTACTGGGGCCCCGAGACCAAGTTCCTGGCCGATGAACGCTACAGCGGCGACAGGGAGCTGCAACAGCCGCTCGGCGCGGTTCAGATGGGCCTGATCTACGTGAACCCGGAAGGGCCGAACGGCAACCCGGATCCCATCGCGGCGGCCAAGGACATTCGCGAGACCTTCGGTCGCATGGCGATGAACGATGAGGAGACTGTCGCTCTCATCGCCGGCGGGCATACCTTCGGCAAGGCCCATGGCGCCGCCGACGCGTCCAAGTGCCTTGGTGCCGAACCGGCGGCCGCGGGCATCGAGCAGCAGGGCTTCGGCTGGTCGAACGAGTGCGGCAGCGGCGTTGCCGGCGATACGATCACCAGCGGGCTGGAAGGTGCTTGGTCCGCCAATCCCATTGCCTGGACCACGCAGTATCTGGACAACCTCTTCGCCTTCGAATGGGTGCAGACCAAGAGCCCCTCCGGTGCGACCCAGTGGATTCCCAAGAACGGGGCCGCAGCGGACATCGTCCCGGACGCTCACGATCCCTCCAAGAGCCATGCGCCGATCATGTTCACGACGGACCTGTCGCTTAAGTTCGACCCGAGCTATCGGAAGATCGCGCAGCGCTTCCAGGAGGACCCGGAGGCCTTCGAAGTCGCCTTCGCCAAGGCCTGGTTCAAGCTGACCCACCGCGACATGGGCCCACGTGCGCGCTATCTCGGCGCGGAGGTGCCGGAGGAGCAGCTGCCTTGGCAGGATCCCGTCCCCGCGGTCGATCACGACTTGATCGATGCCGAGGACGTCGCGGCGCTGAAGTCCGAGATCCTCTCGTCGGGCTTGACCGTGGCCGAACTTGTCCGGACCGCCTGGGCCTCGGCCTCGACCTTCCGCGGCTCGGATCTACGCGGTGGCGCCAACGGCGCGCGCCTTCGCCTCGCACCGCAGAAGGACTGGGCAGCCAACGATCCCGATGAGCTCGCAAAGGTCCTGACGGGCCTGGAGAAGATCCGGCAGGACTTCAACGGCGCGCAATCGGGCGGAAAGAAGGTATCGCTCGCCGACCTCATCGTGCTGGGCGGCTCCGCGGCCATCGAGCAGGCCGCGAAGGAGGCCGGCCACGATGTGCAGGTCCCCTTCACGCCGGGACGCACGGACGCATCGCAAGAGCAGACCGATGCGGCCTCCTTCGCCGTCCTCGAGCCGACCGCCGACGGGTTCCGCAACTACTTCGGCGAAGGCAACCGCAGATCGCCGGCGGACATGCTGGTCGATCGGGCCAGCCTCCTGACCCTGAGCGTCCCTGAAATGACGGTCCTGGTCGGCGGCATGCGGGCGCTGAACGCCAACGCCGGACAATCGGCGCACGGTGTCTTCACCGACCGGCCGGGGACCTTGAGCAACGACTTCTTCGTGAACCTGCTCGACATGTCCACGAAGTGGACGAAGTCCTCCACGTCCGAGGGCGTTTATCAGGGACGTGACCGCAAGACGGGCAAGGTCAAATGGACGGCCACGCCCGTCGACCTCATCTTCGGGTCGAACGGCGAGCTGCGCGCCGTCGCAGAGGTCTATGCCGCCGACGACGCGCGCGAGAAGTTCGTGCGCGACTTCGTCGAGGCTTGGACCAAGGTGATGAACCTCGATCGCTTCGACCTGACCTGAGTCCACGGAAAGGCGCTCGGACGCTGCCGAAGCACGGCGGCGTCCGAGCGTCGCTTTCGGCCGGATGCCGCGCGATCGATCGGACCCGCCCGGGCGCGGTTAGATCTAGAGGTCCTTCAAGGACTCCGAGACCTCGTCGGCGGCGCGCAGCAGCAGCGCGCCGATCTCCTCGTCGCGGCCCTCGCTCAGGTTGACGTCGGGCAGGGAGACGCCGATGGCCGCGACGGGCTGGCCGTCCGGCAGGCGCAGGACCGCGCCGAAGCTGAAAATGCGCTCGCGGTACTCGCCCCGGTCGACGGCGTAGCCGCGCGCCCGCGTCTCCGCGACGTCGGCGTCCAGGCGCTTGATGGAGGTGATGGTCCTGTCGGTGAAGCGGGTCAGGCGGCCGCGCACCTGGTCCCGCAGGCGGTCGTAGTCCGCCGCCAGCAGGGCCTTGCCGGTGCCGACGCAGTGCATCGGCGCGCTGCCGCCGATCGGGTTCCACGAGCGGATGGGCTTGGTGCTCTCGATCTTGTCGATGTAGATGACCGAGAGGACATCGGGCACGGCGAGGTAGATCGCCTCGCCGGTCTCTCGCGACAGCATCCGCATCTGCGGCGCGGCGATCCTCGGCAGGTCCAGGTTCCCGATGACCGAGAGGCCGACCTGCCAGACCTTCATCGTCGCCGAATAGGACCTCGATTCCGAGCTGCGGACGTAGCCGAGGGCCGTCAGCGTCCGCAGCAGGCGGAAGGTGTTGGACTTGGTCAGCGCGAGCTCGCGCGAGAGCTCGGTCACGCCCTTGCCGGACTTCGACCGCGCCAGCGCCTCAAGAACCTGCAGGCCCTTGGACAGGGTCGAGTCCACGCGGACCGGACGCTCCGCCTTGGGGCTGTCGGGCTTCGCTTTCGACGGGGCCGCTTTCATGCGCTGAGGCCCAAGTCTCCTGGGTCCGGGTCCGTCACCCGCCGCCTCCGGAGAGGGGGGCGTCGAAGGCCTTGACCGGCGGCAAGGGGCCTTCGAACCTCCGGACCTCAACGAAGGCGGACTGCGCGGCCGGGCCCTGGGACAGGCGCGAGGTGCGGAGGTCGTGGGTCAGCACGTTGGGATTGCCGTGCCGCTCCAGGTGGTGGGGGTCGGACAGGTCGGGGTCGTACCAGGCGCCGGTCCAGAGAAAGACGCAGCCCTGGCGGATGTCCTCGGTCACCACGGCGCCCGCCAGGCAACGCCCGCGCCGGTTCAGGACCAGGACCACGTCGCCGTCGGCGATGCCCCGGCCGGCGGCGTCCCGCGGATGGATCAGGATCGGTTCCCGGCCCTGGATCTTGCGGCTCCGGCTGAAGGCGCCGCTGTCGAACTGGCTGTGCAGCCGGGTCTCGGGCTGGCCCGAAAGCAGGTGCAGGGGAGTGTCCCTGGCGGCCGCCGTGCCCCAGTCGCGCGGCGGCAGCCAGGTCGGCTGTCCGGGACAGTCGTCGTAGCCGAAGCCGGCGATGGTGTCCGAGGCCAGCTCGATCCGGCCGCTGGGGGTCGCCAGCGGATGTGCCTCGGGGTCGGCGCGAAAGTCGGCGAGGTAGACCGCGTCCGGCGCCGGGTCGTCGAACTGCAGGACTCCGCCCTGCAGGAAGCTCTGCCAATCCGGCAGCTCGAAGCCTCGCTCGGCCGCTTGCCGCCGCATCTCGGCCCACATCTCCTCCTGCCAGTCCTCGGCGCTCAGGCCCCGGCTGAAGGCGGTGCCGAGCCCGAGGCGGCGCTCCAGCTCGGCGAAGATCTCGAACTCGCAGCGCGCCTCGTCCGGCGGCTCCACCACCTTGGGCATCGGCACCAGGGCGCTGTCCTGGCTGCCCGCGCCGAAGTCGTTGCGCTCCGGCGCCGCGGCGACGGGCAGCACGATATCGGCGTGGCGGGCCGTGGCCGTCCAGCCGATCTCGTTGACGATGACGGTCTCCGGCCGCTGGAAAGCTTGACGGAGGCGGTTCAGGTCCTGGTGATGGTGAAAGGGATTGCCCCCGGCCCACCAGACCATGCGGATGTTGGGGAAGCGCCGCCGCCGGCCGTTGTAGTCGTAGGCGCCGCCGGGGTTCAACAGCATCTCCGACAGCATGGCCACCGGCACGAAGTCCTCGACCGGGTTCTCCCCCTGGGGAAAGGACGGCCAGCGGAGCGGCCGGTCCATCGTGCCGATGCTGTCGTCGGCGCCGTAGCCGATGCCGAAGCCGCCGCCCGGGAGGCCGATCTGGCCCAGCATTGCGGCCAGGACCACGGTCATCCAGATCGGCTGCTCGCCGTGGTCGGCCCGCTGCAGCCCGACCGCCAGGCAAAGGAGGGTCGGCCCGGCGGCCATGTGACGCGCCAGGCCGCGCAGGCGTTCCGCCGGCAGGCCGGACTGCTCGGCCGCCCAGTCTGCGTCCTTGACGACGCCATCGGTCTCGCCCCGCAGATAGGCCGCGACCCGGTCGAAGCCGACGGTGTAGCGGGCCAGGAAGTCCGCGTCGTGCAGGCCTTCCGACAGCAGGGTATGGGCCAGGCCCATCATGACCGCCGTGTCCGAGCCGGGGCGGGGCGGCAGCCATTCCGCGTTCAGCGCCTCGGCGGCGTCGCCGCGCAGCGGGCTGACGTTGACGAATTCCACGCCGGCCTCCGCGCAGGCCGTGATCTCCCCGCGCAGCCGGTGCCGCCCGAGGCCGCCGCCGGAGATCTGGGCGTTGCGCAGCGGGATGCCGCCGAACATCACGACCAGGCGGCCTTCGCGGGCGATCACCCGCCAGCGGGTCGCCTGCTTCACGTGGTCGCGGAAGTTGCCGACGATGTGCGGCATCAGGACTAGCGCCGCGTTGTAGCTGTAGTTGCCCTCGGAACGCAGGAAGCCGCCCGCCGCGTTCAGGAAGCGCTTGAGCTGGCTTTGCGCATGGTGGAAGCGCCCGGCGCTGGCCCAGCCGTAGGAGCCGGCGTAGATCGCCTCGTTGCCATGGGTGGCCCGGATGCGGTTCAGCTCCTCGGCGACGAGGCCCAGCGCCCGGTCCCAGCTCACCTCGACGAAAGGCTCGGCACCTCTTTCGCCGGCAGGGTCCAGCGGACCGCGTTCCAGATAGCTGCGGCGGACCGCGGGGCGGCGGAGGCGGGCGCTGCCGCTCAGCCCCTCCGGAATGTTCTCGTTGATCCGCGAGGGGCTGGGGTCGTCCGGATGCGGCCGGACCGCGACCAGCCGTCCCTCGGACAGCTCCGCCAGGCCCACGCCCCAGTGGCTGGAGGTCAGGAGGTGGCTCGAGGTCAGGAGCGGTCTCCGACCGGCGGGCGGCTCAGGCATGGCCATCTGTGCCGTTATGCAAAACGATCATGTTGCATTCTGGGACCATCGGGTCGAGCTGTCATCCCTCGGCGAAGGGGCCTTCCAAGGATCTCCGGCCGATGCCGCTACGCCTCGGATTCAATCTCGCATTTTCTCTTGGACCCTTTCGCGGATAATCCCCCTGGTCTCTTGCAGAGCGGTACGAGAGCCGGGGCGCGGCGCTCAGTAAGGCACTCGAACAGCGTTCGCCAAATCCCAAGCCCCGAACCTTGATGCGGCACCGGCCGCCCGATTCGACCGAGGCCCTGCGTCAGGGCAGGATTGCTGCAGTGCAAAAAAAGCGTTGATCGGCGGCGGCTTTGCCACAAAGCTTGCGGCTCCTTTCCGCGAGCGACCTGGAGGCGAGGGCGATGATGCTGCAAGGCGGGGACAAGCCGGTCACCGTGCGCGAGATCCGCGACCGCAAGGGCGGCGGCCCGCCGCTGGTCTGCCTGACCGCCTACAGCGCCAACATGGCGCGCCTGCTCGACCCGCAGGTCGACCTGCTGCTGGTCGGCGATTCCCTGGGCATGGTGCTCTACGGCCGGGACACGACCCTGGGGGTGACGCTGGATCAGATGATCGCCCACGGCGCCGCGGTCGCGCGGGCGGCGCGGCGGGCCTGCGTGGTCGTCGACCTGCCCTTCGGCAGCTACCAGGAGTCGCCAGCGCAGGCCTACCGCAACGCCGCCCGGGTCCTGGCCGAGACCGGCTGCAGCGCGGTCAAGCTCGAAGGCGGCCGGGAGATGGCGGAGACCGTCGCCTTTCTCGCCGCGCGCGGGGTGCCGGTGCTCGGCCACGTCGGGCTGATGCCGCAGAAGGTCAACAGCCTCGGCGGCTTCCGCACCCAGGGCCGGGCCGAGGCGGAGGCGGCGGCGATCCGGGCCGACGCCCTGGCCGTGGCCGAGTCCGGCGCCTTCGCCCTGGTGATCGAGGGCACGGCCGAGGCCCTGGCGCGGGACATCACGGGCGAAGTCGCCGTCCCGACCATCGGCATCGGCGCCTCGCCGGCCTGCGACGGCCAGATCCTGGTCACCGAGGACATCCTCGGGCTGAGCGGCGACCGGGTCCCCGGCTTCGCCAAGCGCTACGCCGAGCTCGGCCGGGCGGTCGAAGAGGCGGCCGCGGCCTTCGCCGAGGACGTCCGCGCCCGCCGCTTCCCCGGGCCCGACGGGCGCGGGGGCTCGGCGCGGACTGGTCCCGACTCAGCGTCAGCGTAAGAAGCGCTCCCGCGCCATCCCTTGCAGGAGAAGCTCCATCGCATCGAAGCCTCCATCGCCGGGTCCGGCCGCAAAGAGCGTCGTCCCGTAGGCGTCCAGGTGCCGCCATTCGGCTGAGAAGACCTCGTTGCCGCCATCGTGCCAGTAGACGGTCCCAAGGCTCTCGCTCCGTTCGACGACAAGGCCGTAGCCATAGAAGCTGGAGCCGGTTCCTTCGTCCACATGGGGCGTGAGTGCCAGGGCCACGAGATCGGGATCGACGATCCGGCCCGCCAGGAAGGCCTGCCAGAAGCGAAGGAAGCCTTCGGCGGTCGCGACGGCGCCCCCGTTCCCGATGAGGTTCCAGCCGGGTGCGTGCCCGCCCCAGCTTGCCGAGCGGATCGGCATTCGACGAAACAGCGTTCGCCAGCTTCGGGAACTCCGAAGGGATCGGTCGGGATCGTAGACCGCCTCGTATCCGATCGGCGGCAAGCCGAGGGGCCGCAGGATGCTGTCCGACAGATAGCTCTCGTAGGTCTTGCCGGACGCGATCTCGACGACCGCGGCCAGGAGCGAGTATCCCGCGTTGGAGTAGTGGTAGCCGCCGCCGGGCGGGTGCAGGAGCGGCGTGTTCAGGACGCGTTCCAGCAAGGCGTCCCGGCTCAGCCGCTCCCCGTCGTCCCCGGTCGACTCCGTCAATCCGCTCGTGTGCGTCAGGAGCTGATGGACGGTTATGGCCGCCTTGTCTCGGGGCACATTCGGCAGCAGCTCTCGAAGCGGCGACCGCAAGCCGATCAGCCCCTCGTCCACGAGGCGCAGAACCGCGACCGCCGTCACGAACTTGGTCACCGATCCCAGATCGACCAGTGGCTCCCCGGCCGCGAGACCGTCATCCTCGATCACTTCGACCTCTATGCGAGCAGACCGTCCGTCGGTCTGCATCAGGGCGGCGACGACGGAAAGATCCCGGCTCCGGAGGACCTCCAGGGGAGAAAGGGCGGCCGTCTCTTCCGCGCTCGCTTGCGCGATCATCAGCGCCGCCGAGACGAGCGACAGCCAAGCCTTTCCATGGAACATGCGCATCGGTGCTTCCTCCCTGGTCGATGCGTCGACATACAACACCCTGCGATCCGAGGCTCGATGAAATCTTTTTGGGAGAGCGGCGAATCGCGGAGGCGGCGAGCCGCAGAGGAGCAGAATGACAAGCGGTCAGGATGACCGCCGGGCGGACCTTTCCGACCATTGCCCAACATCGGTGAACGAGACTTCGGTCGGACGCCTCGTGCGGCGGCCGACCGATCTCTCAACCTGACAGGTGACTGCGCATAGCTCCGTGAGCCAACGTGGGCGTGCCGCTTCGAGCCCGGTCGCGGGCGCCAGCGTCAGGCCGCGTCCGATTTCTCGAACGCCTTCTTTTCGCGCATCTTCTTCATCATGTCGACGAGGCTCGTGGTCTGCAGTTCTTTGTTGTCCTTCTCGGCCTTGAGGATCCGCTCGTAGAGCTTCATCGCCTCCTGCCGGTCCTTGGCGAGATAGGCGAGCAGCATGTTCTCGATCCGCTCCAGGTCTTTGGTCTTCTTCACCAGTTTGAACCCGCAGCCCTCCAGCCGCTTGCGGTGCAGCGTGATCTCGATCCCCGAGACGTCGACCAGCTTCTCCCGCCCCGTCTCCTCGTTGAGCTCGGGCAGGCTGTCCATCGGATCTTCCGGGTCCGAGGGGGGCGTCGGCGTGCCATCGAAGCCGGCGGGCTTCTTCGCAAACCCCTCCGCGATGAGCAGCTTGTTGAAGACATGGGCGTTCATCCGCTTGCCCTCCGAGCGGAGGAGCTTCGCCGCCTCCCCGATCGTCGCCTGCTCGCCGCTCCGCTCGAACTTCGCGATGTAGAACCGCAGCGCCGCGACGTTCTTGATGCCGAACTCCTCGGCCGCCAGCTCCCAGGCCGGCGGCGGCGGCGGATCGTCCACCTTTTCGAAGGCTTCGTTGCGGGTGCCCCCGTTCGCGACGTGGTAGTCCCAGAAAATCTTGGACTTGAAGAAGCGCGGCAGCGGATCAAATGTCAGCAGCTTCTTGCACTCCCACTTGGCCTCCGCAACTTTGTCCACCCACTCGGGGTGCTTCCACTGACCCGCGGCCGCCATCTGCCGCATTTCGGTCATTTGAGCGTCGCTGATATTGATCTCGTGCTTGGCGTCCGGCGCGAGGAAGGCTTGGTAAAGCTTTTCCGGGTTGAATCCGGCCATAATGAAAAGAAGATTTTCCTCGTTATTTTCTGTTTTAAGGAACTTGAAAAAGACATTCAGGAATCTTTTGTCCCTAATGATCGCGTCGATATTGTTGGGATAGGTGAGGTTCCCGTACTTGAGCATCTGTCGTCTCCCGATGCCTGCATTGCGGCTCGACCCGCGGCCCTCGGCTTTCAGTCTGGCCCGCGCCGACGGTGGACGCAGGCCTGGCGCCTAGGCCGCTCTTCTTGCGTTCTTGGCGACCTGCGCCCTGAAGAAGGCGGCGAACTCGGTCGAGTTCCAGAACTTGTTGGACGCGCCTTGGAGATGATCGGAATCGATCGATCTGATGACAGCCTTCTGCGCGCGCTCGAGGTGCGGTTTCCAGGCCGTCATGGTCCAATCGCCTTTCTCGGCGAGGTCGGTCATCGCTTGACGGATGGCCCCGGGAAGGTCGATCTCGAGCCCTCCGCCTTCCGCGATGTACAAGGGATAATCCCTCTTGGGGAGGAACTCGGTGGTGAGGAAGCGGTAGCTCTCCCACAGATGGTTGCTCTTCGCATAGTCACGGAACGCCATCAGCAGCGGCTCGTTCCTGTGGAGCCCCTGCCAGTTGGTCGAGTAGGTGGCCTCACCAATCTTGACCAAGCCCAATTCACATCCCTCCGCTTGTCCGCTTCACCCGGTTCTTCCAGGTAACACTCGTTAGTGCGGATGGAGGGCTGTCGGGTTCGGGCTCTCGCGAAGAAAATTCTGAAAGACGAACGAGGGTTGGAGCGTTTGCGCGAAAGGGACCCGATGGCGGAGGGGGCCGGCTCGACGAAGCAGGCGGCTCCCAACCCCGGCGCGCGGCCCTTCCGGTCAGGCCCCCTGCCGGTCAGGCCGGCTGCTGGAGCGGCTCGGCCTCCGCCGCCCCGGGTTCGGGCGCGGACTCGACCCGGGAGGCGGGGAGCTGGATGTGGGCCAGGGTGCCGCGGCCGGGCTCGCTTTCGATCACCAGGCTGCCGCCGTGCAGCTCGACCAGGGCCTTGGCCAGGGGCAGGCCCAGGCCGGTGCCCTCGTGGCCGCGGCACATGGCGTTCTCGGCCTGGCGGAAGGGCTGCATGACCAGCGGCAGCTGCGCCGGGCTGATCCCGATCCCGGTGTCGGCGACGGTCAGCTCGAGGCCGCCGTCGTCCAGGATCCCGGCGGCCATGGTCACCCGGCCGCCCTCGGGGGTGTACTTGATGGCGTTGGACAGGAGGTTCAGCAGGACCTGCTTGAGCCGCATGCCGTCGGCCCGGAAGCGCGGCAACTCGGGCGGGCAGCGCGTCTCGAGGTCTTGGCCGGCGTAGTCGGCGCGCTCCTCCATCAGCCGCTCGCAGACCTCGAAGAGCTTGGTGACCTCCAGGGTCTCCTCGTGCAGGTTGAAGCTGCCGGCCTCGACCTTTGAGAGGTCCAGGAGGTCGTTGATCAGGCCCAGCAGGTGGGTGCCGCTGTCGCAGATGTTCTCGATGTAGCCCTGATAGCGGCTGTTGCCGATGGGCCCGAAGATTTCGGCCTTCATCGCCTCCGAGAAGCCGATCACCGCGTTCAGCGGGGTCCGCAGCTCGTGGCTCATCTTGGCCAGGAACTCCGACTTGGCCCGGTTCGCGGCCTCGGCCTCCTCGACCGCCCAGGCCAGGCCCTCGGCCAGCTTGCGCAGCTCCTCGCGCTGCGTCTCCAGGCGCTCGCGGTTCTCCATCAGCTCGGCGAGCTGGCCGCGCAGCCGGTCCTCGCTGTCGCGCAGCGCCTGCTGGGTCGCCGCCTGATCGGTGACGTCGGTGAAGGTCTCGACGGCGCCGCCGTCGTCCAGCGGCCGGTGCATGACCTCGATCACCCGGCCGTCGGGCAGATCCAGCAAGTAGCTGCTCTCCGAGCGCCGGCTGGCCTGCTCGAGCCGCCCCTCGATCAGGGTCTGCCACCAGTCCTCGGATTGTGCGTCGCCGCCGAAGCTGTGCTCGATCTGGGCCCGCATCGAGACTCCGGGCTGGATCAGGGCCTCGGGCAGGCCGAAGAGCTCGCCGTAGTGCCGGTTGCAGAGCACCAGGCGCTGTTCCGCATCGAAGACGCAGAGACCCTGGGCCATCTGGGCCAGCGCGATATCGAGCTGGGCGTTGATGCTCTCCAGCTTGAGGTTGGCGGTCTCGGCGGCGCCCCGGGCCCGCTGCAGCTCCGCCTCGCGGCGCTTGAGGTCGGTGACCTCGGTGAAGAGGCAGACCGTGCTGCCGTCCGAGGTCCGATGCTCGTCGATCAGGATCCAGCGGCCGTCGGGCCACTGCCGCTCGACCTGGTGGGCCGGCAGCCGATGCTTGGCCAGGCGCGTCTCGAGCCGGCCCTCGACGCTGCTCCGGTCGGCGTCCCGGTCGAGCTGCTGGATCTCGTGCCGGGCGAGGTCGGCGTAGCCGGTGCCCGGCTGGGCGATCTCCTCGATTCCGGGATAGAGCTCGAGGTAGCGGGCATTGCAGATCACCAGCCGGTCCTCGGGGTCGAAGAGGATCAGGCCCTGGGACAGGCTCTCGACGATGATCCGGCGGGTCTGCGCCGAGGCCGCGCTGGCCTCGCGCTCCGCCTCCTTGATCCGCGTGGCGTCCAGGATCACGCCGTCCCAGAGCACGGAGCCGTCGGCCCGGCGGTGCGGGCGGGCGATGGCGTGGGTCCACTTCTCCTCGCCGTCGCGGGTGATGATCTGGGCCTCGACGTCCCAGAGGCTGAGCTCGCGCGAGGCCTTCAGCAGGCGCTCCCGAAAGGTCTCCTTGTAGGCCGGCCCGTGGCAATCGAAGAGGGCGTTGGGGTTGCGCAGGATCTCCCGCGGTGAGACCCCGAAGAGGTCCTTCACCCCCTCGCTGATGTAGGTGTAGCGGATGTTGCCCTCGGGCGTGACCAGGCGCTGGTAGACCACGCCCGGAATGGTCCCGGCCAGGGTCGCAAGGCGTTCGTCGGCGCGGCGCAGCGAACGCTCGTTGGAGTCGTGATGGACCAGGAAGGCGGCGAGCGCCGCCAGCGCGTCGAGGAAGCCGAGGTCCTCCGGCCCGGGCTGCCGCGAAGCCTCGAAGAACAGGCCGATCGAGCCCAGGACCTTGCCCTCGACGTCGCGGATCGGCTGGGCCCAGCAGGCGGCGAGGCCTTGCGGCGCGGCCAGCTTGGCGAGCTTCCGCCAGCGCCGCTCGCGGGCCAGATCCTCGGCGACGACGAGCTTGTCGCGGCAGACCGCCATGGTGAAGGGGTAGGCGGGCGCGTCGATCGGGATCTCCTGCAGGGCCTCGCGCAGCTCCGCGGGCAGGCCCGGCGCGGCGGCCTGGCGCAGGGTCGCGAAGACCGGCTCCAGCAGATGGATGGTGCAGCGCGCCGGGGTCAGCGCGGCCTCGCAGATCAGCGCCAGCTCCTGGAGAACGGTCTCCAGGGCCTCGCCCTTGGCCGAGAGCTGGAACAGCCGGCCCTGGCGCTGCAGCAGCTCGGCCAGTGGGGGTGGCGGCGCGGCACTCCGACTCCGCGGCCCGGGCGTGGCCGCCGACCGGGCCTGGCCCTGCTCGCTGTCTTGAGGCCGCGGCGTGTTCTCCGCCGAGCCCGGGTCTTCCGTCTCGACCACTTTGCTCCCCGCCGTGTCTATCGCCGAGCCGAGCGATACCGGGCCGGACTCCGGACCCGGATCGGTCGCTGCCGCGTCGGCCTTGCCTGCCGGAACCTCGCTCGGGCCTATCCCGGAACTCCCTGCCCGACCTGCACGGGCCGCTGGCCGTGAGGATTGGGCGTTCAGCAAGTACAAATTAACAAGAAAAATAGGTGCGAGAACTTAAGGAAGTCTTAGATACTTACAATCTTTCCTAAAGAAAACCTAAAGTAAATGATTTCTCCAATGAAATGAAAGGCATGACTATTGGCTAGGCCTGCAGGTCATAACCTGAGGGTTCTAGGACTTGGCAGCCTTTCCGAGTATGGCCCCGGGGACGCACGAGGCAGGGTGGCAAAAGCCACGGGGTCCTGGCCCCTTGCGACGGCCCGGTGCCGCCAGGGTTCTATCTCAAGGAATCTGCGGCGGCCTTTGCTTGGGTAAGACTTTAGTCTGAAAAGATACTTAGGCCAATCTTAACTAAGGGCCGGTAATTTACTCAACTAATCAAATAATTGTTTTGGGGTCTGGATGTATTCTCCCGGGTTAAGGCCGTTTGACCCTTTCGCGGTACCTCCCGTCCGGCGCGACGGCCCGCCGTCTCGCCCGCGGCGCTGCCGTGGCCCGGACCTGCCGGTCGCGCCCTTCTTCGCGACCGCTCCGCTCGACTGATCCAGAGGCCCGCAGGATGACGCAGGAGGCAAGCTTCCGGACGCGTGCGCTCGACGCCCTGACCATGCTCCTGGTCTCGGGGCTGTCCCTGGTGTTGCTGATGTACATCGGCTTCGGCGAGGCGCAGCGCACCTACCAGCAGTTCTACCTGGACAAGCTGGTGGCCCAGGCGCGGGTGGTCCAGAGCACCATGGAGGCCTATCTCCGGCCCGGTCTGCCGCTCAAGCAGTTCGTCGGCTTCGCGACGCTGACCGAGCCGATCCTGGAAGCGGACCCGGCGGTCGCCGCCATGACCACCTTCGACTTCAACGGCACGCCGGTCTTCGGCAGCGGCAGCGCGACCGGGGCGCTGCTCGACAAGGCGCCGAGGATGGCGCAGGGGGATCCAGGCTACGAGCTGCGGGAGAGCGCGACCGAGTATCAGATCGTCCTGCCGCTGCGGAACAAGTTCGAGACCGTGGGCCGCCTGGCGGTGACCATGCCGCGTGCCGTGGTCGAGGAGCGGGTGGCCGAGGGCTTCCGGCCGCTCCTGGTGGTGGCGCTCGGGCTTTCGCTGCTCTTCGCGCTGTTCGTGTTCTTCGGCGTGCCCAAGGCCCGGTCGCTGCGCGTGCCCTGGCTGCAGATGGCCTACGCGATGACCTTCCTGACCATGGCGGCGGCGGTCATCTGGACCCTGGTCTCGCTCTACTCCGAAGGCGCCCAGGTCAAGGCCAAGGCCCTGGCGGACTCCCTGGGCCAGCGGCTCTCGGATCTGGTCGCCTTCAACATCGACATCGACGAGATCGGCGGCCTCGACCGGACCTTCGGCGACTACATCCGGCTCAACCCGGACATCAGCGCCGCCGGCCTGACGGTGGACGGGCGGGTCGTGATCCACACCGATCCGGATCAGGTCGGCCGGCCCTGGCGCTCCAGCCGCAGCACCTACGAGTACGGCGTCGACCTGACCCCGCCCGGCAGCCCGCGCGAGATCCATGTCGCGGTCGCCCTGCCGACTGCGCTGATCTATCGCCAGATCGCCCGCAGCGTGAAGAACTTCGCCGCGCTCTTCGTCGCCTCGGCGCTCTTCGCCGGCCTGTTCCTGCAACTGGCCGGTTCGGTCAAGCGCGGCGCGCCGGCGCCCGGCGCGCCGCCGGACCCCCAGGAGCGGCGCCGGCACCAGGCCCTGGCCCTGAACCTGCTGAAGCCCGTCTTCTTCGCCGCGGTCTTCCTCGAGCACCTGAACTACGCCTTCCTGCCGCAGTTCGTCTACCAGGTGGCCGAGGCCGCCGGCCTGTCCACCGGCTTCGTCTCGGCGCCCTTCATCGCCTTCTACCTCTGCTTCGCCCTGGCCCTGGTCCCGGCCGGGCACTTCGCACAGCATCACTCGCCGCGGCCGCTGATGTACCTCGGCCTGCTGCTGGCCGGCGGCGGCCTCCTGCTGCTCGCCTCCGGCGGCGACTTCGGCCTGGTGCTGGCGGCGCGGGCCTTGTCCGGCCTCGGCCAGGGCATGCTGTTCATCGGCGTCCAGTCCTACATCCTGGCGATGGCGCCGCCGGACCGCCGGACCCAGGGCGCGGCGATCATCGTCTTCGGCTTCCAGGGCGGCATGATCTCGGGCATGGCCATCGGCTCCCTGCTGGTCACCTACATGGGCGCCGAGGGAGTCTTCCTGCTGAGCGGCGTCATCGCCTTCAGCCTGGCGGTCTACGCCTTGACCGTGGTGCCCGCCGTGCCGCGCGAGGAGGCGCAGGAGGCGCCGATCGGCTTCTCGCCGGGCCAGATCCTGGCCAACATCGGCAAGGTCCTGCGCTGCCTGGACTTCCTCAAGACCATGCTGCTGATCGGCATCCCGGCCAAGGCGGTGCTGACCGGCGTGATCATCTTCGCCCTGCCGCTCTTGCTGTCGCAGTACCGCTACGCGCAGGAGGACATCGGCCAGATCATCATGGTCTATGCCGCCGGCGTGGTCGTCGCCAGCCTCTTCGCCGCGCGGGTCGTCGACCGGACCGGGCGGACCCACCGCGTGCTGTTCTTCGGCGCGATCGTCAGCGGCGCCGGCCTGTTCCTGATCGGGCTGATCGGCTGGCTTCCCGGCGAGGCCGGCGCCGGCGGCTCCTCGCTCGTGACCCTGATCCTGGTCGTCGGCGTGGCGACCGTCGGGATCGCCCACGGCCTGATCAACGCGCCGGTCGTGACCCATGTCGCCGACTCGCGTCTGGCGGCCCGGGTCGGGGCCAGCTCGCTGACCGCGACCTATCGTTTCCTCGAGCGCCTGGGACACATCGCCGGTCCCATGATCGTGGCGCAGCTGTTTCTGATCGGCGGGCAGGGGACCCAGGTGCTGCTGTGGTTGGGCAGCGCCGTCCTGGCCTTCGGGCTCCTCTTCGCCCTGCCGACCCCACCCGGGCAGGGGGGGCCTGCCACCGGATCAAGTAGATAGAGCAGCTTGCCTGCGTTCGAGCGAGCACAGGCTGCTCTGGGGAGATCGCAAGATGATGAAGCTTTTCGCAATGACACGGCCGGCGGCCGCGGCCGTCCTTTCGGCCCTGCTGCTGGCCGGGGCCTGGAGCGGCGCCGCGCAGGCGGCGCCCGGCTACACGGCCTGGTTCACGCCGACGGAGCAGAGCCTGCGGGCCTGGAACTTCGTCGAGGTGGAGGGCGAGGACACCCAGGTCCTGATCCGCCACAAGCTGCCGATCGCGACCGGACCGGTCCTGCCGGTGATGGTCATCTTTCCGCGGCCGTCCTCGGCTTACGACATCGCGATGAACAAGATCCTCAACGTCTTCGAGGAGAAGGAGATCAACGTCGAGTTCCTGCTCTACAACTTCGAGAAGGACCACGGCAGCGGCAAGCACGCCCTCAGGATCGCCGAGGAGCGGGGCTACCGCCTGATCTACTCGATGGGATCGGAGACCACGGCCTGGCTCTGGAGCAACTATCGCGGCGGCGCGGTTCCGATCGTCTCGGTCTGCTCGAAGGACCCGGTGGTCCTGGGCCAGGCGCCCAGCTACGAGGTCGGCACCGGCAGCAACTTCGCCTTCACCTCGCTGAACATGCCCATCGAGGTCCAGATGGCCTACGTGAAGGAGCTGAAGCCCGACCTCAAGAACCTCGGCATCCTGGTCAACAGCAAGAACGTCAGCGCGGTCGAGACCCAGGCCAAGCCGATGAAGCGCTATGCCGAGCGCCTCGGCATCCGGGTGCAGGAGCTCGCCGTCGAGAGTCCGGAGGCCGCGGCGGAGGAGCTCGAGGGCCTGGTCTCGAAGGCGGTGGCGGTCATGCGCAAGAACGATCCCACACTCAGCAACAGCGCCTTCTGGATCACGGGCAGCACGGTGGTGTTCCGCGAGATCGCGACCATCAACGGCAACGCGGACCGGGTGCCGGTCCTCAGCGTCGTTCCCGATGTGGTCATGCCCGGCCCGGACAGCGCGGTGCTCTCGATCGGCGTCAGCTTCGAAAGCAACGCGCACCTGGCGGCGATCTACGGCGCCGACGTGCTTCAGGAGCGGGTGAAGGTCGGCGATCTCCCGGTCGGGATCGTGTCGCCGCCGGATATCGCGATCAACTTCCTGAAGGCGCGCGAGATCGGCCTGGAGGTGCCCTTCAGCTTTTTCGAGAGCGCCAGCTTCGTCTACGACTACGAAGGGCGGATCGTGCGCGACAACGGAAAGCCGGTGAGGGCGAAGCCCGAGGGGAGCAAGGCGGCAGGCGGCAAGCCGATCGCGGCCAAGCCGGAGTAGGTCCCGCGGCGCGGCCTGATGGGCCGGGCGGCCGTCCGGCCGGCTCAGTCGCCCTGAGTTACGAACCCTGAGTTACGAGCCAGGACACCAACAGCAGGGCCAGGCAGATCGCCGCGACCAGGCAGATGTCGAGGATCGCCTCGGCGGAGCGGATCCGCAAGGCGAGCCTTTCATGCGCCTTGGCGTCTATGTCGTGCTTTTCCGCTTCCATGGCTGGAGGCTTTGTTTGCAGAACGCAGTAGAAGCTCTAGGTATATTGTCTTTTACTCCAGCCATCTGTTAAATGCATCACTTAAGAAACGCGAGTTATTCGCTCAAATAAATACAGCTTTTGCCGCCTCGGGCGGCTGGCCGCCCGGTCCCGGAGCGCCGCCTCTTCGGCCCGCTGCGGCGGCGTGGCGATCCTGGGGCGGCCGCGCTCACGATTTGATCATCGATAGGGCACTGGTCGCATCGTCCGGCCCTGGCTATCGTGTCATCTTCATCAGGGAGGTGACACTTGGAACAGGTAGGCCAGAAGGTGCGCGCCGCGATCGAGCGGAACGGGGAGAGCCTTTACGAGGAAATCGCGAACGCCGTGACCCACGGGATCGGTGCGGTGCTCTCTGCCGCCGCCCTGGCCTTGATCGTGGTTCTGGCGGCCTTCACCGGCAGCGTCTGGGCCATCGTCACCTCGGCGATCTACGGCGCGACCCTCTTCCTGACCTATCTGTCGTCCGCGCTCTACCACGGCACCTGGCACAGGGCGGCCAAGTCGGTGTTCCTGGCCGCCGACCACTGCGCGATCTTTCTGCTGATCGCCGGCACCTACACGCCGATCACCCTGCTGGCCTTTCCGAAGCCCCTGGGCTGGGTCCTCTTCGGCGTGATCTGGGGCATGGCGCTGATCGGGATCGCCGTCCGGCTCTGGCTGGGCCGCCTGCACTGGTTCCTCATCCCCGTCTTCCTGGGCATGGGCTGGATCGGTTTTCCCTGGAGCGAGACGATCTTCGAAAGCCTGGGAACCGGCGGCGCCTGGCTGCTGCTATCGGGCGGCCTGGCCTATACCGCGGGCGTCGTGTTCTATCTCTGGCGAAGCCTGCCCTTCAATCACGCGGTCTGGCATCTCTTCGTGATCGGCGGCAGCGTCTGTCATTTCCTGGCGATTGCGATCTACGCGCTACCGGCCGTGGCAGGTTGATCACCACCTGCCGTCCGGCCGGTTACGCAGATTTGGCTCGCAAGTTCGGACTCCTACCTGGATCCTGTGCAAGACGTCAAAACAGCGCGTAAGCGCTGAACAGCGACGTCTGTTCGAGTAAAGCCCATACGAGAAGGACACCGGCTACCACGGCCGCCGCCTTCTCCAAGAGCTGTTCTGTCGTGCTCATCGTTCTCCCCCAGTTGGTCTCCATCGCAAGCCTGCAGCCAACCAGGACTATATCTAGCGCAGATCCGGTAACTTGTTATTAACTATGTTCGGCTTGTCACAGAAATCCTGTATTTGTTGTATTTCCGCCACAGGCTTGGCGTTTCCGCCACAGAGTTAGTTTCCTTAATAGCTCCACAACCTTTCGGAGTGCCTTTCCGAGTCTTGGCAGCGGCGGGGTCGCGGCGGGAGCGACGGGCCGTCAACGCGGCTCCAGGGTGAAGAGCTCCTGCGGCTCGGAGACGCCGCGCAGGGCGTAGCGCCCCAGCGAGACGAGACGCGGCCGCGCGGCGGGCGCGCCGGCGGCGAAGTCCGAGGACACCAGCACCCTCTGATCCAGGTTCCGGCAGAGTCCCTCGATCCGGCTGACCTCGTTGACCGCGGGACCGACGACCGTGAAGTCGAGGCGCTCCAGGCTGCCGACGTTGCCGTAGAGCACCTCTCCGAGGTGCAGGCCCAGGTAGATGTCGCTGGTCGGCAGGCCCGCCGCGTCGCGCTCGGCGTTGAGCGCGTCGATACGCGCCAGCAAGGCCTCGGCGGCGTCGAGGGCCTGCTCGCCGGCGGCGCGGGAATCGGACAGCTTGAAGATCGCCAGGATGCCGTCGCCGACGAACTTCAGCACCTGGCCGTCGTGGGCGTGCAGGGTCTCGACCACGCAGGCGGCGTAGTCGTTGAGCAGGCCCAGAAGGGTCTCGCTGGGCGCGGTGTCGGCGATCCGGGTGAAGCCGCGCAGATCGCTGTACCAGAGCACGGCCTCGATGGCCTCGGCGGTGCCGCGCTCGATCCTGCCGCGCAGCACCCGTCGGCCGGCGTCCTCGCCCAGGTAGGTGCGCATGAGCGTATCGGTGATCCCGCGGGTGAGGGCCGACTTCAGGGCCAGGCAGAGCGTCGGCAGGGAGCCCTCGATCATCGCCACCTGGGCCGCCGCGAAGCCGTCGGGATGCCGTGTCGTCCAGGAGGAATAGACCGTGTCGAAATCGCCGATCGCCTCGTCTCCGGAGAGCGGAGTCAGCAGGACGAGGTAATCGCTCGCGCCCGCCGCTTCCAGCTCCTCGAGGATCGGGAAGCGGGGCAGCCCCGCCGCCAGGGGCGCGCCCGGCTTGAGCCGCAGGCGGGTCTCCGCGCGCTCGGCGAGGTAGTAGAAGGGACTCTGCAGCCACAGCTCGTCGGCCGTCTCGGCCTCGCTGCGCTGGTAGTCGCGCTGCGCGATCCCGGCGTCGGCCGACCAGATGAAGTTGCTGCCGAGCAGCACGGGGTGCAGGGTGTCGACGCCGACCGCGCAGCGGTCCAGGGGGACCCCGGCCTCTCGCAGGCGCTTGCAGTAGCCCTCGATCAGCGCCGCGCCGTCTTCGCCCGCGAGTCCGGCCGCCACGATCCAGTCGTTGAGGCGCGCCAGCTTCGGCGCGGCTTCCGATGTGAGGTCCGGCTCGGTCATGGCACAGAGATAGCGGTCCGGGCGGCGAAGTTCGAGCCTCTTGCGCGGGCCGCCGGGCTTTCAGCTCTCCAGGAAGCGGCCGCGGCTCGAACGGCGCCCCAGGCTGTGGCGGTCGAGGGCGACCGCCTTGATCAGCGCGAAGACCTCGGCCGCCGGTTCCAGGCGCAGCTCGTGGCAGGAGCGCGCGGTGATCCGGGCCCAGAGGGTCTCGCTGCCGAGGGCCAGCTTGACGTCGCGCAGCGGGCCTTCTTCGCTGCCGATCTCCTCGACCCGTGCCGGCAGGACGTTGAGGAAGCTGGCGTCCACGGGCGCGGTCCGGGCCAGGGCCACGTCGCGGGCCCGGATCCGGACCCTGAGCTCGGTCCCCAGGGGCAGCTTCAGGTGCGGCACCCGCAGCCGGCCGCCCTTGAAGGCCAGATCGGTCAGCCCGAAGGCGAGGTCCTGGCCCGCCACCTTGGCGCGCAGCACCGCGCCGGCCTCGTAGCGGCCGGTCAGCGGGCGCAGATCCAGGCGGCCGGTGACCTCCTCCAGGGGCCCGACCGCGACAACCTTGCCCTCGGAGATCAGGACCAGGGTGTCGGCCAGACGGACGATCTCCTCCATCGCGTGGCTGACGTAGACGATCGGCACCTCCAACTCGTCGCGCAGGCGCTCGATGAAGGGCAGGACCTCGTCCTTGCGCGCCTGGTCGAGGGCCGAGAGCGGCTCGTCCATCAGCAGCAGCCTGGGGTTGGCGAGCAGGGCCCGGCCCAGGGCCACGCGCTGCTTCTCGCCGCCGGACAGGTCGCGCGGCCGGCGCTCGAGCAACTCGGCGATGCCCAGCAGCTCGACGATCTGCTCCAGGCCGACGATCCGCTCGGCCGGGGGCACGCGGCGCAGGCCGTAGTTCAGGTTGCCCTTGACCGAGAGGTGCGGGAAGAGGCGGCCCTCCTGGAAGACGTAGCCCAGGCGACGGCGCTCCGGCGGCAGATCGATGCCGGCTTCGGAATCGAAGAGGACCGTGCCGGCGACGGCGATGCGCCCGCGGTCCGGCCGGATCAGCCCGGCCATCAGGTTGATCAGCGAGGTCTTACCGGCGCCCGAGCGGCCGAAGAGCGCGGTCACGCCGCGGGCCTCGCAGCGGACCTCGGCTTCCAGGGCGAAGCCGCGAAGGGCCTTGCTGACGTCGATCTCCAGCATCGGCTTCAGGTGCCCCGCGCCAGCCGGCGGGCGATCACCTCGGAGGCTGCCAGGGCAAAGAGCGCCACGGCGACCGAGATCAGGGCCAGGCGGAGGGCGCCGGCCTCGCCGTCCGGGGTCTGGATCAGGGTGTAGAGCGCGATCGGCAGGGTGCGGGTCTCCCCCGGGATGTTCGAGACGAAGGTGATGGTGGCGCCGAACTCGCCCAGGCTGCGGGCGAAGGCCAGGATCGCCCCGGCCAGGATGCCGGGCGCCATCAGCGGCAGGGTGACGGTGAGGAAGACGTTGACCGGCCCGGCGCCGAGGGTCCGGGCCGCTGCCTCCAGGCGCCGGTCGACGGCCTCCAGCGACAGCCGCATCGCACGGACCATCAAGGGGAAGGCCATGACCGCCGCGGCCAGGGCGGCGCCGCGCCAGGTGAAGGCGAGGGTGATGCCGAGGGTCTCGTAGAGCCAGGCGCCCAGCGGGCCCTTGCGCCCGAAGAGCACCAGCAGGCCGTAGCCCACGACCACGGGTGGCAGCACCAGGGGCAGATGGATCAGGCCGTTCAGCAGGGTCTTGCCGTAGAAGCGCCAGCGGGCGAGGGCCCAGGCGGCGAGCAGGCCGAGCGGCAGGCTCAGGGTGACGCTCCAGAAGGCGACGCGCAGGCTGAGGCTGAGGGCCTCGGTCTCGAAAGGGGTCAGCATGGGCGCGCCGGGGTCCGGGTCAGCGGGGCCGGATCAGGAGCCGGCGCCCGGCAGGGTGAAGCCGCGGGCGCGGAAGCGGCCGGCCGCCTCGGGCCCCTGCAAGAAGGCGTGGAAGGCCTCGACCGCGGCGCTGCGCCGGCCGGCGACGATCGCCAGGGGATAGCGGATCGGCGGATGGCTCTCCGCCGGGAAGCGGCCCAGGACCCGGACGCCGCGGGCGATGGCGGCGTCGCTGGCGTAGACGACCCCGGTCGCGGCCTCGCCCCGGTCGACCAGGGCCAGGGCGGCGCGGACGTTCGCGGCATGGGCGGTCCGGCCCGCGGCCTGCGGCCAGACGCCCAGGTGGGTCAGCGCCGCCTTGGCGTAGATCCCGGCCGGCACGTGGTCCGGATCCGCCAGCGCCAGGGGCCGGCCGTCGAGCAGGCCGGCGAGGTCGAAGCCGGCCGCGATCTCGTCCTTCGCCCCGGAGTCTTTAATCCCGGAGTCCAGGGGGGCGATCAGGACCAGGGCGTTGCCGAGCAGGTCGAAGCGCGAGCCGGGCGCGACCAGACCTTGCTCCGCCAGGTGGTCCATCCAGCGGGGATTGGCGGAGAGGTAGAGGTCGGCCGGCGCGCCCTGGGCGATCTGCCGGGCCAGGGTGGAGGAGGCGGCGAAGACCGGGCGGACCGCGACGCCGCGCCTGGCCGTGTAGAGCTCGGCGATCTCGGTGACGGCGTCGGTGGTGCTTGCCGCGGCGAAGATGGTCACGGCCTCGGGCGCCGCCCGGGCCGGGGCGGCCAGCAGCAGCAGGCCCAGGAGGGCTCCGGCGAGGCCGGCCGGAAAGCGCCGCGATGCCATTCTCTTCTGACCTCCCATCCTTACCTCTCGAGCGCGGGCCGGATGCCGTCTATTCGCCGTAGAGCTGCGTCGGATCCGTGGTCACCGGCAGCACCTCGACCAGCGCCTCGCCCTCCAGCGCCCGGTAGAAGCAGCTGCGCCGACCCGTATGGCACGCGACGCCGGCCTGATCCACCTCCAGAAGCAGGGTGTCGCCGTCGCAGTCGAGCAGCAGCCGCTTCAGCGTCTGGACCTGGCCCGAGCGCTCGCCCTTGCGCCAGAGTCCCTTGCGGCTGCGCGACCAATAGGTCACCTGGCCGCTGGCCAGGGTGGCCGCCAGGGCTTCCCGGTTCATCCAGGCCATCATCAGGACCTCGCCGCTATCGTGCTGGCGGGCGACGGCCGGCACCAGGCCGTCCGAATCGAAGGCGATGGCCTCTTCCAGGTCCTTGGGCAGCGGTCTCGGCTCTTGGCTCATCTCGGTGTTCCTTCCGCGCCTCGGAATACGGGGCGGCCGTTACTCGGCGGCGGCGCGCCTGGCGAGGCGGGCGAAGCCGGCCTCCAGGTCGGCGATCAGGTCGTCCGGGTCCTCCAGGCCGATGTGGAAGCGCAGCAGCGGCCCCGGGGCCTGCCAGGCGGTCGCGGTGCGGGTCCGCTCCGGATGGCCGGGGATCACCAGGCTCTCGTAGCCGCCCCAGCTGGCGCCGATGCCGAAGAGCTCCAGCCCGTCGACCATCGCGGCAAGGGCGGCGCGCGGGTAGTCCTCGGCCAGGACGATGCTGAACAGCCCGCTGGCGCCGGTGAAGTCGCGCCGCCAGAGGTCGTGGCCGGGACAGTCGGGCAGGGCCGGATGCAGGACCTGCCGGACCTCGGGCCGGGCCTGGAACCAGCGGGCCAGCTTCAGGCCGCTCTCCTGGTGGCGCTGCAGCCTTACCGACAAGGTCCTCAGGCCGCGCAGGCCGAGGTAGGCGTCGTCCGGCCCGGCGGCATTGCCCAGGGCGTAGACCGTCTTTCGGACCTGCCAGTAGAGCGCCTCGTCGGCGACCGTGATCGACCCGAGCATGGCGTCGGAGTGGCCGACGACGTACTTGGTCGCCGCCTGGATCGAGACGTCGAGGCCCAGTTCGAAGGGCTTGAGGTACAGGGGCGTGGCCCAGGTGTTGTCGATCAGGACCGGCACGCCAGCGGCCTTGGCCGCGGCCGCGATGGCCGGCAGGTCCTGGACCTCGAAGGTCAGCGAGCCCGGGGATTCGCAGAACACCGCCTTGGTCTCGGGGCGCAGCCGCTCGGCGATCCCGGCGCCGATCAGGGGGTCGTAGTATTCGGTCTCGATCCCGAGGCGGGCCAGCAGCCCGTCGCAGAAGCGCCGGGTCGGCTCGTAGGCGCTGTCGGTCACCAGGATGTGGCCGCCGGCCTCGGCGAAGGCCAGTAGGGCGCAGGCGATGGCGGCCAGGCCGGAGGAGGTGAGGACCGTGCCGTAGCCCTGCTCGATGCCGGCCAGCGCCTCCTCCAGGGAGAAGCTGGTCGGCGTGCCGAGCCGGCCGTAGACGAACTCGCCCTTCTCGAAGCGGCGCTCCCGGCCGCTTTCGAACTGCTCCATGCCCTCGGTGAGCACGGTCGAGCAGCGAAACACCGGCGTATTGACGGCGCCGCCGAAGCGGGCCGGGTCGCGGCCCAGGTGGGACAGCAGGGTGTCCGGCCTCAAGTCCGTCTCGCCGAGGTCCTTCTTGGCCACGTGCTGCGCCTCCTTCGCTTGGCAGGCAGGTCCGAACTTCGCCAGTTATGCCAGTCTGGGCCAGTTATGCCAGTCCGGCGGGGCTCTTTCAAAGGGCTCGGCGGCCCAACCCTCGGGACTCCGGGCCGCAGCGCCATTTCGGCATGCCGCCAAGGTCGAAAAAGAGCCCGGTTTCTGCATCCCGGAGTCGCCAAAAGCGCTAAGACCCTAGGCAAAGCGGGGCTCTTGCGGCTGTTGCCTTTCCCTGTCGAATGTTACATCTTCCGTCACTGTGGGAGCGCCATCGGGGGTGGGCTAGGTCGAAGGATCTGGCCCCGCTGCGGCGGCGACATTCCGCCGACAAGGAATTCGGTTCAACAGGGAAGGTCAATCAGATGAAACTCGCTAAGGCTCTCTTCGCTGCGGCAGCGGCTGTCGGTCTCTCGACGGCGGCCTCCGCCGGCACCCTCGACGACGTCAGGGGCAAGGGCTTCGTGCAGTGCGGCGTCAGCCAGGGGCTGCCCGGCTTCTCCAACCCGGACACCGCCGGCAACTGGACCGGCCTTGACGTCGACGTCTGCCGAGGCGTGGCGGCGGCCCTCTTCGGTGACGCCAGCAAGGTCAAGTACACGCCGCTGTCTGCGAAGGAGCGCTTCACCGCCCTGCAGTCGGGCGAAGTCGACGTCCTGTCGCGCAACACCACCTGGACCCTGGTTCGCGATACCTCGCTCGGCCTGGATTTCGTCGGCGTGAACTACTACGACGGCCAGGGCTTCATGGTGCGCAGCGACCTGGGCGTCAAGAGCGCCAAGGAACTGGGCGGCGCCACGGTCTGCGTCAACATCGGCACCACGACCGAGCTGAACATGGCCGACTACTTCCGCGCCAACGGCATGGACTACAAGCCGGTGGTCTTCGAGAAGGCCGACGAGGTCGTCGCCGCCTACGACGCCGGGCGCTGCGACGTCTACACCACGGACGCCTCCGGCCTGGCCGCCCAGCGGATCAAGCTGAAGGACCCGAACGCCCACGTCATCCTGCCCGAGATCATCTCCAAGGAGCCGCTGGGCCCGGTCGTGCGCCACGGCGACAACAAGTGGGGCGACGTCGTCCGCTGGACCCTCTACGCCATGGTCGAGGCCGAGGAGCTCGGCGTTAACTCCGGCAACGTCGACGACATGAAGTCGAGCGCCAATCCCAACGTCAAGCGTCTGCTCGGCATCGAGGGCGAGATGGGCAAGAACCTCGATCTGCCGAACGAGTGGGCCTACAACGTCATCAAGCAGGTCGGCAACTACGGCGAGAGCTTCGACCGCAACGTCGGGCCGAACACGGCGCTCAAGCTGGAGCGCGGCCTGAACGCCCTGTGGAAGGACGGCGGCCTGCAGTACTCGATGCCGGTGCGCTGAGGACAAGTCCGCTCACGGCGGAACAAGAAACAAGAAACGGGTAGAGCATGTCCGGGCGGGCGGCCCGGGCATGCTCGAACCCATTGGCCAACATGGCACAGCCGTAACAGGGAGGCAGCGCCATGGCCGTACAGGCCCAAGAGGGGTTAGCCCCGGCTAAGCCGGTCTTCTGGAACGACCCGCGTTTCCGCGCGTTGATCTACCAGGTGCTGGTGCTCGGCGGCGTCATCGCGTTCGGCGCCTATCTCGTCAACAACACCATCGCCAACATGGAGGCCCGCGGGATCTCCTCCGGCTTTGGCTTCCTCACCAAGACCGCCGGCTTCGACATCGGCCAGACCCTGATCGAGTACAACGCCGAATCGCCCTACTGGCGGGCGATGGTGGTCTCGATCATCAACACGCTCATGGTCTCGGCCTTCGGCATCCTCTTGGCGACGGTCCTGGGCTTCCTGCTCGGCGTCGCGCGGCTTTCGCACAACTGGCTGATCAGCCGCCTGGCGGCGGTCTACATCGAGGTCGTGCGCAACCTGCCACTGTTGCTGCAGATCTTCTTCTGGTACTTCGCGGTGCTGCGCTCGGTGCCCGGTCCGCGCCAGAGCCTCAACGCCTGGGACGCCTTCTTCCTGAACAACCGCGGGCTCTACATGCCGCGACCGCTGTTCGAGTCCGGGTTCTCCCTGGTCGTGATCGGCTTCCTCGTGGCGATCGTCGGCTCCTTCGTCCTGGCGCGCTGGGCCAAGAAGCGCCAGATGACGACCGGCGAGCAGTTCCCCGTCTTCAAGGCCACGCTCGGCTTGGTCTTCGGCCTGCCCTTGCTCGCCTTCCTGGTGACCGGCCTCCCGCTGTCCTGGGAGTACGCCGAGCTCAAGGGCTTCAACTTCGCCGGCGGGATGAGGATCCAGCCCGAGTTCGTCGCCATGCTGATCGCGCTGTCGATGTACACGGCGGCCTTCATCGGCGAGATCGTGCGCGCCGGGATCCTGGCGGTGAGCCACGGCCAGACCGAGGCCTCCTACGCCCTCGGCCTGCGTCCCGGCCTGACCCTGCGCCTGGTGGTCATCCCCCAGGCCCTGCGGGTCATCGTGCCGCCCCTGACCAGCCAGTACCTGAACCTGACCAAGAACTCCTCCCTGGGCGCCGCGATCGCCTATCCGGAGATCGTCCTGGTCTTCGCCGGCACGGTCCTGATGCAGACCGGCCAGGCGGTCGAGATCATCGGCCTCACCATGGCCTTCTACCTGACGGTGAGCCTGCTGATCTCGCTGTTCATGAACTGGTACAACAAGAAGATCGCACTGGTGGAGCGCTGAGCCATGGCTGACACCACGCAAGACTACACGCCCGGCTCGCACCCCGATCTGCCGCCGCCTTCCTCGGAGGTCGGCGTGATCGGCTGGCTCCGGCACAACCTCTTCGCCACCCCGCTCGACTGGGCGTTGACGATCCTCGCCGTCTACCTGATCTACGTCCTGGTGGTGCCGGCGCTGGACTGGATGCTCTTCAGCGCCGACTGGGCCGGCGAGACGCGGGACGACTGCTCGCGCGAGGGCGCCTGCTGGGTCTTCGCCCGGGTCTGGTCCAAGGTCTTCATCTACGGCCGCTATCCGGTCGAGGAGCTGTGGCGGGTCAACCTGACCTTCATCATCCAGTTCGTCGGCCTGGCGGCGCTGATGATCCCCGGCGTGCCCTACAAGAAGTGGACCGGGATCTTCCTCCTGATCCCCTATCCCATCATCGCCTTCTTCCTGCTCTACGGCGGCGCCTTCGGGCTCGAGCCGGTCGAGACCTCGCTCTGGGGCGGCCTGATGGTGACCCTGGTGATCGCCGAGGTCGGGATCGTCGCCTCGCTGCCGATCGGCATCGTGCTGGCACTGGGCCGGCGCTCCAAGATGCCGATCATCCGGGCGATTTGCGTCGCCTTCATCGAGCTCTGGCGCGGGGTGCCCTTGATCACCGTGCTGTTCATGGCCTCGGTGATGTTCCCGCTGTTCATGCCCGAGGGGGTGAACTTCGACAAGCTGCTGCGCGCCCTGATCGGGGTGGCGATGTTCTCGGCCGCCTACATGGCCGAGGTCGTCCGCGGCGGCCTGCAGGCGATTCCCAAGGGCCAGTACGAGGCCGCCCAGGCGCTCGGCCTCAGCTATCCGAAGGTCATGACCTTCATCGTCCTGCCTCAGGCGCTGAAGCTGGTGATCCCAGGCATCGTCAACACCTTCATCGGGTTGTTCAAGGACACGACCCTGGTGCTGATCATCGGGCTCTTCGACCTGCTGGGCGTGGTCCAGCTCGCGGCGACCAATCCGGACTGGCTCGGTTTCGCGGTCGAGGGCTACGTGGTCGCGGCGGTCGGCTTCTGGATCTTCTGCTTCGCCATGTCGCGCTACTCGATGTACATGGAGCGCAAGCTCGAGACCGGCCACAAACGCTGAGCGCGACGGCAGAGCAACCAAAGGAACGAGAAACGGGGAGAGGACAAAATGTCAGAAGCGGCGCAGGCCAGCCCCTTGCAGACCAGCATGTCCGAAGAGATCGCGATCCAGATGATCGACGTTCACAAGTGGTATGGCGAGTTCCACGTTTTGAAGGACATCAAGCTGACGGTGAACCGGGGCGAGCGGATCGTCATCTGCGGCCCCTCGGGCTCCGGCAAGTCGACCTTGATCCGCTGCATCAACCGGTTGGAAGAGCATCAGCGCGGCCAGATCATCGTCGACGGGGTGGAGCTGACCAACGACGTCAAGCAGATCGACGCCATCCGCAGCGAGGTCGGCATGGTGTTCCAGCACTTCAACCTCTTCCCGCACCTGACCGTGCTGGAGAACTGCACCCTGGCGCCGATCTGGGTGCGCAAGACCCCGAAGTCGCAGGCGGACGAAGAGGCCATGGAGATGCTGACCCGGGTCAAGATCCCGGAGCAGGCGCAGAAGTACCCGGGCCAGCTTTCTGGCGGCCAGCAGCAGCGCGTCGCCATCGCCCGCTCGCTCTGCATGAACCCCAAGATCATGCTCTTCGACGAGCCGACCTCGGCCCTGGACCCGGAGATGATCAAGGAGGTGCTCGACACCATGATCCAGCTCGCGGAGAGCGGCATGACCATGCTCTGCGTGACCCACGAGATGGGCTTCGCCAAGACCGTCGCCGACCGGGTGATCTTCATGGACGAGGGCGAGATCATCGAGCAGAACCGGCCGCACGAGTTCTTCAACAACCCGCAGTCCGACCGCACCAAGCTCTTCCTCAGCCAGATCCTGACCCACTGAGCAGGGTGTCGGGAGGGCGCCGGCGGCTCATGACCAGGATAAGGAACGCGGGCTAAACCTTTGCGAAAGCTCGCTGGGGCAGAATGGTCCCAGAGCCGAGGCCCGTGGCCGCCCTTGCGGGCCGCGCGCCTTTGATTTGCCACAACGCACGGCGCGGGCCGGTCGCTATAGTTCCGCCCGACTCGCAGGCCGCGCGCCGCCGGAGGAGGGAGTCTTGCGAAATCCCTTTGTCGCGATCGTCCTGGTCCTGGGCTTGGCCGCCTGCGCCAGTCTCCGCGAAGAGGTGCGCTTCGCCCCCGGCGAGGTGCCGCAGTACGACCGGGTCGGCGTGGCCTCCTGGTACGGGCCCGGCTTTCAGGGCCGCAAGACGGCCAGCGGCGCGCGTTTTAACATGAACGCCCTGACCGCCGCCCATCGCAGCCTGCCCTTCGGAACCCGGGTCAAGGTGACCAACGTCAAGAACGGGCGCAGCGTGGTGGTCACCATCAACGACCGCGGGCCCTTCACCCGCGGCCGGATCATCGACCTCTCGAAGGCCGCCGCGGGCCGCTTGGGCATCCTCAAGCAGGGGGTCGCCAAGGTCCGCGTCGAAGCCGTCGGCCGCGTCAGCCGCAGCTCCTGAGGCCTTTCGCCGCTATTCGGGTTGAACCTGGGCTCGGCGCAAGCGCCCTTGGCGGCCTGCATGAAGTTGAAGGCAGATTGCTCGGCTTAGCTGTCGCCGATGCCCTCGACCGGGCTTTCCACCGGCTCGGCGGCGGCGTCGGCGACGGCCGGCACCGCCGCGGACTCGTCGAGGCCGAGCTCCTTGGCGAGGGCGGCCCGGCGCGAATGCAGGTCGGGCAGCCAGGCGGCGGCCGGGGCCGCGTCCTCGATGATGCTGCTCCAGATCGCCAGCGCCTCGATCTTGTTGCCGGCCTGGTGCTGCGCCAGGCCAAGGTAGAAGCGGGCGCGCGGCTCGGCCGAATCCAGGGCCAGGGCGGTCTCGAAGATGCTCAGGGCTTCGGCCGTCACCTTGCCTTCGGCCGCCAGGACGGTTGCCTCGCCGTAGGCGGAGTGGAAGGACGCCGAGTCCTGCTGAAGGCCCGCGGCCTTGCCATAGGCCCAGGCCGCGTCCTGATAGCGGCCGAGGTTGACGTAGGACCAGCCCAGCTTGCGCCAGCCGGCGATGTCCTCCGGCTGCGCCTGAAGCCGCTTCGCGAGGCGGGCAACCAGGGTCTCGACGCTCTCCAGGCCGCTGGTCACCGGGGGTTCCGCGCTGGCCGCCGGGGGCAGGGGCGCCGGCGGCGCGGTTTCGCTGAGGGCCAGGGCGGTTCCGAGCGCGATGCCGGGAACCAGCGCGATCACGCAGAGGCGGCTGGGCCGGGTCAGAAGTCGCGGCACCATCTTGATCAGGCTGGTCTCGCTGCGCGCCGCGAGCAGAAGGCGGCGCTTGATGTCGGCCAGCGTCGCCTCGGCCTCCGAGCCGCTGCTCAAGGTCCAGTCGACCTCGCGCTCGACTTCGCGAAGCCGGTCCCGGAAAGCCCGATGCTCCTGCTCAACGCCTTGCGCCTGGAACCGGCGTCTGCCGACCAGGATAAGCAGGAGGGCGCTGAGCGCGGCCAATGCCACTGCGCCAAGGCTGAGCCAAGAGATCATCAACTTTTCAAAACTCGGACTTGGGGTGTCCTAATGACCTTCAAAGATATCGCTGTCTCCTCGTTTGTCCTGGAGCAATTCTTGGAACCTCCTGGGACAAAACTGTGTCGGCGGGCTCGCTCGGTCTTCAAAGTTGAGCTTCTGGGAAGTTAGTCCTTGAATCGCAGTGCCTTGGCCGCTGTTTGGACCCGGAGGTTGCGGTCGCGATCCTCGGCCTCCACCACGGCCGCAGTTTCGCCGGGGCTGGCGGTCCGGCGCTCACCAGGCCTCGGCGAAGGGCCGGATGACGAGATCGAAGGCCCAGGTCGAGCGGTCCTGGTGCGCCAGGTGGAAGACCTCCTCGGCGATGGCCGCG
>JANQGU010000200.1 GCA_028282935.1 Kiloniellales bacterium
GATGAATCCCGCCGCCCGTTAGCAAGTCCGTAAGGGGCGCCGGGTTATTCATTCTCCACGGCGAGTTCCAGCGCCACTTGCCGAAAAAAAGACCTTTGCCAGGGATTGACGACATGAGCGTCGCGCAAGCGGCGGCGGCACGCCATTCCGCGTCAGTTCGTGGGGGCCCGACCGCGGGTCGGCGCCCCGCCACCAGCCTGGGCCTCGCCACGGCGGGGCTGCTGATGGTGGCGGGACCGGCCGGCGCCTCGGACTGCGAGCTGCTCGGCTACCTTTCGAGGGAGACGGACCCCTTGGGCTCGGCGGTGTCCGGCGCCGCCGGCCCTTGGGGCACCGCCGCGCCCCGGCAGCAGGCCGGCCGGGTCCAGCTGCGCGCCGACAACTCGCTGATGCCGGCCTTCGACAGCCCCTGCGCCCTGTCGCTCGACGCCGCGATTCTGGGCGACCGCCTGGCAATCGACGTGGCGCAGGCCGCGGAGCGGCCGACCCTGGCCACCCTGACCGCCGACCTCGGCCCCGAGGACTCCTGGGCGAGCTGGTCGGTCGAGACCTCCTTCATGGCCGAGGACGCCGCCGACCCGGAGCCCACCAGCTACATCGGCGCCCGCAACGGCTTCGGCCTCTTCGGTGAACGCCTGCGGGCCTCCGCGGACTTCGGCCTCGCCCTCGACCCGGCCCAGGAGCCCAGCGGCTACGCCACCCGCTACCGCCTGGCCGCCGACCTCTGGCGCGGCGACGGCCTGACCCTGTCCGGCACCGCGGGCTTCGCGCTGGCCAGCCCCGGCTACGGGGCCGAGGGCGTCGACCTGGACTCGGACCGGGCGCGGCGGCGGCTCGCGGTGGCGCTCGACTGGCGGCGGCTCGGGCTGGACCTGGCGCACAGCGTCTCGACCGACAACGTCGAGGGCGAGACCGGCCAGAACACCGACCGCTGGCGGACCTGGGCCGCCAGCTTCGACATCGATCTCTCAGGCCTGCACAGCTTCCTGCCCCGGGACCTCGGCCTGACGCTCGAGCAGAAGCAGGCCGACCACGCCGAGCTGGCGGGCAAGGAAGACCTAGACGAGCGGCGCCGCAGCCTGGCCCTGCGCCTGGCCTGGCACCACCAGGGCGGCACCACGACCCTGCGGCTGAGCGGCTCCGAGCTGGACGACCGGGCGACCGACTCCGGACGAGAGACGGAATCGCGGCTCGAGCTCGGCCTGAGCCGCGCCCTGCGCATCGCCGGCTGGCAGCTCACGGCGGCCGCGACCTGGGTCGCCCGGGAGGAGGAGGACGCCGGCGCGTCCCAGCGCTCGCAGGCGGTCGACCTGGAGCTCGACCTCAAGACCGCCCGGCTCTGGCACGGCACCCTGGGCCTCGAAGGCGACTCCTCCTTCAGCGACGACACCACCGGCGACAGCGGCCCCCTCGCCGAGGCCTCGATCTCCCTGACCTACGACTTGCGGTTCTGATCGGCCCCGAAGCCGGGGCTAAAGCGGCCAGACGAGGAGGATCATCGGGATCGCCACCGCGATGACGATGATCTCCAGCGGCAGGCCGAGGCGCCAGTAGTCGCCGAAGCGGTAGCCGCCCGGGCCCAGAATCAAGCCATCTCTGGCTTCAGGGGCAAGCACGCCAGCGAGGGCCAGCTTAGGGCCTTCCTCGATGCCCTGGGGGCTGGAGAGATCCCAGCAGGCTCCTACCTGATCGTGAAGAATATGGATCGCCTAGAAGAGATCAAGGGACGCATCGAAGAGGCCAAGGAAGCTAGGGAGCGCCTGCTAGCCCTTGTGGAAGAGGGCGATGAAATGGCCATAGACCGCTACAAGAGCAATCGCACCCTGCTAGAGCGATTCAGCAAGCACCAGGAAGACCTAGAGGAGCGCTTGGCCGAGGCCGAGAGCAGCGAGCAGCCCATAGCGGAAGTAGAGCGGGCTGTGGAAGAGTGGAACCGGATTATGGGCAGCGGGGACGAAGGGCGGATTAGTGAAGTGAAGATCCGTCTCAATGCCCACCTGAAGCGGGTCTTCCATCGGATCATAGTGAATGGTCCTAGAGACTTCGACTTCGAGGCTAAGGACCCCCTGAGCACAGAGGGGATTTGGCAACGTGAGTTGGATGAGAGGCGAGGCATCATAATCTTTGAACCACAAAGATCCTAGAATGGAATATCGTCATCAATCGAAGGACTGTCAAAACTGTAGGTTGTTATCAGTTTATCATTCCATTCGTCAGGGCGGATTACTTTCAGTCGGCCGGACTTGTCGAAGATACGCGAAGAGACCTTTATGCCATGACCTGTGCTATAATCATCGTAATCCCGACTGTCTGGGCCGGAGTCTGAATCATAGTTATAATTATTTGCGCTCAGCAAGTCCTCCAACTCTTCTATGGTGTAGAAGATAACTCTATAAGGAACACCCAAAATGTTCTTGATCACAGGGAACGCAGGATGAGTCGATAGAAGAATATCTTTGATAGTAGAATCACCCTTAGTGCGCTCTTCTGATACGTATTTGACTAATTGATTGAGCGTTCCGGCAGTGGATTTCAGTCCTTCAATTATTGTAATTTCTCGCTGACGTGAAGCTTCTTGTAGAAGTCGCTGAAACAATCCCGCCCATTGCTCTTTTAAGAACGAGAATATGTCTTGGGATACCTCAAATCCGTGGATAGGATTCCCGCGAGGCAGCCCATGAACCTCCTCCAAAAACTCAAACACTCTCGAATCATTCACTGATACAGGCTTGAACCCTTCTACATCCTTATTCTTCTGATAAGTTCGATACTCACTATGGACTGGGGCCTCAACAAAAACATATATCTGCTTGCCAAGATCAATAGCGGTTTTTAATTCCTTTTGGGATATCGAGTGCTCCTCATCCTTTGACTGAGTTCCATACTTCCCGCCAATGATCGAAATGATAATGTCGCAAGTAGAAATTTCTCGATAGCAGTAATCTTCCAGCGCCTTGTCATTTCCATAGGGAACATGCCCTCTTTCGAATAGAACTGGTTCGTAGCCCAACTCTTTAATGAACCGCTCAAGGTCCGCCCTTATAATTCGCATATCGTAATATGTGGAGCTAACGAATATTCTTGGTTTGGCCATCAGACCGCCCTCAGGGTTAGATAGACTGCATTGACGATTGGTCCGTGGGCGACCACGTTACCCCAATTGGCTGATCGCGCAAATGGTACGGACTGACGGTATGCTCAGACAGTTCCCCAGACCGCCTAGTCAGGGCTGGTGGGTCGCCCTGCTTGTCCTGGCCCTTGGCGTCCTGGCCAACTGGGCTGTGGCTAAGGCTGAAGACAGAGTGGATCGCAACCTACGTATCATGCTTGAGGCAGCAAGGAAGCTTGAACTGTCCAAGGCGGCAGATGGATACGCCTACCTCCTCATCAAGCAGGAAACGGCTGAGGCTCCTGTAGCTGTGATCTTCGGATACGTGGATAATGACGCAGCCTGTGAGGAGCTAGCCGAGATCCTGTCTGAAGCCCCGAGGGGTGGGACCTTCAAGTGTAGCGCAATCTACTGAGGGGTCTTGCCAATACCCCCTAGAAGCCATTTTAAGAGTCATACAGAGCGATTTGGGTTTCTGGGTTCCCCTGCCTCCTGGGAATTAAATCCGCTAATCTGGAGCAGCGAGAATCCATTCTAGGGGGATTCCAGGTTATATGGTCTTATAGCGACTTATTCTAAGGGAAGTGAACTCAACCATGAGCAGCAAAGTCACGAAAACTTGCTTTATCATAATGCCCATTACAACCCCTAAGGATTTGGTCGAAACATACAACAACGATCCGGATCATTTTGAGCATGTCATGGAGGTGCTGTTCATTCCTGCTGTAGAAGCAGCAGGGCTCAAGCCAATTAAGCCGATAGCTAAAGGCTCCGATCTTATCCAAGGTGGCATCATAAAGAACATACAAACAGCAGATATGGTGCTGTGTGATATGTCCATTCTCAATGCCAATGTGTTCTTTGAGCTGGGAATGAGAACTGCTATTAATCAGCCTGTTGCCTTGGTCTTAGATACTGCAACATCAAGGGCACCATTCGATCTTAGTATGATCAATCATCACAAATACAATCATGAGCTTAGAGCTTGGGAGCTTGATGATCAGGTTCGGAAACTGAAAGTGCACCTGGAAGATTGTTTAAAGAATGCGGAAGAAGGTAATTCGCTTTGGAACCATCTTGGTGTGACCATAAGGGCAGATCCACTTGAAGGAAAGCCAGGCACAGAGTCTCAGTTCGAGCTTATAAATCGACAGTTAGAGGATTTGCGAAAAAGGGTATCAAGACAAGAGCCTATGCATTTTAGTTTCGGTTCCACCTCGCTCCCTCTGGGGTCAGGCTCGACAGAATCAATGAAGGAACTGGCGAAAGATGTTATATTCTTAACCGAGGCGCTAGGTATTCGGGCGTCAATCCTACCCCTCGCGTCGAATGAGCTTTTGGTGTCGGTACTAAACGCAGATAAGCTTCCTACCAATGCTATAAGTGAATTGGAGAGAGCGGCTATGGAATTGGGGGTGAAGAAAGGCATTCCTGTGAAGATTACGTTCTCTTAAAAAAGAGAAAGGGCGGGGCACCCCGAAAGCGCCTAAACAAATACCCCGCCCTGGCCCCAAGCTACTATCGCTGCCGGGGGCTGTTCTTTTCACTGGCCCAAAAGTACCTTGCGAGTTACGTCGGCCAGGCCGGTAAAAAATCTGTCATCTTGAAACAACGTTCCGCCTCTAGCCCTCTGCCTTCCAGACACGGCAGCGCCTTGGCCTGCGGTGCCGGTATCCCTTGGCCTCTGCTGAAGCCCAGCATCGACCTCCCCTGAGGCTTCTTCGCGTGTGTTGCCAGGACCAATCTGGATGATGGTTAGGGGACCGTTCTGGCCCTTGTGGAAGCTCACCCAATGGATACGACCCCAACGAAGTGAGCACCAGGGTGGCTGGAACCCCCTGCAGAGTCCTCGGAAGCCCCAGGAAAAGCAAGAATGAAAAAACAAGAGTCGACAGCCAGAAGAAAGAAGACTCTCAGTAAACCTTAAAATAGCTTCAAGGGCTATTCACGACTTTCCGCTATTCTGGTAAGTACCTCTTCGATAATGGCGAGTGAGTTTCGGGCAAGTTCAAGGCTCTCCTCCGTTGTATCTGCTGAATTTGAATGTGTTGTCAATTGACCTGATTCCATCATCTCGATTTGCCTTTGAAGGCTCTTTTGCTGCTCCTTCAAACGCTCAATCAAGCGCTCAAGGTATAACATGGGCTGTCTCTCTCATTTTTTGTGGTGTGCCGCAGGATAGCAGACTCGGCCTTTTTCATCCGCCCCATGTGATCACCTATCCCATTGATCCCCATCTTCCTTCTGTTAGATCCGGGTATTAGGGATTGACTCGGGGGCCAGAATCAGGGGAGGATTCTCTTAAGCCTCGGAAACAAAAGACTGAGAGGGTGCTAGAGGGAAATAAAGAGTTGGGACGAAGCTCGCTTCGCACTTCTTTTTGTTTAACCTCTGGGGCCTTTGCCCATGTCCTCGTCTTCCGAGCCTCCTCTCCCGCAATGGGTCCGTATCATCTGCGCATTGTCTCGCAGCTTCTGGCCGTGGGCGTTGCTCGGAGTGGCATCCTGGAAGCTCTCGCCTGCCGAGTGGGTTGAAGTGGTAGCCCGGTACTGGATCGGCACCTAGAGAGGCCACACCCAGAGGATCATGGGGACCGAAACCGCAACAATCAGGATCTCCAGGGGGAGCCCCATCCTCCAGAAGTCCCCGAATTTGTAACCGCCTGCGCCAAGAATCAGGGTGTTGTTCTTGTGCCCGATCGGGGTCAGGAAGGCGCAGGAGGCGGCGACCGCGACCGTCATCAGGAAGGGGTCGGGGTTGGCGTCCAGGCGGCGCGCGATCTCGATCGCGATGGGCGCGGCGACCACGGCCGTGGCGGTGTTGTTCATCACGTCCGAGAGGGTCATGACGATGACCATCAATAGGACCAGCACCACCGCCGCCGGAAAGCCTTGGGAGAGCGCCAGGATGCCGGCGGCGATGATCTCGGTGCCGCCGGTGGTCTCCAGGGCCTGGCCGATCGGGATCATCGAGCCGATCAGCACGATCACCGGCCACTCGACGTTCTCGTAGATATCGCGCGGCGGCACGATCCTCAAAAAGACCATGGCCGCGGCGGCCGCGCTCAGCGCCACCGGCAGGTAGAGCCAGCCCAGGCTGGCCAGCAGGATGGCGAGCGCGAAGATGCCGCCGCAGAGCAGCGCGCTGCCGCGCCGGCCGCCCTGCACGCCGCGGTCGCCCAGGGGCAGGCAGCCCAGCCAGCGCACCACGTCGGGCAGCTCGTTGGCGTTGCCCTGCAGCAGCAGGACGTCGCCGGCCTGGACCGGCAGGTGGCGCAGCCGCTCGCGGAAGCGCTTGCCGCTGCGCGCGATGCCCAGCAGGTGGACGCCGAAGCGGTACTTCATGCGCAGGCTCATGGTGCTGCGCCCGACGACCCGCGCGCCCGGCGGCACCACCACCTCCATGACCGCCACGTCCTCGCTGGACAGCAGGCCGGTCTTGGCCTCGGTGACCACCGCGTGCTCCAGCTTGAGGTTGGCGATCAGGCGCTCGATGTCGTCGGGCCCGCCCTCGATGACCAGCAGGTCGCCCTCGCGGATCTCCTGGTGCCGGGCCATGCCGGCCAGGCGCTTGCCGCCCCGGACCAGGCCGATGACGTCGACCTCGGCGTCCTGGGCGGCGCCGTCCAGCTCGCGCAGCTTCTTGCCCGCGACCTTGCTGCCCTCGGGGACCCGGGCCTCGGCGATGTAGTCCTCCAGGTCGAAGGCCTTGGCGTCGGTGGCGCCGCCGCGGTCCTTGGGGATCAGCCGCCAGCCGACCAGGGCGACGAAGGCGATCCCGGCCAGGGCGCAGGCGCCGCCGACCGGGGTGAAGTCGAACATGCCGAAGGGCTTGCCCAGGGCGTCCTCGCGGAAGGCCGCGATGATGATGTTGGGCGGGGTGCCGATCAGGGTCACCAGGCCGCCCAGGATCGAGGCGAAGGACAGCGGCATCAGAGTCAGGGAGGCGGCGCGCTTGGCCTTGCGGGCGGCCTGGATGTCGACCGGCATCAGCAGCGCCAGGGCGCCGACGTTGTTCATCACCGCCGAGAGCACCCCGGCCAGGCCCGACATCACCAGGATGTGGCTGGTCAGGCCGCGCGCCAGGCCCGAGATCGCCCGGGTCAGCAAGTCGACCGCGCCGGAGTTGCTGAGGCCCCGGCTGACGATCAGCACCATGGCGATGACCACCGTCGCCGGATGGCCGAAGCCCGCGAAGGCCCGGTCGCCGGGGACGACTCCCGCGACGACCGCGACCAGCAGGGCCGCGAAGGCGACCAGGTCATAGCGCCAGCGGCCCCAGATCAGGAGCAGCATCACGGCGGCGAGGATGGCGAAGACGGTGGACTGCTCGGCGGTCATGCGCGAATGGACGGTGAGGAATCGAGAACTTTTCGATGGCCTTTGGTTAACAATACCGCCTGATCCGGCCCGGACAAGGCATCATCAGGGTAAACCCCTGAAATACACGGAAAATTCCAGGAGAAGCCAGGATTTATCGAAAATCCATCCGTAAAGGTCGAGTTAATTTTTGGCAGTCAGAATAAATCCCCAGCCTTGGCGGCCAACCAGCAACCAGGACGGCGGCTGTTACTATCGAGGGTACTGACTATGCCTATCGGCACCGTAAAATGGTTCAATACCAAGAAGCGCTACGGCTTTATACAGCCTGAGGATGGCTCGAAGGACGTCTTCGTGCATGCCACCGCAGTCGAGGCCGCAGGGCTCGACACTCTGCAGGAAGGCCAGAAGGTCAAGTTCGAGCTTTCGCCCGACCCACAGGGCCGAACGATGGCGATAGAGATCTCCGTATCCTACTAGCCTAGACGGCAGTATCCGGCCTGCTTCGGATCTCCCTGCCCGCGCTGGCGCGCGCGGCGGGGCGAGCGGCTGTGCCCGGACTCGGGCTGTGCGCGGACTCCGCCTGCCGACCGCGGTCGGGCGCAGCTCGCCTCCGCGACGGCCGGCCCTGCGCTTGGCCCTTCCTCGCAGGAATCGCTATACATATTCGTAAACTGTGATATGTAGGATGCCTGTCCGCGCATAAGGACAGGCACGTCGGATGGACGTATGGCGGCTCCCGAAGCCGTGGCGACTGCCTTCCCGAGCCCGCCGTCCGTCTTTCCCGCAAGCCGTTGCAAATGACCGACTGTACCTTCGGGTCGGCGCAGAGAGACCTCTCCGCCGAAGGTGACCGGGCGAAGGCCCGGCGCCGCCCGGGACGCGAAACGGAAGAGGATCGCTTCCGTCTCCGCCGGCCGGTGCCTCTCGAGGGTGGCCGCGGTTCGGGAGCCGTTCGAGTCGGAGGGAGAGTCCATGAGCAATCACCGGAAGCACCTGAGTTTCCTCTGCGCGATGCTGTTCTTCGCGCAGGCGCCGGCGGCGCTGGCCGACGAGACCTGCCAGTCGCCCTACATGCCGAAGATCACCGGCCAGGAAGAGTTCGTCTACGTCTGGACCCTGGGCGCGGAGGGCGTCGGCGACGGCTCTGACAAGCTCGTCACCGTCGACGTGCGGCCGGGCTCGGAGACCTACGGCAAGGTCGTCGCCGCGCTCTCGGTCGGCGGCCGCAACGAGGCGCATCACGGCGGCTTCTCGGCGGACCGCCGCTACTTCTGGGCCGGCGGCCTGGACAGCAACAAGATCTTCATCTTCGACGTCCACTCCAACGCGGCGGAGCCGACGCTGCACAAGACCATCGACAGCTTCGTCAAGGACAGCGGCGGGGCGGTCGGGCCGCACACCTTCTACGGCCTGCCGGGGCGCATGATGATCTCGGCCCTGTCCAACGACAAGGACCACGGCGGTCGCACCGCGCTGGTCGAGTACAGCGACGAGGGCGCGTACATCGCGACCCACTGGATGCCGACGGCCGAAGAGCCGCGCGGCGCCCTGCTGGAGAGCCCGGTGGTCGACGGCTACGGCTACGACGTCCGCGCCCTGATCCGCAAGAACGTCATGCTGACCTCCTCCTTCACCGGCTGGTCCAACTACATGATGGACTTCGGCAAGATGCTGCAGGACGAGGAAGCCATGAAGCGCTTCGGCCAGACCGTGGTGCAGTGGGACCTGCACACCCGGCAGCCGAAGAAGGTGATGCACGTGCCCGGCGCGCCGCTCGAGATCCGCTTCGCCTGGGGCCCCAAGAACAACTACGCCTTCACCAGCGCGGCCCTGACCTCGCAGCTCTGGCTGATCTACGAGGACGACAAGGGCGAATGGCAGGCCGAGGCCGTGGCCGACATCGGCGATCCCGCCAAGATCCCCCTGCCGGTCGACATCTCGATCTCGGCCGACGACCAGAGCCTCTGGGTCAACACTTTCCTGGACGGCACGACCCGGCTCTTCGACATCTCCGACCCGCGGGCGCCGAAGCAGGTCTACCAGAAGCAGATCGCCAAGCAGGTCAACATGGTCTCGCAGAGCTGGGACGGGAAGCGCCTCTACTTCACCAGCTCGCTGCTGGCCAACTGGGACAAGAAGGGCGCGGACAACGACCAGTTCCTCAAGGGCTACACCTGGAACGGCAAGGAGCTGGTCGAGGACTTCGCGATCGACTTCACGAAGGAGGGCCTGGGCCGCGCCCACATCATGCGCTTCGGCAGTAGCAAGTTGTACTCCGGCTGAGCGGCGCGTCGCGGGGCGGGTCCCGGCCGGCCCCGCCCGCCGCGGAGACGGCGATGAAGCTCGAGACCAGCGACAAGGACCGGGACCCCGGGCGACGGCGCCCGGGGCTGGCTCTGCTTTGCGGCCTCCTGCTGCTGGCGCCCGCGCCGCGGGCGCTCTCGGACCAGCCGCCGGCGCTCTCCGGGCTCGCCGCGGTCTTCCCGCGCTCGGCCGCCTACGATTTCGAGCCGCCGCGGCCCGGCAGCTACGAGCTGCCGGTGATCAAGCGGAGCCCCGAGGGCCGGGTCGTCGACCATCATGGAGAGGTCCGGCGCCTCGGCCGGATCCTGGAGGGCCGCTACTCCCTGGTCAGCTTCGTCTACCTGCTCTGCGGCGACGAGAACGGCTGTCCGCTGGCGCTGGGCACGCTCTTCGACATCCACGAGGCCAGCGCCGCGCTGCCCGGCCTGAAGTCCAAGGTCCAACTGGTCACGCTCAGCTTCGACCCGGCGCGGGACACGCCCGAGGCGCTCGCCAGCTTCGCCTTCCCCGTCCTCCACGACTCCGAGGCCGCGGACAAGCTGGACTGGCACTTCCTGACCACGCGGAGCCTGGAGGAGCTGCAGCCCCTGCTGGAGGGCTTCGGGCAGGTCGTGGACCGCAGCGGCGACAGCGAGACCCTCAACCACCTGCTGCGCCTCTTCCTGGTCGACGACCGGGGCCGAATCCGCAACGTCTACGGCCTGGGCATGATCGACCCGCGCCTGCTGATGACCGACATCGAGACCCTTCTGATCGAGGCCGATCTGATCGAGGCGGGCGCAACGGTCCCGGCGGCCGCTCCAGGCCAATGAGGGCGCGGCTCAAGCTGCTCGCGGCGCTGGCCCTGGCGGCCGCCTCGCTCGCCGTTCAGGGCGGGGCGGCGGCATCCGAGCCGCAGGACTGGTCGCGCGCGGCGCTGGCGCGGGCCCTCGACGCGCCGCTCGGCCTGCCGCCGGTGCTGCATCCGGCGGACAACCCGCCAACCCGGGCCAAGATCGAACTCGGGCGGAAGCTCTTCTTCGACCGCCGGCTGTCGATCAACCGGACCATGTCCTGCGCCATGTGCCACATCCCGGAGCAGGGCTTCGCCAACCGGGAGCTGGAGACGGCGGTCGGCGTCGAAGGCCGCAGCGTCCGGCGCAACGCGCCGACGATCCTCAACGTCGCCCATCTGGACAGCCTCTTCGTCGACGGCCGGGACTCCGCCCTGGAGACCCAGTACCTCGCGCCCCTGACCGCGGCCAACGAGATGGCCAATCCCTCGGCCGGCTACGTCGTCGCGCTGCTGGCCCGCCTGCCGGACTACGAGGCGCCCTTCCGGCGGGCCTTCGGCGCCGGCCCGAGCCTGGACCGCATCGGCATGGCCTTCGCCGCCTATCAGCGCAGCGTCATCGCCGGCGACAGCCGCTTCGACCGCTGGTACTACGGCGGCGAGGCCGCGGCGCTGTCGGCGCCGGAACGGCGCGGCTTCGCGCTCTTCGCCGGTGTGGCCGGCTGCACGGCCTGCCATCGGATCGGCGAGTCCTTCGCCCTCTTCACCGACCAGGCCTTTCACGACACCGGCTACGGCTGGTGGCGCGAGCAGCTCCGCCAGAACCCGCCGCCCCAACAGCTTGTTCAGGTGGCACCGGGAGTCAGCTATGCCCTGCCCTGGCGGACGGTCGCGTCCGTCGGCGAGGAGCGGCCCGCCGACCTCGGGCGCTACGAGGTGACCCTGGACCCGGCCGACCGCTGGAAGTTCCGCACGCCCGGGCTCCGCAACGTCGCCCTGACGCCGCCCTACATGCACGACGGCGGCCTGCCCGACCTGATGGCGGTGCTGCGCTTCTACAACGACGGCGGCCGGCCCCATCCCGGCCAGGACCCGGCCATCCGGCCGCTCGGCCTGGGCCAGCGCGACCTCGAGGCCCTCGCCGCCTTCCTGGCCGCCCTGACCTCGCCCGAGGTGCCCCGCCTGGTCGAGGAGGCGCGCTCGGCGGAGCCCGACAACTGGTGACGACGGTCCTGGGTGTCGCTTCGGCGTTCGGGCCGGTGCGCCTTGTGTCAGGTGGTGGCAGCTTGCGCGGCAGGGTCATTCATGGGCTTCACGGTCTTCTCGATCGCCGCGGCAACCTCGACCTTCGCCTTGGATAGATCGTGCGAGGCCTGGAGGTTTATCCAGAACTCAGGCGTCGTGCCGAAGAAGCGTGCGAGTCGGAGCGCCGTGTCGGGGGTGACGTTCCGCCGTCCGTGCAGGATGGCAGTCACCCGATTCGCCGGCACATCGATAGCCTGCGCGAGCTTGTTGGCGCTGAGGCCAAACTCGGCGAGGAACTCCTCCTTGAGGATTTCGCCTGGGTGCGTCGTGATCCTGTCGTCTGGCGTCCTGAGCATGTTCAGCCCCTGTGGTAATCCGCAATTTCGACGTTGTAAGCGTCATGGTCCGCCCATTCGAAGCAGACGCGCCACTGCCTGTTGATCCGGATCGACCACTGGCCGGCCCGATCCCCGACAAGGGCCTCAAGGCGATTGCCTGGGGGGACGCGGAGGTCCTCGACCTCGTAGGCGGCGTTAACCATATCCAGCTTCCGTTTGGCGACGGCGGCGAAGGCTCTGAACTGGCGAACATTGTGACCGTTCCAGAAGGCCTCGGTGCGGTCGTCTTTGAAGCTCCTGATCATCCGGTATACATGGACACTTTATCTTTTACGTCAAGCATAAAATCGCAGTCCACTTACCCTCGAAGAGCAAGTCAATTGCCAGGATCAAACGCCTAGGCCGGCTCTTCGGGCCCGTCCTCGCTGGCCAGGCGGCGCAGCTCGGTCTTAAGGATCTTGCCGTAGTTGTTCTTGGGTAGGGCCTCGGCGAAGCGGTAGCCGCGCGGCCGCTTGAAGCGGGCGATGTTGGCGAGGCAGAGCGCGTCCAGCGCGGCCGGGTCGAGTTCGGCGCCGGGCCGCGGCACGACGAAGGCCAGGACCTCCTCGCCCCAATCCGGGTGCGGCCGGCCGATCACTGCGCATTCGCGCACGTCGGCGTGGCTCTGCAGCACCTCCTCGATCTCGCGCGGATAGATGTTCGCGCCGCCGGAGATGATCACGTCCTTGGAGCGGTCCTTGAGGGTCAGGAAGCCGTCGGCGTCGAGCACTCCCATGTCGCCGGTGTGCAGCCAGCCGCCGCGCAGGGTCTCGGCGCTGGCCTCGGGCCGCTTCCAGTAGCCGGGCATGACCGGGTCGCCGCGGGCCAGGATCTCGCCCAGCTCGCCCGGCGGCAGGGGCGCGTCGTCGGGGCCGGCGACGCGGACCTCGACCGCGGTCTGGGCCCGCCCGGCCGAGGCCAGGCGCGCCTCGTAGCGCGGATGGCCCCGCTCCGCGTGCTGGGCGCGGGTCAGAGAGGTGATGGTCATGGGGCTCTCGCCCTGGCCGTAGATCTGCACGAAGACGTTGCCCAGGGTCTCCAGACCGCGCTTCAGGTCGTCGACGTACATCGGCCCACCGCCGTAGACGATGGTCTTGAGGTTGCGGCAGGTCGGGCCGCCGGCGCCGGGGTGGTCGATCAGCCGCTTGGCCATGGTCGGCGCGGCGAAGAGCGTGGCCCCGGGGTGATGGCCGAGCAGCGCGAAGACCTCCTCGGGGTCGAAGCCGCCGCTCTCGGGGATGACTTGCAGGGCGCCGGCGGCGACGTGGGGCAGGATGTAGAGGCCCGAGCCGTGGGAGATCGGCGCCGCGTGCAGGATGCAGTCGCCGGGGTCGATGCGGTCGACGTCGGCGAAGTAGCAGAGCGTCATCGCCAGCAGGTTGCGGTGCGACAGCATCGCGCCCTTGGGCTGGCCCGTGGTGCCGCTGGTGTAGAACAGCCAGGCCAGGTCGTCCGCCGCCACCTCCGCCGGCGCCAGGGGCGCCGCGTCGAGGAGCGGGGCATAGGCCGGTCCCTCGACGTCGACGATCTCCTTCAGCGCCGGCAAGTCCGACAGGCCGCCCAGGCTCTGCGCCAGCTCCGCGGTCGCGAAGGCCAGGCGGCAGCCGCTGTCGGCGAGGATGTAGTGGAACTCCCTGGGGTGCAGCTTGGCGTTGACCGGCACCGCGCCGATCCCGGCGAACCAGCAGCCGTAGAGCAGCTCGACGAACTGCGGGCAGTTGCGCATGATCAACGCCACCCGCTCGCCGGGGGCCAGCCCGAAGCGCTCCCTCAGCGCCCCGGCCAGCGCCGCCGCCCGTCGCGCGAGCCCGCCGTAGTCCGCCACCGCCCGCGCGCCCAGGGCCAGCGCCGGCGCCTGCGGCGCCGTCCGGGCGCTGCGAAGCAGGAGTTGCGCGAGGTTCATTGCGGCGGCCCTGGTCCCTCTGTCTCTGCGCGTCGGCCGCGCCATCATGCAATCCCGGGGCGGATATCGAAAGGCCCGAGGTGCGGCCGATGCCGGCGCCATCGCGGTCGCTTTGCAGCGCGTGCGCCAGCGACTAGCTTGGCGCGGGACTCGCCTTGTTTCGCTCCGGGAAGACGCGATGGCTATCTGTGCAGGGGTCGAAGGCCGCACCGGCGGCGCGGCGCGCTGAAGGGCGATGGCGGACCTCGCCGCCTATGGCGGTCTCTTCCTCAGCGCTTTCCTCTCGGCGACCCTGCTGCCGGGCTCCTCGGAGGCCTTGCTGAGCGGGCTCCTGGTCACGGGGCGCGGCGCGCCCTGGCTGCTGCTGGCCGCGGCGGTGACCGGCAACGTCCTGGGCTCCCTGGTCAACTGGGTCTGCGGCCGCTTCCTCGCCGCCTTCCGGGACCGCAGGTGGTTCCCGGTGTCGCCGCGGCGCTACGAGCAGGCGGCCGGTTGGTTCGAGCGCTACGGGGTCTGGTCGCTGCTCTTCGCTTGGGCGCCGGTCGTCGGCGATCCCCTGACAGTCATCGCGGGCGCCCTGCGGGTCGGGCTCCTGCCGTTCCTGCTGCTGGTCACGATCGGCAAGCTCGCGCGCTACCTCTTCATCCTCTGGGTCGCCCTGTCCTGGTCGGGGGCGTGACTCAGGTCGAACGCCCGGGCGGCCGCGGGCGGGGAGGGCGTCAGTCAGTGAGGCAGGCCGGGTCGAATTCGTAGGCGCCCTCCAGCCAGGCGCGCAGCTCCTCGGCGTAGGGATCGCCGGCGAAGCGCGCGTAGATCTCGATCAGCTCGCGGCGCCGGTCCTCGGCGATCCCGGCAAGGCCGCGGTCCCGAAACAGCGCTGCGTCGGCCGCGATCTGCGATCCCAGGGCCTCGCCGCAGAGCCGGCGGCAGGCCGCCTCGAAGGACCGCTTCGGATCGTAGCGCGCGCCGAGGGCATAGCTCTCCGAGAGCGTCAGGATCGGGATGCGGGACAGCCAGGCCTGGTTCATCGGATTGACGGCATGGCCGGCCAGCCCGTCGCGAAGGCCGGCCGGCCGGTCGCGGACCCCGCGGAGGTGCAGGAAGTTCGACGTCTTGGCGCCGTCGTTGGCCAGGAGGTTGTCCCAGAGGACGGGCTTGCGGCGCAGTTGCCCGGCGATCTCTTCCAGGTGTCCGGGCGGAAGGGCGTCCGAGCAGACCCGCGGGCCGGTCCAGAAGATCCCGACCTCGGGATCGAGCAGCCGGCCGAGGTCGGCGAGGTAGCCCTTCGGCATGGGACCGAAGACCGTCTCCAGGACCGGATCCTGGGAATAGTAGGTCGGGCAGAAGATGAAGCGCCGCGCCCTGCTGAGCTCGGCGATGCTGGCCAGGACCGCGGCCTGGCGCCCGGCAAGGCCCGGCAGGTCGCCGCGCATGTCGTCGAAGAGCAGGCAGAGGATGTCAGGGTCGATCTCGTTGATCTGCGCGACCTTGGCGCGCAGCACGGCCGAGCTGTCCGGCTCGGGTTCCAGGTAGATCTCGAAGGGGCTGAGGCCGATGCCGAAGGCCAGGCCGGCCTTACGGAAGGCCGCCGCCGTCGCGGAGAGCGCCTCGACGCTCGGCGCGGGCAGTGGTTCCCGCCAGCGTCTGCGGAGGTGGGGATCGGCCTTCGGCGCGTAGACGTAGAAGTCGAAGCCGATCTCCTTCAGGAAGCCGGCATAGCCGGCCCGGTCCGACCAGCTCCAGGGCCGCCCGAAGAAGCCTTCGATGACCCCGGGAGAGCTTCCGATGTCGGTGCTTGGCGCCATCTTCTTGGCGGACTTCCTTTGGGCGCGGCCTTTCAGGCCTGCGGCGGCATGAGCGGCGCGGAATAGTCCGTTGCCCGCAGGATCCGGTCCTCGATGGCGCCGACCAGGCCGCCGTGCTCGGCGGCTGTGCGGCGCTTGATCTCCTGCCATTCCTCGTCGGCCATGAAGGACTCCCAGGCGGCGTCTTTCGCCGCCTCGTCGGGCCAGGCCAGCAGGTAGACGAACTCGGTCCGCGCTTCGCTCCCCTGCTCGCTCCGGGCCTCCCACATGGCGAGGATCCGGAAGCCGTGGCGGGCCATGATCCGGGCCGCGTGGTCGCGGAAGCGCGCGTGGAAGGCGGCCTTGTTGTGGTCGAAGATCTCGTAGATGCGCAGCTGGTTGATCACGCGGCGGCCTCCGTCATGTCTCTCGAGGGGGTCTCCCCGGCATCACCCCCTGCCGGCATCCCCTGGAGGTTTCGGCCAGACGGGCGAGAAAGGCAAGATTCATCTCGCCGGTCGGTGGCAATGGCCACTATTTGGGGGGATGTCTGTGATTATTCTGAGCGTACTGAAATCGTAAGACGGGCCCCATGGTGAATTTCGCCTGGACCGGGCGTTCTCCTGGGTCTGGCCCTGGCAGGGACTACGCCGAGTTGCTATGTTTCCAGGGAGAAGTCATCCATGAAGGATGGCGGGCTGAAGGATCGGACCCAAGCCGTGCGGCAAGACCCGCAGGCAGAACAGCGACAGCCAGGCCGGCAATTGCGCCGGCGCGGGGCGCAGATTGCGGCCGCGCTCGGCGGACTCGCCTTGGCGCTGGGCATGGTGGCGGGGGTGATCCTCCTGCCGGGCCCGCAGGACGCCTCGGCCGAGGACATCCGCTTCTTCCGCATCGGCACGGGCTCCACCTCGGGCACCTATTTTCCCATCGGCGGCATCATCGCGACCGCGATCAGCAGCCCGCCCGGCAGCCGGGCCTGCGAGAAGGGCGGCTCCTGCGGCGTGCCCGGCCTGATCGCGGTGGCGCAATCGACCAGCGGTTCGGTCGACAACGTCGACGCCATCGGCCGCGGCCTCCTGGAATCCGGCTTCAGCCAGGCCGACATCGCCTACTGGGCCTATAACGGCAAGGGCGCCTACGCGCAGAAGGGCGCCGTCGCCAACCTGCGGGCCATCGCCAACCTCTATCCGGAGGCCGTGCACATCGTCGTGCGCCGCGACGCCCGGCTGTCCTCGCCGCGCGACCTCAAGGGCATGCGGGTCTCCCTCGACCGGGAGGGCTCGGGCACCAAGGTCGATGCCGAGCTGATCCTGCGGGCCTACGGGCTGAGCGCCAAGGATGTCGATGCGCAGTACATCCCGGCCGGGCAGTCGATCGACAAGCTGCGGGCGGGCGAACTGGACGCCTTCTTCTTCATCGCCGGGGCGCCGGCCAAGGCGGTCAGCGCGCTGGCCGAGGACTCCTCGATCACGCTGCTGCCGATCAAGGGCGAGGAGGCCGAGGCCCTGACCAAGAAGTATCCCTTCTTCGGCAGCTTCACGATCCAGTCCGGGGCCTACTTCAACGTCCCGGCGACCGAGACCCTCAGCGTCGGCGCCCAGTGGCTGGTCGACGCCAACGTCGAGGAGGAGACGGTCTACGAGATCACCCGGGCGCTGTGGCACGAGAACACCGCGCGCCTGTTGTCCAAGGGCCATCCGACGGGCGAGCTGATCACCGCGGAGACCGCCCTCCAGGGCGTCGGCATCCCCCTGCACCCCGGCGCGGAGCGCTTCTACGAGGAACTCGCCGGCGCCACCGAATAGCGGGGCCCGTCGCGTCGTCGGTGGCTGCGTGCTGCCGGCTTGTCGATTTCATGGAATCACCCCCTCCCAACCCTCCCCCATCGAGGGGGAGGGCGAGATGTCGCGTCCGCTTCAGCCCTCCCCCTCGATGGGGGAGGGTTGGGAGGGGGTGACTCTCCGAATTGTGCCAAGCCGTGCTAGACGTTCGGCCGGCCCGCGATCGCGGTCTCGACGATGGCGGCGACCCGCTCGCGCTCCTCGCCGGCCAGCGGCAGCCGCGGCCGGCGGACCCATTCGGCGCCCTCGCCGGCGATCTGGTTGGCCAGCTTGATGAACTGGACCAGCTTTTTGTCGACGTCGAGGTGCAGCAGCGGCATGAACCAGCGGTAGAGCGCCAGGGCCTCCTCGACCCGGCCCTCCCTGACCAGGCGGTAGAGCGCCACGGCCTCCTTCGGGAAGGCGTTGACCAGCCCGGCGACCCAGCCGGCGGCGCCGAACAGCAGGTTCTCCAGGACCAGGTCGTCGACCCCGCAGAACAGGACGTAGCGGTCGCCGCAGACGTTGATCATGTCGGTGATCCGGCGGCTGTCGTGGGAGGACTCCTTGACCGCGACGATGGTCTCGCTCTTGGCCAGCTTCAGGAAGGCCTCGGGGCTGAGGTCGACCTTGTAGCTGACCGGGTTGTTGTAGATCATGATCGGCAGGTCGCTGGCCGCCGCCAGGGACTCGAAGTGGGCCAGGGCCTCGCGCTCGTCCTGCTCGTAGACCATGCAGGGCAGCGCCATCAGGCCGGCGCAGCCGGCGCGCTCGGCCCGCGCGGCGTGGGCGATGCCCAGCTCGGTGGTATACTCGGCGACGCCCGAGAGCACCGGCACCCGGCCGGCGGCGGTCTCGACCGCGCAGCGCAGCACCGCTTCCTTCTCCTCCGGCGCGAGGGAGCTGTTCTCGCCCAGGGTGCCGAGCATGACCAGGCCTTCGCAGCCCGCGTCGAGGCAGGAGTCGATGTGCCGCGCCGTGGCCTCGAGGTCCAGGCTTTCGTCCTGCTTGAATTCGGTCATCAGGGCGGGAAAGACGCCCGACCAGGCAAGGGTCATCTCGGGATTTCCTTTGAATCCTGCGGCCTAGCCGCCGACTAAGATTTCTTAGTCTTCCACAGCGGAAATATGCTAGCAATATATTTGTACCGGGACCCGTTGAAATTCCTAAGGAATTTCGCGCCGGATCCCGGCGGAGGAGCAGATGAGACCTGCGGACGGACAAAAGCGGCTGGCCGACGAAGCCTTCCGGCGCCTGGAGGAGATGATCGTCTCCCTGCGCCTGAAGCCGGGCGAGGCGGTGACCGAACCGGCGCTGGTCGAGATGATCGAGATCGGCCGCACGCCGACCCGCGAGGCGGTCCAGCGCCTGGCGGCGCAGGGCCTGATCCGGGTGCAGGCCGGCAAGGGACTGGTGATCACCGAGGTCAATCCCTTCGACCACCTGGCGCTGCTCGAGGCCCGCGCGGTGCTCGAGCGGCTGCTGGCGCGGCGGGCGGCGGCCGTGGCCCGGGACGCGCTGCGCCGCGAGCTGGTCGACTGCTCCGTCAGCATGACTCGGCGGGCCGAGGCCGGCGACCTCGAGGGCTTCATGCGGCAGGACAAGACCTTCGACAGCATCATCGCCCAGGGCGCCCGGAACCGCTTCGCCTCGGCCGCGGTGGCGCCCATGCAGACCCTGAGCCGCCGCTTCTGGTACGCCCATCAGGCCGGCACCGACCTGGAGCCCTCGGCGCGGCTCCACGTCGCGGTCATGGGGGCCATCGTCGAGGCCGACCCGGACGCCGCCGGCCGAGCCAGCGATGCCCTGATGGACGACCTGCGGCAAGCTGCCAAGCGGGTTCTCGAGACCGAAGCGGCCGGGGACCTGGTCCTCAGCCGGTGAACGACGCCTCCCGTCGGCGGCCCCAGTCGACGACAGCCGGCAGCGGCGCGGTCGTCACCGATACCCGGCTCTACTGATCGATCACCCAGGGCTCCGCCTCGGCGGCGGCGCGCCAGGTCTTCATCGCCGGGCAGGACCAGACCGCGTCGCGATAGGCCGCGGTCGCGCCCTCCAGCGACACGCCGTAGGTGACGAAGCGGCCGACCACCGGGGCGAAGAAGGCGTCGACGATGCCGAAGCGGCCGAAGAGGAAGTCGCCTTCCTTGCCGAAGCTCTGCCTGCAGACCTCCCAGATCTCGACGATCCGCAGGATGTCGGCGGCGACCCCCGGCGCGTCGTGGCCCCGGCCGGGAAAGCGGCGGCGCAGGTCCATCGGCAGGTGCTCGCGCAGCGCGGCGAAGCCGGCGTGCATCTCGGCCGCGATACAGCGCGCCTGCGCGCGCAGCTCCGGATCCTCGGGCCAGAGGCCGGCCTCGGGGAAGCGCTCGGCCAGGTACTCGGCGATGGCCAGGCTGTCCCAGAGGATCAGCTCGCCGTGCTTCAGGGTGGGCACGCGGCCGCTCGGCGAATGGGCGCGAATCGCGGCCTTGGTCTCGGGCCGGTCGAGAGGGATCACGACCTCCTCGAAGTCGGCGCCGCTGGCCTCCAGGACCAGCCAGCCGCGCAGCGACCAGGAAGAGTAGTTCTTATTCCCGAGGACGATGGTAAAGTCGGCCAAGTCGAGCCCTCCCTTCGTGACGTGACCGGCATTTAGCGACGCCGCGGTCGGAGACGCAAGCGTCCCGCCACCCCCTGGCCGCCAGCCCCGGCGGTATCTTCCAGCAACCCTGAAGCGAGCCCTGCCGATGTTCTCCGCCGCCTGCTCCGGGCGGGTATTCCCTGCTCCGGCGACGCGGTCCCGGCGCCGGGCCGGAGCGCGCCGCCGATGACTCCGGACCTGGCCCTGATCGTGGCGGCCGGGGCCGGTTTGGCCGGCTTCGTGACCGGCCTCGCCGGCTTCGGCACCGGGCTGGTCGCCCTGGGCGTCTGGCTGCACGTCCTGAACCCTGCACTGGCGGCGCCCCTTGTGGTGATCTGCGCCGTGGTCGGCCAGCTGCAGTCGCTCTGGGGCCTGCGCCGCCGGCTGGTCTGGTCCCGGCTCTGGCCCTTCCTGGCGGGCGGCCTGCCGGGCGTGCCGCTGGGCGTGCTGCTGCTCGGCCTTCTCGACCCGGCGGTCTTTCGCGGCCTGGTCGGTGTCTTCCTGCTGGTCTACGCCGGCAGCCTGCTGCTGCTGGGCAAGCTGCCGGTCCTGCGCTTCGGCGGCCGCCTGGCCGATGCCGCGGTCGGCCTCGGCGGCGGCGTCCTCGGCGGCTTCGCCGGCCTGTCCGGCCCGCTGCCCACGATCTGGTGCAGCCTCAAGGGCTGGAGCAAGGACGAGCAGCGCAGCGTCTTCCAGGGCTTCAACCTCTCGGTCCTGAGCCTCGCCCTGGCCTCCCAGGCGGCGGCCGGGGTCGTGACCCGGGAGGTCCTGCTGCTCGGCCTGGTCTGCCTACCGGCGACCTCGCTGGGCGCCTGGCTGGGTCAGCGCAGCTACAACCGCATCGACGACCGGCAGTTCCGGCGCCTGGTCCTTTGGCTGTTGCTGGCGTCGGGCGCGACGCTTACCGTCAGCAACCTGCCGTAGACCGGTACAAGACCAGAAGACTAAGGAGATAGAGAAACCTTGCTGCATCTGACCGCCCGGGCCGGGAAGGAGGCCGTCACCATCACGCCGCTCGCCAGCGCGGCGCTCGAGCCCTGGCTGACGAAGCAGCCGGCCGCGATCCGGCGCTGGGTCGAGCGCGTCGGCTTCACGGCGCAGCCCGGCACGACCGCCTTGCTGCCGGGCACCGAGGGGGCGCTGGCAGGCGTCCTCCTGGGGGTCGAGGCGGGCGAGGACATCTGGTCCTACGGCGCGCTGCCCGGCACCCTGCCGCAGGGCCGCTACCGCCTCGACGCGGCGGTGACCGGGGGCGCCGCGAGCTGCGCCGCCCTCGGCTGGGCGCTCGGCGGCTACGCCTTCACCCGCTACAAGGCGCCCCAGCGCGACTTCGCGGTCCTGGTCTGGCCCAAGGGCGTCGACAAGGGCGCGGTGACCCGGGCCGCCGAGGCGACCTTCCTGGTCCGCGACCTGGTCAACACGCCGGCCGAGGACCTGGGACCGCCGCAGCTCGCCGAGGCGGTCAAGGCCGTGGCCAAGGCCCACGGCGCCAAGGTCGCGGTCACGACCGGAGAGTCGCTGCTCAAGAACAACTATCCGACGATCCACGCCGTCGGCCGGGCGGCGGACCGGGCGCCGCGCCTGATCGACCTGCGCTGGGGCGGCAAGGGCCCGAGGGTCACCCTGGTCGGCAAGGGGGTCTGCTTCGACAGCGGCGGCCTGGACCTCAAGTCCGCCGCCGGCATGAAGCTGATGAAGAAGGACATGGGCGGCGCGGCGCACGTCCTGGGCCTGGCCCAGATGATCATGGCCGCCAAGCTGCCCCTGCGCCTGCGGCTGCTGATCCCGGCGGTGGAGAACAGCATCTCGGGCAACGCCTTCCGGCCGCTCGACGTGATCAAGACCCGCCAGGGCCTGACCGTCGAGGTCGGCAACACCGACGCCGAGGGCCGGCTGATCCTCTGCGATGCCCTGACCGAGGCCGACCGCGAGGAGCCCGAGCTGCTGGTCGACTTCGCGACCCTGACCGGGGCCGCCCGGGTGGCCCTGGGCAGCGAGCTGCCGGCCCTGTTCTGCAACGACGAGGCCACGGCCGCGGCCGCCCTCGACCACGGCCTGGCGGCCCAGGATCCGCTGTGGCGCCTGCCGCTGCACGCGCCCTACAAGCGGCTGCTGGACAGCAAGGTCGCCGACCTCAACAACATCTCCGAGGGCGGCTACGGCGGCGCGATCACCGCCGCGCTCTTCCTCGAGGCCTTCGTCGCCAAGGCCAAGGCCTGGATCCACATCGACGTCATGGCCTGGAACCTGGCGGCCAGGCCCGGCCGGCCCGCGGGCGGCGAGGCCATGGGCCTGCGCGCCATCTACGGCCTGATCGAGGCGCTGGCGAAGAAGGGAAGGGCGGGCGCCGCCTGAACCTGTCCGCCCAATCCGCCCTTTGTGACGCCTCTTGTGTTGCCTCCTTAGGGTGCGGCCTGCGACGGCCGGAGCCCGAAGAGCCTCATGAGGCGGTTCACGCTTTGCCGCGCTTGCTGTGCGGGCGACGGCTGCGCCGGTCCGCGGCTCAGCACGAAGCAGTCGTGGTGTTGCGCGCGCAGCTCCGCGCAGGCGGCCTCGGCCGCCGCCGGGTCGGCGAAGGAGGAGGCGATCAAGCGGTAGAAGGGCCCCCGCTCGTCGTGCTCCTGACGGTCGATGAAGAGGTGCTTCTCCCCGAGCAGGCCGGCGAAGCTGTCCTTCAGGTGGTGCATGGCCTCGTTCGCGCTGCCGTGCGTGCGATGGGACGAGAGCCGGATCCGCACCGGCAGACGGGGTTTCCGTCGGGGCAGCGGCGTTCCGTCGGTTGCGGCCCGGGCCGGTGCCGATGCCGGTGCCGCCGGGGCGGTGGCCTCCGGCGCGGCTGCCGCGGCCTGCCCGGAGATCTCCGTGGCGACCGGAACCGCCGGGAAGCTGCCGACGTGGTAGCGATGGCACTGGGTGCAGTTGCCGCCGACCGATTCCTGGACGTGACAGTCGCTGCAGACCTCGATCTTCGCCGGCGCGAAGTTCGACTGGAAGTTCATGGGGTCGAAGCCCTTGAAACTGCCGGCGTAGTCGGCCCCGGCGTCGATCCGGTGGCAGGTCCCGCAGCCCTTCTCGCCGACGATCCGGAAATGCGAGGCGTGGTCGAACTGGGTGAAGCCGCTGTGGCCCGGGTCGGGCGTGAAGGGGCGCCAGTTGACCAGCAACCGGCCGCTCTGCGCATCGGCGCTATCCCATTCCAGGCTGTGGCATCGGGTGCATTGGCCCGGGACCTTTTCGTTCCGGAAGAGCGTCAGCAAGGTCTGGCCGTGGTGCTGGGCGCTGGTCCCCTGGGATCGCGCGGCGATGTCGAGCCAGGAGCGCACGAAGGGATCCCGATGCTCGTTGGGCCGGTAGTAGAGGGTGTATCCCTTGCGGAACCAGCCGCCGTAGGCGGCCCAGGCCTCCGAATCGACCTCGGCCTCGATCGGCTTCGGGTCCTCCGGTACCGGAAGGGTGACCAGGTCCTTGGCCGCGCGGCCGAGCCGGCGATGCAGGACCTCGGCCTCCAGCTGCGGGAACCAGGCCTCGCGCGCGGCGAGGACGGCGTCCAGGGGAACCTTGGCGACCATGTCGCCCTGGGTCGCCTCGTCGAGATGGTGGCCGAGGGTATGGGCGACCTTGGCGTTGAGGGAGTCCGGTCCCAAGGCGACGAAGTCGTAGACCAGATCCTTGATCGCCCAGGCGATCCTGCGAAGGGCCTCGAGCTCCTTGGTGCCGGCATCCCTCAGGTCCATCAGATCCAGCCGTTCGATTCGTGCCAGGTCGGCCGCCGACTGGTCGTCGGCGGCGATCAGCAGCCTCATGAAGGGCGGTATCGACCCGCGCGGTGCGCCGTCCGGCCATTGGCCGATCTCGATGCCGGCCCGGCGCAGGCTCTCCAGGTCCAGGCCCGGGATGGTCAGCACCGGGATGCCCTTGGCCACGGCGCCATCCCGGCCCTTGACGTCCTGGTCCTTCGCATCCTGGCCCTTGATGTCCTTCGCATGACAGGGGGCGCAGGTCTCCTCGAAGGGCTTCACCAGCATGTGGCGCTCGGTGGCGTCCGGGGTGTGGCAGTCCTTGCAGACCCGCGGCGCGCCCTCCACCTCGGCCTCGGCGAAGTTGCGCTCGAAGTGAGCCTTGTGGTCGAAGACGAGGCGGGTTCGCCGCAGATAGGGATAGCGCTCGAAGGGCGGATGGCCTTCGGCGAAGCTTCGGAACTTGGTCTCGTGGCAGCTCTGGCAACGCGCGTTGGAGACCGCCGTGACGTCGAACTCCGCACCCATGTGCTCCGTGTGGCAGGCCGGGCAGGCGATCCCCTTTTCGGTCGCCTCGGGCAGCGGCAGGAGCTTCGCGCTGATCGACTGCAGGGCTGAGGGCTTCGCCTGCCAGTCCCGTGCCCTGGCCTCCGAGGTCAGGCCCTGCAGTTCGCTCCGCGGCAGGCTGTGGGGCTGCAGCGGGTCGCCGCCGCGGTCGTGGCAGGCGGTGCATTTGGCGCTGTCGGCGGCGGCGTCGTCGCCGCGGAAGGCGGCCAGGATCCAGTTCCCTGTGTCGAAGACGACGTGGCACTGGCCGCAGTCGGTCAGCTCGCCATGGCCCTTGATCCTCTGGCCTGCGGGAATCGAGAGCATGTTGTGCGTGCTCGCGAAGGACAGGAGCAGGATCGAGACCACGATCGCGGTGACCCAGAAGTTGAGCCGCCCGCGCAGGCTCCGAAGGCTCGGCTGCGGCGTGCAGGCCCGGCGGACGCGGCAGCAGCTGCCGTCGGGCAAGGGTCCCTCGGCGCAGGGTCCGCCCTGGGCCTCGGGCCGGCCGCAGGCCCAGCTGTCGCCGCTGCGCCGCGGCTGGCATTCGCTGGCCTGCTGGCAGCGTCCCTTGGCGCTTGGCCCCCGCGGGCAGGGCCGACCCTCCGCCGCATAGCCGCAGAGCCAGAAGTCCGACGGCCGGTTGTAGGGGGTCTTGCGAAAGTCGAAGCTCTGAAACCGACGGGTCATGGCGTCGCCGTTCCGAAGGCGTAGGCGAGCAGAACGTGGGTGATCGCCAGCAGCAGCGCGGCGATGCTGACGGGGATGTGGAGGAACAGCCAGGCCTTGAGCGTCAGCTGAAGGGCATACTGGTGGTCGAGGATGTCCTTCGCCTCGGCGATCTCCTGCAGCTTCTCCAGCAGCTCGTGGGCATCCTGCTTGGCGCTGTGCCGCACGGCCCTGAACTGGGCGTCCAGGCGCCAGGCATGCCGTCTCGACCCCATCAGGTGGGCCAGGAGGTTTCGGGGCTTGCGGAGGAAGGGCGCCAGGACCTTCAGATAGAAGTCGGAGATGCGCGAGTCGTCGGAATCGCCGACGGCCCTGAGGGCGAGGCACTCCGCCTCCGTCTGAAGCTCTGACCGGAAGGCGGGAATGCGCTCGAAGACGACCCGTTCCGGATGGCGCTTCAGCCTGCCCGGCAGGAGGCGCGTGAGAAGCAGCCCCAGGATCCCGGTCGCGAAGGCCAGAACCGAGGCCCACCAAAGCGCCTTCTCAAAAGGGCCGTTGGGCAGCCTGAAGTTCGAGTGGAGGAAGAACAGCCCGAGGGCCAGGATCCCGACATAGACGTGGGCCTGGAACCACAAGGCGGCCGGCAAGAGGGGCAGCATGGAGAGCTTCTTCCGGACGTTCAGCAGGGCGAGAAGGACCGTCATGACGAAAAGGACCCAGCCGGTCAGGTAGGTGCCGTCCCGCAGAGAGATCTCGTAGATCCTTTCCACGAGATAGAGCAGTGCCCCGGCGAGCAGCAGCAGGGCGAGGCTGACGACGCGACGGCGCCAGAACGCGGTCATCGGCCGCCTCCCCGCCGGCATCCCGGCTGGACCGGTCGATCCGATCGTCCTGCCTCGCCGCCCGGCAAGGGGGCGCCTGGCCCGCAAGGCCGAAGCCCTGGCCCGGGGTTCCGGGCGAAGTTCGCACCCTGAATCCTTGGTGTTTCTGACAGTTTCATCTCGCTCGGCAGAACCAATGGTGTTCGCCACTGGCACTCCGTGCGCGCCTCGACTGGCGACGGGACCGCGGCTTCTGCTGGTGGGATCTTCTTGGAAATTCGCTGAAGTTTGGTGAGATATTAGTGTGTCAATATTTAGAGAATGCAGATTCTTTACATAGAAAGCGATGAATAGAGGACTTTTAATCCTCTATAATTCTTTCGTTATATTTATGAGCTTGATACCTGAATGAGCGGGCTGCGCGGAGCATCTCCGCCTGTTCCGGCGGCCGCGGGCCTCGGGGCGGCGCGCAGCGGCCGCGCCGATCGGTGAGGCAAGCTCAGTCCTTTGGCCGCAAAGGGCCGTTTCGGCCGTCCTCTCGCCCCGCCTCGCCGCCCTGCTTCCTGCGGGCCTCGTCCCCGATGTCTTGCGGTCGCGTCCGGAGCGCCGGGTTCCGGGGTCTCGAACGTTCGAACGGCAGCGCCTAGTTTGTGATTGTCCGCTGCAGAAGGGAAGACTCGCTTCGTCAGGCCTGAGTAATGAAAGCGTAAGTATTGCGTAAAGCCACAAAATAACCTCAGGCCGGACGATCTTCGCCGCGGGTAGTCTGTCGCCGGGATGGAGAGTGAGAGTGTACGTACTGCTGATCGACGATGACATCGAACTGACGGAAATGCTGATCAACTATCTCGCTGCAGAGGGCTTCAAGGCCTCCGCCGTTCACAACGGCGACGCCGGTGTCGAGGCGGCCCTGTCCAATGGGCATTCGGTCGTGGTTCTCGACATCATGATGCCCGGCATCGACGGGCTGGAGGTGCTGCGCCGCATCCGCCAGCGGAGCAGCGTGCCGATCATCATGCTGAGCGCGAAGGGCAACGACGTGGATCGCGTGGTCGGCCTGGAGATGGGCGCCGACGACTACGTGCCCAAGCCCTGCAATCCGCGCGAGCTGGTGGCTCGGCTGCGGGCCGTGCTCCGCCGGACCGTCGGGCAGGCGCGGGAGGCCGTGGTCCGCTCCCTCGCCTACGGTCCGCTGCGCCTGCTGCCGGCGCAGCGGCGGGTCGAATACGACGACGCCCTGCTCGAGCTCACGGTCTCGGAGTTCAACATCCTGGAGTTCCTGATGCGCGAATCGGACCGCGTGGTCACCAAGGACGAGCTCTCGCTCAAGGTCCTGGGACGGCCCCGGGATCCCTACGACCGGAGCATCGACATGCATGTCAGTAACCTCCGGCAAAAGCTCAATGCCGCGATGCGCGGCGACTCGGTCATCGAGACCGTTCGCGGCGTCGGCTATCAGATGAGGCAGGATTGAATGCGCAGGCGACTCTTCCTGAAGATCATGATCGGCTTCTGGGTCACCTTCGTTCTGATTTTCGAAGGCCTTTGGGTCCTTATCCTGGCCTACGGGCAGTCCAGCCCTTGCGAGCGCTTCTACGAGGAGCGGGCCGCCCCGGCGCAGGTCGGCGCAGCGGTCCTGGCGGTCCAGCTCGGCGGCCTGCCCGCCCTCGACAAGTTGATGGCGAGCTGGCCCGAGGACGATCGGGCGCTGCTTTCCGCCCTGCCCCCGGGCGCGCTCGAGGCGCGGTCCCATCACGCGTCCGATCCGGAGTACTATCTGGCGGAGGCCGTGGCGCCCGACGGCACCCCGTTCCAGATCCGTCGCCACATACCCAACATCGTCCTGCCGCTCGGCATCAGGCGGCAGCCCTTCATGATTCCGCTCGAGGTGCTCGCGGGCGCGCTGCTGGGCGGGCTCATATTCAGCATCGCCCTGGCCTGGTACATCACGCGGCCGATCCTGAGCTTCCGCAAGGGCTTCGCGCGCCTGGCGCTCGGCGAGCTCGACGTCCGCCTCAAGCCCGAGATGGGCGCGCGCCGGGACGAGCTCGCGGACCTGGCGCAGGACTTCGACGCCATGGCCGAGCGCCTCCAGAAGCTGGTCGCCGCGCGGGACCAGCTTCTCCACGACGTCTCCCACGAGCTGCGGTCGCCCCTGGCCCGCCTCCAAGTCGCCGTCGGCCTGGCGCGCCAGAACCCCGAGAACCTGGGGACCACGCTCACCCGGGTCGACCTCGAGGTCCGGCGCCTCGACGCCATGGTCGGCGAGCTGCTGACTCTCTCGCGGGCCGAGAGCGGCCTGTCGCAGAAGTGCGACTACGTGGACCTGGCCTGCCTCGTCAGCACCATCGTCGGCGACGCGCGCTTCGAGGCGGAGCCCTCGGGCGTCCGGGTGGAGAGCACGCTCGACGGCGGTGGCGAGGCCTGGGCCGACGGCTTCATCGTCGAGGGAAGCCCGGAGCTGCTGCGTCGCGCCCTGGAGAACGTGGTACGCAACGCCCTGGCTGTCTCGACGGCCGGACAGGTCGTGGAGGTGACGGTGGCGCGGGACCTGGCGGCCGGGCGGTTCCTCGTCCGCGTCGCGGACGAGGGTCCAGGCCTGCCGGAGGATGGCCTGTCGTCGATATTCGAGCCCTTCGTCCGGGGCCCGAAGAACACCGGCGCCAAGGGTTTCGGCCTGGGGCTGGCGATCGCCAAGCGGCTGGTCATCGCGCACGGCGGCAGGATCGAGGCCCGCAATCGGGACGCCGGCGGTCTGCTCGTGACCGTATGCCTGCCCATCTCGGCCGGCCCGACCTCTACGGGCGGGGGAATCGAAGGCGCCGTCGGCCGGCCCCGATTCTCCGGGAAGATCGGTCTCTGCCGGGCCGGGTGACGGACTCCGCGGTCAGTAGCCGCGCGCCATCTCGACCACGTGCTCCAGCGCCTGGCCCGCCTCGAAGCGGCGGATCTGTTCGACCACGGCCGCCGCCGCGCTGTCGGGGATGGTCATGCTGGCGACGTGGGGCGTAAGGACGACCCGCGGGTGGTCCCAGAAGGGGCTCTCCGCCGGCAGCGGCTCCTCGGGAAAGACGTCCAGGGTGGCGCCGCCGACCTGGCCGGCGTCGAGGGCGGACAGCAGGTCGGCCTCGACGATCAGGTCGCCGCGGCCGGCGTTGACGATCGCGGCGCCGCGCGGCAGGGCGGCCAGGGTCCCGGCGTTCAGCAGGCCCCGGGTCTCGGCGGTCGAGGGCAGCAGGCAGACCAGGATGTCGCTCTGCCCGAGGAAGGGCGCCAGGCCCTCGGCGCCGGCGAAGCTGGCGACCCCGGGCAGAGTCTTGGGGCTGCGGCTCCAGCCCGCGACCGGGAAGCCGAAGTCCAGCAGGCGCCGCGCGGCGTCCTGGCCAAGGACCCCCAGGCCCATGATCCCGACCCGGCGCTCCTGCGGGCCGATCTGGGAGATCTCCCGCCATTCGCGGGCCCGCTGCTGGGCCAGGTAGTCGAGCATGAAGCGGTGGTGGTAGAGCACGCTCATGACCACGAACTCGGTCATGCCGTTGGTCAGGCCGGGCTCGACCATGCGCACGACCGGCACCGCCGGCGGCAGCTCGGGATCGCTGGCCAGGTGGTCGATGCCGGCGCCGATCGAGAAGATCGCCTTGAGGTTCGGCAGGCTGGCCAGAAGGCCCGGCGGCGGCGCCCAGACCAGGGCGTAGTCGATCCCCTCGGGATCGCCGACCTCCGGCCAGGAGCGCAGCTCCAGCTCGGGTGCGTGGCGCGCCAGGGCCCGCTCCCAGCTGCCGCCACGATCGATATCGCCCTTGAAGAGAAGCGCCATCCGCGAAGTCCCCGTTGCTCGGCCGATCCTTCGGTCCGACTCTGTCCGGGCCGAGAGCTACAGGGAAACGCCCGGGCGTTCAACCACCCGGGCGGGCACCTCGACGGCCTCGGGCCGTCGGATCATTTCGGACAGTTGGATTGGTCCTTCATGGCCGCCACGAAGGTCTCGTAGCTGCTCTCGCCCGGGGGCAGCCGGATCGAGGCCTCGGTCGAGGCCCTGTGCTCCTGATAGACCTTGAGGCTGCGGTCGAAGGCGGCGCAGGCCTGGGCGGTCTGCTTCTGGAAATGGTGCCCGTAGCCGAGCTGGAGCTGGGCGTTGATCACCCAGCCGTAGGCGGCCTCCTGCTCGTAGAGCGTCGCCGCCCGCTCCAGGTAGGCGATCGACTGCGCCAACCGGTTGTCCAAGGTGATGCTCGGATCGAGGAAGCCCTCCTCGGCGTAGAGCTCGGCCGCGCGCCTGACCGCGGCGGAGCGCAGGAACAGCCCGTAGGTCCGGTAGGCGTGGCCCAGGCCGAGCCGGTCGCTGCTCGCCTGGTAGATCTGGATCGCCTCGCGGATCAGGCGCTCGGCCGGCCGCGGGCTGTTGCGCTCCTCGTAGTACCAGCCGGCCAGCAGCAGCTTCTCGGCCGGGTTCTCGACCCTGGTCTCGATCTTCTCCTCGGCCGGCGGCGCGGCGCAGGCCGCCACCAGCGCCAGGGCCAGGACGGGGACCAGGACGAGAGGCAGCAGGCAGGGGGGAAGCCGGCGCAAGGGTTTGGCCTACCTTTACATGGACACCACGCCGGTCTCGACCGCTTCCAGCTCGAAGGCGGCCTTCATCAGCGCCTGGGTGTAGGGGTGGTCGGGGGTCTCGAAGATCTTCTGCGCCGGCCCGTGCTCCATGACCTGGCCGTTGCGCAGCACGATGACCTCGTCAGCGAGGGCGCGGACAACCTTCAGGTCGTGGCTGATGAACATGTAGGCCAGCTTGTGCCGTTCCTGCAGATCGCGCAAGAGGTCGACGATCTGGGCCTGGACCGACATGTCGAGGGCCGAGGTCGGCTCGTCGAGCACGACGAAGCGCGGCTTCAGGACCATGGCCCGGGCGATGGCGACGCGCTGGCGCTGGCCGCCCGAGAACTCGTGCGGATAGCGGTGGCGGGAGGCCGGGTCCAGGCCGACCTCCTCGAGCGCCGCGACGATCATCTCCTCGCGCGCCGCCGCGCTGTCGCCCAGGCCGTGGACCTTCAGGCCCTCCTCGACGATCTGGCCGACCGAGAGGCGCGGGCTCAAGGAGCCGTAGGGGTCCTGGAAGACGATCTGCATCTCGCGCCGCAGCGGCTGCAGGGCGCCACTGCCCAGGCCCTGGATGGTCGCGCCCTTGAAGGCGATCCCGCCCTTGGAGGACAGCAGGCGCAGCAGGGCCAGGCCGAGGGTGGTCTTGCCCGAGCCGCTCTCGCCGACCACGCCGACCGTGTGGCCTTCGCGCACCGTCAGGGTCACGCCGTCGACGGCGCGGACGTGGTCGACGGTGCGCTTCAGGATGCCCTTCTTGATCGGGAAGTGGACCTTGACGTCCTCGCCGCGCATCACGACCGGCGCG
>JANQGU010000273.1 GCA_028282935.1 Kiloniellales bacterium
GAGCGTCAGGACGATGAAGAGAGTCAGCGCGGCGAACATGTCATAGGCCCATACGATAGGGGACTGATGGGGGATTTCCGTGGCTCTCGACTCGGGTGGTCTCGACTTGGACGCAGGCGGCGGCGCGAGCGTTACATCGGCCGGCCCACCCGGAGCCAGGATCCCTAGTCAGAATCGGGAGCGGGCGGCGAGAATGGCGTTGCTCATCTCGTCCTCGACCTCCTCCGGCACCGGTTCCTCGCCGGCCGCGAAGACCTTCCGGCCGAGTTCGATCCTCCGCAGACAGGCGGTGAACTGGGCTCGGCGCCGGCCAGTCTAGGAGGATCCAGGAATGAAAGGTGATGAAAGACCGCCACCGCAGGGCGCAAGGCGAGGTTTTGGTGTAACCTTTCGGCCGCCCAGCGTATCTAGGTAGGGGCTCGCCGGTCGGTCGCGCGCCGCAGGGGGGCACGACACAGGCGCCCGGCTCAGGGAGGCTGGAGCGAGATGGACACCCAGGCTTTTGCGATCATCGCCGCGGGCGTGATTCTTTTCGGCGTGGTCTCGCGCCGCCTGGAGGCGACGCCCTTCACCGGCCCCATGATCTTCGCGGCCTTCGGGCTGGCGATCGGCGGGGCGGCGCTGGACATTGCCGACCTGGACTTCGGCCACGGCTTCATCCACGGCCTGGCCGAGGTCACCCTGGTCCTGGTGCTGTTCTCCGACGCCGCCCGGATCGACCTGCGCGTGGTCCGCCGCGACCACGACCTGCCGGTCCGGATGCTGCTGGTCGGCATGCCCCTGATCATCCTCTGCGGCACCCTGCTGGGCCTGGCCCTGCCGCTGGGGCTCGGGCTCTGGGAGGCCGCCCTGCTGGCGGCGATCCTGGCGCCGACCGACGCCGCCCTCGGCCAGTCCGTGGTGGCGAGCCCGCTGGTCCCGGCGCGCATCCGCCAGGCCCTCAACATCGAGAGCGGCCTCAACGACGGCATCGCCCTGCCGCTGGTCCTGCTCTTCGCCTGCTTGGCCTCGCTGGCCCACGCGACCGAGGGCGACCGTAACTGGATCGTCTTCGGCACCATGCAGATCACCCTCGGCCCGCTGGCCGGGGCCGTGGTCGGCTGGGCCGCGGCGCGGCTGATCGACGGCGCCGTCAAGGCCGGCTGGATGGCCGAGAGCTACCAGGGCCCGGCGATCCTGGGCGTCGCCCTGCTGGCCTTCGCCGGCGCCGAGTTGGTCGGCGGCAACGGCTTCATCGCCGCCTTCGTCGCCGGCATGGTCTTCGGCAACCAGGTGCGCGAGCGCTGCGGCTTCCTCTTCGAGTTCGCCGAGGCCGAGGGCCACCTCCTGACCCTGCTGACCTTCCTGGTCTTCGGCGCCGCCATCCTGCCCGAGGCCATCGGCCACAGCGGGCCGATGGTCCTGCTCTACGCCCTGCTCAGCCTGACCGCGGTGCGCATGATCCCGATCGCGGCCTCGCTGATCGGCACCGGCCTGCGCGCGCCGACCGTCGGCTTCCTGGCCTGGTTCGGGCCGCGCGGCCTGGCCTCGATCCTCTTCGCGCTCTTCATCCTGGAGGAGGCGGAGACGCCGGGCGCCGAGACCATCCTGGTCACGGTCGTTCTCACGATCGCGCTTTCGATCCTGGCGCACGGCCTGAGCGCGGCGCCGGCCGCGAAGTGGTACGGCAAGGTGATCAAACACCGGCGCGAGGCCAAGGAGGCCGAGGCCGTCACCGAGATGCCGACGCGGGTCGGCCGTCTGTCGCGCGCGGCCGGGAAATGAGACCTTAGACAGCGGCGAAAGGGAGTCGCCGGTTCCACACCCAAGGAGACGTCATGTTGAACGAACTGCAGGAAAAGTGGTGTTCCGAAAGCACCTGGGATTTTTCCGACCTCAAGGCCCTGTTCCTGAACTGCACGCTCAAGAAGTCGCCGGAGCTGTCGCACACCGACGGCCTGATCCGGATCGCCCGGGCGATCCTGGAGAAGAACGGGGTCGCGGTCGAGGCGCTGCGGCCGGTCGACCACGACATCGCCTTCGGGGTCTACCCCGACATGACCGAGCAGGGCTGGGACAAGGACGACTGGCCGGAGATCTACAAGAAGGTCGAGGCCGCCGACATCCTGGTGATCACCACGCCGATCTGGCTGGGCGAGAAGTCCTCGGTCTGCACCCAGGTCATCGAGCGGCTCTACGCCAACTCCCACATCCTCAACGCCGAAGGCCAGTACGCCTACTACGGCCGGGTCGGCGGCTGCCTGGTCACCGGCAACGAGGACGGCGCCAAGCACTGCGCCATGAACGTGCTCTACTCCCTGCAGCACCTGGGCTACGTCATCCCGCCCCAGGCCGACGCCGCCTGGCTCGGCGAGGCCGGGCCGGGGCCCTCCTATATGGACCCGGGCTCGGGCGGCCCGGAGAACGACTTCACCAACCGCAACACCACCTTCATGACCTGGAACCTGCTGCACCTGGCGCGCATGATGAAGGACGCAGGCGGCATCCCGGCCCACGGCAACCAGCGCTCCAAGTGGGAGGCCGGCTGCCGCTTCGACTACCCGAACCCGGATTACCGCTGAACAGAGCGGAAAAGCCTCGGAACGCGCTCGTCGGCACCCTTGACCGAGAGGGTGCCGACGAGCGCCTGAAGGAGAAGGATCTAGCGTCCCTTCGACCGCGCCGACATGGCTGCGGCATCGTCGTGCCGGCCGAGCAGTTGGAGCACCACCGAGAGCTTCTTCATCATCTCGCGAGAACGAGGATGATCGGGCCCAAGCGTCGATTCCAGAACCGACAAGGCCCGACGGTATGACGATTCGGCCGCCGCATGGTCTCCTATCGCTACATACGTGGCGCCAAGGCTGGTCAATACGTTCGCAAATCGCGGATGGACGTCTGTCCAAAGGCGCTCGAAGGTCGAGACCGACCTATGAAAGTGTGCCAAGGCCTCGTCGTAGCGCTTCTGCATTTTGCGGAGCGTTCCTAAGCTCCAATGGACATCGGCAATCGCGATGTGGTCCGGTCCCAAGTTTGCCAACCAGCGATCGTGAGCCTCGGTCAGCAGCCGCTCGGCTTCGCCGCGGCGACCCATCGAGAGAAGAACCAACCCAAGATTGTTCAGACTCTTGGCGACATACGGATGTTGAGGCCCTAGAGACGCCTCGCGTATCTCCAGCGAGCGCCGATAGAGGTCTTCGGCTTTTCCAACACTCCCTTGCTCCAGCCGGACCAAGGCGAGACCTCCGAGGCTCTCCGCAACATCCGGATGGCCCTCTCCCAGTTTCTCTTCACGGATTTCCAGAGAGCGCTTATAGAGTTTCGCCGCTTCGGTCATTTGGCCTCTGAAACGCGCCAGTTCCGCCGAGGCGCTCAGGCTCTCCGCCACGGCCGGATGATCCGGCCCAAAGACCTTTTCCCTAGTGGCGAGCGCCCTGCGGTGCAGCGGCACGGCATCCTCGTACCTGCCCTGCTCCACCCGCAAGAGCCCGAGGATATGAACGCTCTCGGCCGTATCGGGATGATCGGGGTCCAAGGCCGCTTCGCGAATCTCCAATGCCCTCGTGAGGACGGGCTCGGCTTCAGCGAGGCGGCTCAGCGCCATCAGAACCCTGCCCAGGGTGCTCAGGACCCTCGCCGTCGCCGGATGCCGCTCCCCAAGCTCGGCTTCACTTTGCGCCAGAGCGGCGCGCGCGAGCACCAAGGCCTCTGCGTAGCGTCCTTCGGCCCGAAGCGCCTGGGCGTCTCTCAAGGCTTCCGGTTCACCGGCCCGGGGGTCGAACGAGCCAAGCGCAAAGAAGAGGAAAACCCAGGCTAAGAAGACTCGAACAGGTCTGCGAGGCATTCAGGATCACTCGGGGTTTGACCATTCACTTCCGAGGAGAAGGGGTATCAGAAGCGCACCGCCGCAAGCTATGCAAAGAAGCACAGCAGGCCGTAGCAGGCGTCGAAGAGGCGGTCGAAGACGAGGTAGAGGGCGAGGTCGAGGAGGAAGGCGAGGGTCAGGACCGGCAGGCAGAAGAAGAGCGCGAAGTAGAGCGCCGCCCAGCCGGTGAAGCGGCGGCGCGGGATCCGCCGGCCGCGAAGGGTCTGGTCCTGTTTCGAAACCAATGCCATAAGCAGAAGGTTATAGAGATGTCACCGCCCGGCCGGAAGGATCCTGCCCGCCCGTGTCGCCGCCTTCCGCCCCGATCGAGATCGCCTGGGACGCCTGCGCGCGGCCGGAGTGGGAGCGGCTGCTAAGGCGCGCCGGCAAGTCCGCGCTGGAGCAGTCCTGGTCCTACGGCGAAGCGGTGACCCGCTGTTCCAGGCAGAGCGTCGCCCGCGGCCTGGTCTCGTACGGCGGCCGGGACCTGGCGCTGGTGCAGGTCTTCAGCCGCGGTCTCGGGCCGCTCGGCCGCCTGCAGCGGATCCTGCGCGGACCGGTCTGGCTGGAGGCCGCGCCCGAGGCGGCCACGCGGGCCGAGGTCCTGCGGGCGATCCGGGGCTGCTTCGGCCTGCGCCGGCGGGCGCCGCTGCTCTGGCTGCCCGAGCTGCCGGAGGCGCCCGCCAGCGACGCGCTGATGCGCCGCCTGGGCTGCCGCCGCATGGTGACCGGCTACAGCTCGCTCTGGCTGGACCTGGCGCCGGGCGAGGCGGCGCTGAGGTCCGGGCTGCACGTCAAGTGGCGCAACGCCCTGAAGGCCGCAGAGCGGCGGCGGCTGAAGGTCAAGGCCGACCTGGGCGGCCACTGGCTGGCGGAGTCCCTGGCGCGCTACGACCGCTTCCGCCGCGGCCGGCGCTTCGCCGGGCCCAGCGGCGCCTTCATCGCCGCCCTGGCCGAGGCCGGGCGGCCGGGTCGGGAGGTCCTGCACCTTTGCGCCGAGGCCGGCGGCGAGCTGCGGGCGGGAATCGTCCTGGTCCGCCACGGCGCCAGCGCCACCTACTACGCCGGCTGGACCAGCCCCGAGGGCCGGCGCGACAAGGCCCACAACCTGCTGCTCTGGCGCGGCCTCCTGGCCCTCAAGACGGGCGAGACCCGCTGGCTCGACCTCGGCGGCGTGAGCGCGGCGGCGCCGGGCGTGGCCCGCTTCAAGCTCGGCCTCGGCGGCGAGCTCTTCACCCTCGCGGGGACCTATCTCTAGCCCGCCCGCGGCTGACACCCGCGGGCAGAACTGCTAAGGAGTCCCCGCGATGACCTACGAGGAATACAACAGCTTCTGCGCCTCCCTGCCCGCGACCAGCCACGTCGTGCAATGGGGCGGGTCCCACGTCTGGAAGGTCGGCGGCAAGGTCTTCGCCATCGGCGGCTGGCACGACGGCGAGGAAGCGCGCTTCACCTTCAAGGTCTCCGACATCGCCTACGAGATGCTGCAGGAGCAGCCGGGCCTGCGCCCGGCGCCCTACCTCGCCTCGCGCGGGATGAAGTGGATCCAGCACTACGACAAGCCCGGGCTCTCCGACGACGATCTCAAGGCCTACCTGCGGGAGTCTCACCGCATCGTCTCCCTCGGCCTGACGAAGAAGAAGCAGAAGGAGCTGGGGCTCAATCAGGGTTAGCGGCTCCACCAGAAGCGATCCCGACAACACGGCATCACCCCTCACCCAGCTCCGGCTAAGGCTCGGCCGGAGGCCTCGCCAAGCCTGCACATCCCACTCCCCTGGGGAGAGGGAGGGGCCCGCAGCCGTCAGGCGGTGGGAGGGTGAGGGGCAGATTCCGGCTGACCAGCTAACCTTCCCACCCTGCCCTCCTCGAAGCAGGGCTTGCCCAGAGCCGCGCGGCCGCTAGGCTGACCTCCTGGCCAGAAGCAACGCGAGCGAGCGAAGCATGAACGACGTCATCCTGCACCACTACCCGCAGTCGCCGGTCTCCGAGAAGGTGCGGGTCGGCCTCGGCATCAAGGGCCTGGAGTGGCTCTCGGTGGAGATCCCGCGGCTGCCGCCGAAGCCGGACCTCATGCCGCTGACCGGCGGCTACCGGCGCACCCCGGTGATGCAGGTCGGCGCCGAGGTCTACTGCGACAGCCAGTGCATCCTGCGCGAGCTGGAGCGCCGCTTCCCGGAGCCCAGCTTCTGCCCCGACGGGGCCGCCGGCATGGTCTGGGGCGTCGGCCGCTGGATCGACGGCGCGCTCTTCGACCACTCCGTCAGCCTGGTCCTGGGCGCCGCGGCCGACGAGTTGCCGGCCGACTTCGCGCGCGACCGCGGCCGGCTCTACCTCGGCCCCGACCACGACCTGAAGCAGGTCCAGGCCGACCTGCCCCACGTCATCGCCCAGATCCGCGGCCAGCTCGGCTGGGTCGAGCAGCGCCTGGAGACCGGGCGCCGCTTCCTCCTGGGCGAGCGGCCCGGCCTGCCCGACGCCCTGGCCTATCACCTGGTCTGGTTCCTGCGCGGCCGCTGGGCCGAGGGCCCGGCCTTCCTGTCGCAGTTCCCGGCCCTGGAGGCCTGGGAGCAGCGGGTCTCGGCGATCGGCCACGGCCGCTCGGCCCCGCTCTCCGCCGCCGAGGCCCTGGACATCGCCCGCGCCGCCGAGCCGGAGACGCCGGAGGCCGAGGACCCGCTCGATCCGCAAGGCCTGGCGCCGGGCCAAACGGTCCGGGTCCGGCCCGAGGGCAACGGCGGCGACCCGGAGGTCGAAGGCGTGGTCCGCCTGGTCGACCGCGAGCGCATCGCGATCCTGCGCGACGACCCGCGCGCCGGCCAGCTCTGCGTCCACTTCCCCAGGATCGGCTACCGGGTGACCCCGGCCTGACTGCAGCGGCCGAAAGCCCGGTCCCACCGACACCTCCGCGTCGAGACGACCGCCTTTCCTCGCCCGGCGCCGGGCGGCACCATGGCGGCCTGGATCGTATCGGGGGAGACGACGCATGATATGGGTCAGTGGCCTCTTGGCCTTGGCGGTGCCGGTGGTTCTCGTCGGGGGCTACTTCAACCGCGCCCAGGGGGACGGCAAGGGCATCGGCTGGCAGTTCATCCGCTTCTCGGTCATCGCCCTCAGCATCCCCGTGGCCGGACTCCTCGCCCTGAACGACGCGCTGACGGGCGAGGCCGCGACGCTCCTCGGCGCCGCCATGAGCTACGCCTTCGCCAAGAAGGACGGGTAGCGCTGCTGCACCCCAAGGCTCTCGTCTCGGCGAACTCAGAGAGGCTGACCGCTCAGGCACGCCGCCGCTCTGCGCCCGGCGTCGCCTCGGGACGCCGCCGGTCGAGGGAGCGCGAGCTGCCGTCCGCCTGGACGACGCGGCAGTGGCAGCGGCGCAGGCCGTGCGGCTCGGCGACGCCGCAGGAATGGGCGATGACCCCGACCTCGTGCATGACGTTGCGGGCGTAGCTGGCGACCCGCTGCGCCTTGTCGACCGGGTCCAGGCCCTTCTGGAGCTGCGGATCGTGGGTCGTCACCCCGGTCGGGCAGGTGTTCTTGTTGCACTGCAGGGCCTGGATGCAACCCAGGGCGAACATGAAGCCGCGCGCCGAGGCGACGAAGTCCGCGCCGACGCAGAGCGCCCAGGCGACCTGGCCGGGGTTGATCAGCTTGCCCGAGGCGACGACCTTGATCCTCGGCCGCAGGCCGTGGGCCTCCAGGGTGTCGACCACCAGCGGCAGGCTCTCCTGGATCGGCAGGCCGACGAAGTCGATCAGGCTGGCCGGCGCCGCGCCGGTGCCGCCGTCGGCGCTGTCCACGGTGATGAAGTCCGGCGCCGCGGCCGCGCCGCGGGCGACGATCTCGCCGCAGAAGTCCTCGATCCAGGTCTCGTCGCCGATCACGGTCTTGATCCCGGTCGGCTTGCCGGTGACCCGGCGGACCCGGGCGACGAGGTCGAGCAGGTCGCCGACGTCCTCGGTGTCCAGGTGGCGGTTCGGGCTGACCGAGTCCCGGCCCGCCGGGATGCCCCGGATCGCGGCGATCTCCTCGGTCACCTTGGCGGCCGGCAGGATGCCGCCCTTGCCCGGCTTGGCGCCCTGGCTGAGCTTGATCTCGAACATCCGGACCTGGTCCTCGGCCGCGATCCGGGCCAGGCGGCCCTCGTCGAGCACGCCGACCTCGCCGCAGACGCCGTACTTGGCGGTGCCGATCTGGAACACGATGTCGGCCCCGCCCTTGAGATGCCACTCGGTCAGGCCGCCCTCGCCGGTGTTCAGCCAGCAGCCGGCCAGGGCCGCGCCCTTGGACAGGGCCCGGACCGCCGGCTTGGAGATGGCGCCGAAGCTCATCGCCGAGACGTTGAAGAAGCTGGCGGTGGTGTAGGGCCGGGGGCAGTCCGGGCCGAGGGTGATCGGCCGCGCCGGCACCGAGTCCCGGTCGAGGGTCGGGAAGGCGCTGTTGACGAAGAGCACCGTGCCCGCCGGGCGCAGGTCGCGGGTCGAGCCGAAGGGCACGGTGGTGTCCAGGTCCTTGGCCGCCCGGTAGACCCAGCTCCGCTGCTCCCGGTTGAAGGGCAGCTCCTCGCGGTCCATGGCGAAGAAGTACTGGCGGAAGAAGGTGCCGAGGTGCTCGAAGAGATAGCGCAGCCGGCCGATCACCGGGTAGTTGCGGCGGATCGCGTGGCGGGTCTGGGTGACGTCGGCGACGTAGAGCGCGGCCAGCACCAGGACCAGGAGCCCGACCGCCAGGACGAAGAGGCCGGCCAGGACCAGCAGGGCATCGGTCAGGTATCCGCTCAGGGAGCCGAGATCCATGCCGGGAGGCCCTTCGCCGCTAGCCAGCGCAGTCGACGCAGCGCATGGTCGCCGGGTCGATCTCCAGCCGCTTGGCCGGGATGTCCTCGCCGCAATCGCTGCAGTAGCCGTAGTCGTCGGTCTCGAGGCGCTTCAGCGCCGCCTCTATGGCCTGCAGCCGGCCGCGCCGGCGGCCCTCCACCGCCTGGGCCATGGCCTGGACCTGCAGGGCGTCCATGCGCGACAGCCGGCCGACGCTCTGCTGGTCCAGCTCGACCGGTCGGCGCTCCTCGGCGGCCCCGGCGCTGAGCTCCAGCAACTCGGCCCGCTCCGCCTCGAGCCGCTGCCGGATCGCGCCGAGATCGAGGTCCTGACGGTCGTTCACACCCGGGCCCTCCGCCGATGGCTTCGCCTGCCGAAGTATAGCCTGCCCCCGGCCGATCCCGCCAAGCCCCAGAAGGGCCCGCCCCACAGGTCTCGTGCCCCAGAGGGCGACGCCCAAGCCCCTTCGACGCTGCGGCCAGCACTATCCGATTCCCGGCCGATTCCCGGCCGATTCCCGGAGACACCTCGATCGAAGCTGGCCGCTGCGCAGCAGCTCGGCTACCGTCGGAGGTACATCCGAGGCGTCACCTTGGACCTTTCGCGGGGGTCCAGCAGGAGGTCGGGTGGCGCGCCAACCGTGATCGAGGACAGGCCCGGACGTGATGGGAACCAAGGTGCCGAAGTTCGAAGCGCGCGACGGGTCGCGGTCCCTCGTCGTCCTGCTTCACGCCTACATGAGCAGTCCGGAGCGGCTTGCCGCTGTGCGGAACATCGTGGCAGAACGCTTCCCCGACGCCGACCTGCTGACGCCAAGCCTGCCGGCCTCCTGGGCGTCCATGCACCAGCCCGAAGAGATCGTGGCGAACCTGCTGCGCTGTGTCGACCGGCGCTGGGAGGAACGCCGGGGCGGATATGAGTCCGTTCTCCTAGTCGGACACAGCCTCGGCGCCTTGCTGGCGCGCAAGCTCTACGTCTGTGCCTGTGGCGCCATCGAGGCTGCGCCCTTCGAGCCGGGCCTCGACGATGGCGATCTGGCGACTGATCGTCCGCGTCCCTGGGCCCAGAAGGTCGAACGAATCGTGCTCTTGGCCGGGATGAACCGCGGCTGGCAGATCAGCCATCACCGCTCCCTGCCGAACGCCGTGGTCTCTTTCCTGGGCGTCCTTGTTGCCCACTTCCTGACCCTGATCTTCCAACGCCCACCTCTGATCATGAGCATTCGTCGTGGGGCGCCCTTCATTACCCAGCTGCGCGTGCAGTGGCTCCACATGCGCAATCGGGCCGAGGCTCGTGGCATCGGCGACGCGATGACGATCCAGCTTTTAGGCTCGGTCGACGATATGGTCTCGCCTGAGGACAACATCGACTTGGCCTCGGGCCACGACTTTGTCTACTTGGACATTCCTTTTTCCGGACACGGCAACGTCATTGAGATGGCGGACCCCAAGCCGGCGCCGAGTCAGGCGGAGGGCTTCGAAGCCGAGCCAAGCAGCATCGGCGACGCCCGCAGGGCCGTCTTCGAGGCGGCCTTGACCGAAGACAAGGCGACGCTCGACCGGCGCGCGATCATCCCCTCCGACCTGCCGCCCGAACGCCAGCGCCAGGACGTAACCGACGTGGTGTTCGTCCTCCACGGCATCCGGGACAAGGGCTACTGGACGCATAAGGTCGCGCGCCGCGTCCTGCGCCTAGCGCAGGAAGGCGAGCAGACCGTCAGGCTGGCGACAGAGACCTCGAGCTACGGCTACTTCCCCATGCTGCCCTTTCTGCTTCCGACGAAGCGCCGGGCCAAGGTCGAGTGGTTCATGGACCGCTATGCGGAAACCCTGGCGCTCTATCCCCGGGCAGAGTTCTCCTTCATCGGCCACAGCAACGGCACCTACCTCCTGGCCCGGGCGCTACGCGACTATCCGGCCTGCCGCTTCAAGAACGTCGTCCTCGCCGGCAGCGTCGTGCGCACCGGCTACGACTGGGCAACCGCCGAGAAGAGGAAACAGGTGAAGCGAGTGCTGAATCTCGTCGCCTCCGCTGACTGGGTCGTCGCCTTTTTCCCTCGGGCCATTCAAATGCTGCGCCTTCAGGACCTAGGAAGCGCCGGTCACGACGGCTTCAGCGGCAAGAAGGCGAAGCCGGGGCTGCTGTCCCAAGTGCGCTACGTTCGAGGCGGCCATGGCGCCGCCTTGGTCGAACCCAATTGGAGCGCCATCGCGCGCTTTGTCCTCAAGGGCGACTGCGGCGAGATTCCGTCCGAGATCAAGGCCGAACGGCAGTCTCCCCTCGTCGCCCTTCCAGGCTCAGTGGCGCCTTTGATCTGGGTCGGGCTCCTGACCCTGGCAGTCTGGATCGGCTACGGGATCTGGACCCTCGATCTTGCTGAGTGGCTGCGCACGTTGCTCTTCGTCGCCTATCTCTGGGGCATCTGGAAGGTCGTCACCGTGCTCTGAAGGCAGCGAGCCTGACTCGCCCCTCAAGCGCGCGGCTCCTGCTCGACGCAGATCCGCTCGCTGTCCTCGCCGGACAAGGGGACTTCGAGCAGGGCGCAGCGGTGCGGCGCGCCGCCTTTGGCGCGCATCTGGAAGAACCGGCAGGACCTGCAGACCCCGAAGGTGCGGCCGCCGCGGCGGCGCAGGGCTTCTGTGAGCAGCTTCTCCAAGGCGGCCGAAAGGGCTCGCCGCTCCGCCGCGCTCAACCGCGCGGCCGAGGTCAAGATCGCCTCGACGGGGTCGCGCGCGAGTACATTCCGCCCGGCGCAGGTCACCTCGATGGTGACGTTGCGCCGATCGCCGGGGTCCGCCTGCTTGCGGATCAGCCCCTTGCGTTCCAGGGCGTTCAGGGTCTGCGACACGGTGCCCTTGGTCACGCCGAGATAGGCCGTGACCGCCGTCGGACTGCGGGAAAAGCGGTTGGCGCGCGCCAGGTAGCGCAGCGCCTCCCACTGGGTCGGCTTCAGGCCGCCGGCGTGGGCCTCGTTCTGCAGGATGCGCGACAGGCGCTCCAGCAGCACCGGGATGTCGTCCTGGCCGGGCATGCCAAATGGTATCGAGTAAAAACTTCCCTTGCAAGATTGGTGGAGATGGATTATCTGTCCAAAAGTATCGACTCGCTACTATTGGAGCCCGTCATGAAACGCCTTGCCTTGTCCATCCTCTTCGCCGGCGCCGTCGTGCAAAGCGCCGGCGCCCACGACGTCAAGAGCCCGACCGCGGCGGACAAGAGCCCCGCCTTCGACATCACCTCGGCGACGGCCACGACCGACGGCCGCCTGACGACCTTCATCATGGAGGTCGCCGGCACCGCCGGCAGCGTGAAGCCCGTGCCGATCGGTAAGCTGGAGGGCTCCAAGGTCGAGGCCTACGTCTGGCCGACCGGCCTCGACCCCGCCGTGGTCGGCTTCGACCCCGAGTCGGGCATCCTGGCCCTGGCGATCACCGCGCACCCGGACTTCGACGACACGCCGCTGTTCGACGAGAACGGGGACGGGGATCCGGCGAACGACGGCGCGGACTGGCATTCCCATTGGGTGGTGCTGGTCGAGGACGAGGCCTGCGGCGCCGGGCTCAAGGTGCGCGACGTCTCGCCCGGCGTCGACCTGCTGCCCGCGACCGCGCCGATGCTGCCGATCGCCCTGGACAGCCCGGGCATGAGCCCGATCCTGGACGGCGGCAGGGCGAAGATCACGGTGCCCCTCGACGGGGCCGAAAGCGTCGCCTTTGACGCGGTCACCGCCGAGCTTCAGGTCAACGTGAAGGGCGAGGTGCCGCTGCTCTGCGTGACCGGGGTCCACGACGTGGCCTCCGGCGACCTCTCCCTGCCCGGCCGCGTCACGCTGCGGAAGTGAACCGTGGGTGGCACTGGCAAAACTGGCACACTTCGGTGTTCCACCCCCACCCCGACCCTCCCCCATCAAGGGGGAGGGGGAAGAAACCAGCGGCCGCGACCTTAAGCCCTCCCCCTTGATGGGGGAGGGTCGGGGTGGGGGTGACTCTCCCGAGGTGCCGAAGTGACTAGCTAATCCGCCCGCGCCAAGGTGCGGAGGCGGCCGGGTTCCTTGAGCGCGATCCGGCCGCGCGCCAGGCTGACCCAGCCGCGCCGCTCGAGCTCCTTGAGCTGGCGGCCGATGACCTCGCGGGCGGTGCCGAGCTCGGCCGCAAGGTCCTGGTGCGTGGCCAGCACCGCGCCGTCGGCTCCCGCGAGGTCCAGCAGGCGCTGCGCCAGGCGCTTGTCCAGGCGTTCGAAGGCGACCTCCTCGACCACGTGCATCAGGTCGGAGATGCGCTGCGCGTAGTCGGCGAAGACCAGGCGACGGAACCCGGACGAGCGGGCCACCGCCTCCTCGAAGGCGGCCTTGGGGATCCCGACCGCGGTCACCTCGGTCTCGGCGATCCCCTCCGCGGCGTAGCGCTCGTCCGACAGCAGGCAGGCGGTGGTCATGATGCAGGTCTCGCCGCCGGTGACCCGGTAGAGCACGATCTCGCGCCCGCTGGAGGGCGAGACCTGCTGCACGCGCACCGTGCCGTCGAGCACCAGCAGGAAACTCTCCGCCGCGACGCCGGGCGCGAAGATCGTCGCCCCGGCCGGCAGGGAGACGACCCCGGCGCGTTCCGTCAGCAGCCTCCGGTCCTCCGCCGGCAGGGCGGCGAGTTGCGGGAAGCGGTCGATCCAGGGCTCGGTCATGGGCGTCCCAAGGCGGCGGCAGGATCTGCGATCACGAAAACGTGACTAAGTCACATACGGCTCCGGGGCGCAAGCCTAGGGTCCGCTGGGCGCCAGCCGCAGCGGCCTCCGCCGAGGCCCCGGCGGCGCCTTGGAACCGGCCAAGACCGCCAGCCCCACCGACAGCACAGGGGTAAGCCGGCGCCGGCCAAGAACAGCGGCAATCTCGGGAGCAGAGCCTATGAATCCAGAGGTAAAGACCTTTTTCGACCAGGCGACCTTCACCGCCACCCACGTGGTCTGGGATCCCGGGAGCCGCCGCGCGGCGATCGTCGATTCGGTCAAGGACTACGACCCGAGCTCGGGCCGCAGCTCGACCGAGTCCGCCGACGCGGTCATCGCCTTCGTGCGGGAGCAGGACCTCGGGGTCGACTGGATCCTGGAGACCCACGTCCACGCCGATCACCTGACCGCCGCGCCCTATCTGAAGGATAAGCTGGGCGGCCGGATCGGCATCGGGTCGCGGATCGACGTCGTCCAGGGCGTCTTCAAGAAGGTCTTCAACGCCGAGGAAGGCTTCACCACCGACGGCCGCCAGTTCGACCACCTCTTCGAGGACGGCGAGACCTTCGCCATCGGCGAGCTGGACGCCTCGGTCGTCCACACCCCCGGGCACACGCCGGCCTGCGTCACCTACGTCGTGGGCGACGCGGCCTTCGTCGGCGACACCCTGTTCATGCCTGACTTCGGCACCGCCCGCTGCGACTTCCCGGGGGGCGACGCGCGCCAGCTCTTCAAGTCGATCCGCAAGATCCTGTCGCTGCCGCCCGAGACCCGGCTGTTCCTCTGCCACGACTACGCGCCCAACGGCCGCGACTACCAGTGGGAGACCAGCGTCGCCGCCGAGCGGACCCAGAACATCCACGTCCGCAACGGCGTCACCGAAGACGACTTCGTGGCGATGCGCAGCGCCCGCGACAAGGAGCTCGGGATGCCGGTCCTGATCCTGCCCTCGGTGCAGGTCAACATGCGCGCCGGCGAGCTGCCCCCGGCCGAGGACAACGGGACCCACTATCTGAAGATCCCGGTCGACGCGCTCTGACGCACAAAGCCCAGGGCGGCCCAAGGCGCCCAAGGAGGGAGGCAAGTCACATGGAAATCAAGAAACTCGACGGCGAGATCAGCGTCGCGGCCCAGGTCACCGTCGCCGAAGTCTCGGCGATCGCCGAGGCCGGCTTCAAGACCATCATCTGCAACCGCCCGGACGGGGAAGGCAACGACCAGCCCCTGTTCCACGAGATCGAGGAGGCCGCCAAGCAGGCCGGCATGGAATCGCACTACCTGCCGGTCGAGAGCGGCAAGGTGAGCGACGAAGACGCCGCCGCCTTCGGGAAGGCCCTGGACGCCGCGCCCAAGCCGGCGCTGGCCTACTGCCGCAGCGGCACCCGCTCGGTCACCCTCTGGTCGCTGAGCCGCGCCGGCCGGATGGGGCTGCCCGAGATCCTCGCCAAGACCAAGGGCGCCGGCTACGACATGCACGGCGTGGTCCGACGCATCGCCAACAATGGACGGACGCCCACGGACGCGGTCGACGGCCGGTTCGACGTCGTGATCGTCGGCGCCGGCTCGGCCGGGATCGCGGTCGCCTCCTCGCTTCTGGCCCGGGAGCCGGAGCTGGAGATCGCGGTGATCGACCCGGCGGACATCCACTACTACCAGCCGGGCTGGACCCTGGTCGGCGGCGGCGTCTTCGGCGCCAACCAGACGGTGCGGACCCTGTCCTCGGTCCTGCCGCCCCAGGTGCACTGGATCAAGGCCGCGGTCGCCGCCTTCGAGCCGGAGCGCAACGCCGTCCTGCTGGAGGGCTGCCGGCTGATCGAATACGGCCGCCTGGTGGTCTGCCCGGGCTTGAAGCTGGACTGGCACAAGGTCGAGGGGCTGGTCGACACCCTGGGCAAGAACGGCGTGACCTCGAACTACCGCTTCGACCTGGCGCCCTACACCTGGGAGCTGGTCAAGGGCCTGCGCCAGGGCACCGCGCTCTTCACCCAGCCGCCGATGCCGATCAAGTGCGCCGGAGCGCCGCAGAAGGCGATGTACCTCTCGGCCGACCACTGGCAGCGCGCCGGGGCGCTGAAGGACATCGAGGTCGCCTTCCACAACGCCGGCGGGGTGCTCTTCGGCGTCAAGGACTACGTCCCGGCCCTGATGAACTACGTCGACAGGTACGACGCGGCCCTGATGTTCAACAGCAACCTGGTGGCCATCGACGGGCCGGCGAAGACCGCCTACTTCGAGACCACCGACGCCGAGGGCAAGACGGAGACGCTCGGCCGCGACTTCGACATGATTCACGTCTGCCCGCCGCAGTGCGCCCCGGACTTCGTCCGGGTCAGCCCCTTGGCCGACCAGGCCGGCTGGGTCGACGTCGACCAGAACACCCTGCGCCACAAGACCTATGAGAACGTCTGGAGCCTGGGCGACGTGATGAACGCGCCCAACGCCAAGACCGCGGCGGCGGCGCGCAAGCAGGCCCCGGTGGTGGCGCAGAACCTGCTGGCCGACCTGGGCAAGGCCTCGGGCGTGGCGCACTACGACGGCTACGGCTCCTGCCCGCTGACGGTGGAGCGCGGCAAGATCGTGCTGGCCGAGTTCGGCTATGGCGGCAAGCTCCTGCCGAGCTTCCCGGGCTGGCTGATCAACGGGCGCAAGCCCAGCCGGCTCGCCTGGCTCCTCAAGGAGAAGGTCCTGCCGCCGGTTTACTGGAAGGCCATGCTGCGCGGGCGCGAGTGGCTCGCCAAGCCGAGCCCGGCGCGGCCCGAGGTGATCAACTGACGGGCGCCCGAGTCACGCAGGGGTATCGACGGTGGCGCGCCTGCGCGCCACGCCCTCACACCCGCGCGACGAGGCGCTGGAAGTTGTCCATC
>JANQGU010000302.1 GCA_028282935.1 Kiloniellales bacterium
CGAGGGCAGCGGCGTCTTCAAGTACCGCCGCGGCAGCGAGCCGGAGCGCGGCTGAGGTCCGGCAGCCTCAGGGTCAAGGCCTTCGGCAACCTCACGAAATGCGCCTCGAGCTCGACAACAGATATGGTCTCTTGGGCTTCACCTTCGGGGTTCTCTCCACTGTCATCACCGGACTTGATCCGGTGATCCATCGTGCCGTCGGGACCATGGATTGCCGGATCAAGTCCGGCAATGACAGGCGTGTGGATGGCATCGGTAGGCGTGTGGATGGCATGGGTAGGCGTAAGGTTGGCGACGGCAGGCCTGTGGTTGGTGAAAGCTGGCGTCTCCGGCTCAGCGTGCCGGCGCCTTCGGCATCGGCCAGGTGTCGGACAGGCGGTAGCCGGCGGGCCAGGGGTCGTCGGGGTCGAGCAGGTACTGGTGGCTGCCGGTGATCCAGGCCCGCCCGGAGATCGAGGGCAGGATGGCCGGGCGACCGCCGAGCGTGGTCTCGGCCTCGATCCGGCCCTCGAAGCGGGAGCCGATGATCGACGAGGCCCGGAAGCCGTCGCCGGGCTTCATCTCGCCCCGGGCGTGCAGCAGGGCCATGCGGGCCGAGAGCGCGGTCCCGGTCGGCGAGCGGTCGATCTTGCCGGGATCGATGCAGCAGGCGTTGCGGCCGCTCCAGAGGCCCTCCTCCCGCCCCGTCGGACCGGCGAAGAGGCAGAAGGAGATATGGGCCCAGTCCGGATTCTCCGGATGCCGGAAACCGAGCTGCGCGTTGGCGGCCGCGGTGATCCGGGCCCCGGTCTCGGCCAGCTCCCTCGCCTCCCCGGCGACCAGGTCGAAGCCCAGCGCCGCCGCGTCGACGACGACGAAGCTGTCGCCGCCGTAGGCGGTGTCGACCGTCAAGCTGCCCAGGCCCTCGACCTCCAGCGCCGCGTCGAGCTTGTCGGCGAAGCTGGCGACGTTGCGGATGGTGATCCGCTCGGCCTTGCCGTCGCGGCAGGCCGCCGCGACCTCGATGACGCCGCCCGGCGCCTCCAGACGGAAGCGGGTCTCCGGCTCGGTCATGGCAAGGAGCCCGGCGTCGAGCAGCACGGTCGCGACGCAGATCGCGTTGGAGCCCGACATCGGCGGGGTGTGCATCGGCTCCATGATGATGAAGCCCATGGCGGCCCGCGGATCCAGGGCCGGGACCAGCAGGTTGACGTGGCGGAAGACCCCGCCGCGCGGCTCGTTGAGCAGGAAGTCCCGCAGGGTCCCGTCCTCGGCGATCCAGCGCGACTGGGCCCAGAGGGTCTCGCCGGGCGGCGGCGCGACGCCGCCGACCACGACGTCGCCGACCTCGCCCTCGGCGTGGCAGCCGATCACGTGAATCGCCTTGCTGGAGCGCATCGGTCCAGATCCCGCTTGCCTCGTCCGACTCCAAGCTGTTTAGAACACAGGCGCAGCCGGCGCCAGGGCTCTCGGCAATCGCAAGGCTGCCGGGACCTGACCGAAACCCTTGGCCGAATCCCTTGGTCGGGAACCGCTTTCAGGGCCGGTCCCCGCGTCACAAAAGGGTCATCAAAGACCTCTAGACCCTCGTGGTTCCGGACCCATCTCTTCGTTTCGGGAGACAGGACGTCGATGATCGCCGAGCGCGACCTCACCTATGCGGCGGATGCCGACGGCAAGCTGCGCCGCCTGATCATCCGGGCCATCGAGAAGGTCTCCGGGCAGCCGAGGCTGCACCGGATGTACCTGGACTACCTGGAGACCGCCCGCGACCGGGACTTCTGGGAGGAGGCCGTGCGGCGGCTCGAGCTCAAGGTGCGCTACGACGCGGCGCGCCTGGCCGCCATCCCGCGCCAAGGTCCGGTGGTCTTCGTCGCCAACCATCCCTTCGGCGTGCTCGACGGCATCGTCATCTGCGACCTGGCCCGCAAGGTGCGGCCGGACTTCAAGGTGCTGATCAACTCGGTGCTGTTCCGGGCGCCGGAGATCCGCCGCTACATGCTGCCGATCGACTTTGCCGAGACCCGCGAGGCCCTGGCGACCAACCTGCGGTCCCGGGCCCTGGCGCTCGAGCACCTGCGCCAGGGCGGCAGCCTGATCGTCTTTCCCGGAGGCACGGTCTCGACCTCCGAAAAAGCCTTCGGCCGCGCCTTCGATCCGGAATGGAAGCCCTTCACGGCCAAGCTGATCCAGAACTCGGACGCGACCGTGGTCCCGGTCTACTTCCCCGGGCAGAACAGCCGCGCCTTCCAGATCGTCAGCCAGTTCAGCATGACCCTGCGGCTGTCGCTGCTGCTCAAGGAAGTGGTCAACAAGATCGGCAGCGAGATCCCGGTGACCATCGGCGCGCCGGTGGCGGCGCGGGACCTCTCGGGCTTCGGCGACCGCAAGGCCCTGATCGACCACCTGCGCGCCGCCACCTACGCCCTGGAAGCCCAGGCGGCCTGAGGGCCATCGGCCCCCATCTAGCCCAAGGGCGGTTTCAGCGCCGCCCGGCCAGGAGATCCTTCAGCAGGGCGGCGTGGGTCAGCGCCTCCTCCCGGGCGCCGTACAGCAGGGTGACGGCCTCTCGCTCCTGCCGCAGGCGGCGCAGGCGGTCCAGCGCGGCGACCCGCTCGGGCGCCTTCAGCTCCTCGCGGTAGCGGCGCGTGAAGTCCGGCCAGCGTTCGGGATCGTGACCGAACCATTTCCGCAGCTCGGTCGAGGGCGCGATCTCCTTGAGCCAGAGATCGACCCTGGCGGCCTCCTTGGCGAGTCCGCGGGGCCAGAGCCGGTCGACCAGCACCCGGTAGCCGTCCTCGGGCGCGGGCGGCGCATAGACGCGCTTGATCCGGACCATGGCTCCTCCGGGGACTCGACGGCAGGCGGCTTGCTACTTACCTTATCGTCCAGCATATCGGGAAGATCTGCAATATGGACGTCCTGAGCGACATCCTCGATGTCCTGCAGCTGCGCGGGACCCTGTACTTCCGGACCGCCTTCTCGGCCCCCTGGTCGGTCGCGGTCCCGGCCCAGGGCCGCGCCGCCCGCTTCCACCTCGCGGTCCAGGGCCGCTGCCACGTGGCCGTCGGCGAGGAGCACGACGTGGTCCTGGAGCCGGGCGACATGATCATCATTCCGAACGGGGCGGCGCACCTGCTCAGCGACCGGCCCGGACGCGCGCCGGCGACGCTCGAGGACGTGCTGCAGCGCGCCGGCTACGACGGCGAGGGCGTGCTGGTCTATGGCGGCGAGCCGGAGGCCGAGGCCGAGACCAAGCTGATCTGCGGCCACCTGAACTTCGCGACCGGCGCCGAGCATCCGCTGCTGCGGGCCCTGCCGCCCTACCTCCTGGTCAGCGCCGAGCTGCGCGCCCGCGCGCCCTGGCTGGACGAGCTGATGCGGCTGATCGTCCGCCAGATGTTCGCGGGGTCGCCCGGCGTCACGGCCTCGGTGATCCGCCTGTCGGAAGCGCTCTTCATCGAGGTCGTACGGACCTGCGCCGACCAGGACCCGGCGCTGCGCGGGGTCGTCGAGGCCCTGGGCGACCCGCGCATCGGCCGGGCGCTGAGCCTGATGCACCGGAGCCTGGAGCAGGACTGGACCCTGGAGCGCATCGCGCGGGAGGTCGGCATGTCGCGCAGCCGCTTCGCCGAGCGCTTCCAGGCCCTGATGGGCTGCGCGCCGATGAGCTACCTCGCCGAGCTGCGCCTCCAGAAGGCCAGGAACCTGCTGGCCGGCACGCTCGAGCCGATCCAGCGGATCGCGACCCAGGTCGGCTACCGCTCGCCGGCCGCCTTCACCCGCGCCTTCACCGGCCGCTACGGACAGAGCCCCCGCGCGCTGCGCCAGGCCTCGCCCCTCGCCAGCCCCTCCTAGGCCCGAGGCGTCCTAAGCCAGAGACATGGCCGCCCTCTACCCGGAGATCGCCATCGCGGAGAACGGCCGCCTGGACCTCGGCAGCCCGGTCGCCGCGGCGTAGCGTCTCGCGCAGAGCTGGCCCGGCAGCGAGCTGGCGATCGTGAGCCAGGCCGGGCATGACGCCCGAGACCCCGGCACGCAGGCGCGCATCGTCGCCGCCACGGACCGCTTCGCCGCGGGCGGATAGCGGAGGCATCTTCGGCGGGAAGGCAGGCCTCGGCGATCCGCGGCTCTGGAAGATCGAGAACGCAAGGACGACCTGAAGCTCAACGAGTTGGACGATGCGGCCTCTCATCGCCCTCACGCGACTTTGAAGAGCGCGCGACCGCTTTGTGTCTTCCCGGCGCCACGGCCGCGCCTATTTCACCTCTCATGACTCGCTGGCCCTCGGGCCGCATTGATATCAAAGGCGGGCCCATCATCCGCCGCCGTGGAAGGCCGTTCCTCAGCATGGAGCACAGCATCGAGTCGGAGCCCGGGGAAGCGGCGCAACGCCTTTTGCGCCTGGCGGCCAACGGCCGTGCCGGGCAATGGTCTGCGACGCAGGACATCGACTGGCGCCGGGACCCGCGGCTGCCGATCTGGGTGACCCGCGACCAGGCGCGCTTTGCGATCAGCCAGCTCTATCATGGCGAGATGGCGACGGCCGGGATGTGCCGGAAGCTGCTTTCCGAACTCGAAGCCGGAGCGGCCCGCGACTGCATGGCCTTTCAGCTCGCCGACGAGATGAGGCATGCGGAGGTCTACGGGCGCTATCTCGATCGCCTCGGCGGCATCGCCCCGATGGAAGGCGGCCTGGAATCGGCGCTCGAAGCCGCGGCCGAGGGGCCGGCCGGCACCCTGGGCGCCATGGTGGCCTTCAACGTCGTGGTCGAAGGCGAGGTCCTGCGTCTCCAGGACACCCTCGTCGAGTTCCTGCCCTGCCCCTTGCTCAAGCAGATCAATCGCCTGATCGCCCGCGACGAGGCGCGCCACGTGGCCTTCGGCCGGATCTACCTGACCCAGGCGCTCGCAGCCCTGCCCCCGGAGGACCGCAGCCGGCTCTACGACTGGGTCCACGCGCTTTGGCACGAGGCAAGCGGGTCGACTCTGGCCAGGCGCTCGCGCAATCCTGCGGTCCGGAGCGTCCTTCGGAAGTGGCTGGGAAAGGGATGGCGCCACCACCAGGCCGCGTTGGATCGGATCGGACTGAAGCCGGCGCCCGGCAGGGGAAGCCCGGAATGATCTCGGTCGTCGTGCCGACCCTGAACGAGGCGCGGCGCCTGCCGAGCCTCCTGGCCGAGCTTGCCGCCGAAGCACCCGAACACGAGGTCATCGTCGTCGACGGCGGCAGCGAGGACGGGACCGAGGCGGTCGCCCGGGCCGCCGGCGCGCGGCTGTTGCCCTCGGCGCCCGGCCGCGGCCGGCAGCTCGCCACCGGCGCCGAGGCGGCGCAGGGCGAGATCCTCCTCTTCCTGCACGCCGATTCCCGCTTTCCCGTCGGCGGGCTGGCGCAGATTCTCGAGACCCTGGCCGCCGATCCGGCCTGTCCGGGCGGCAACTTCCGCCTGGTCTTCGACGGCGACACGCCCTTCAGCCGCTGGCTGACCGGCTTCTACGCCCGGATCCGGAGCCTGGGCTACTACTACGGCGACTCGGCGATCTTCGTCAGGCGCAGCGCCTACGACGAGATCGGCGGCATCCGCCAGATCGCGCTGATGGAGGACTACGACTTCACGCGGCGCCTGGAGCGCAGCGGCCGGACCTGCTGCATCGAGGACCCGCCCCTGACCACCTCGTCGCGGCGCTTCGAGGGCCGCCGGCCCCTCGCCATCGTCTGGGGCTGGATCGAGATCCACCTGCTGTTCCACCTCGGGATCTCGCCCGAGGTCCTGGCAAAGCGCTACGAGGCGCAACGCAGGCGGCGCCGCGGCTGACGGCGGCGCGCAGGCCCGGCAGCCGGGTCACGCCGTCGCGATGGCCGCGGTGAGGAAGTCCTTGAGCCAGGCCAGCGCTTCTTTCGACAGGCCCAGGCCGACGCGGATCGGGCCGCGGTCGCTGGCGATCACCAGCTCGCGCCCGGAGTTGCCGCGGGCCGGCCGGATCGCGATCGACTCGATCTCGTCCAGCGTCAGCCCGTCGCGGCTGTGGCGGCTCGACCGCAGGGCGTCGGTCACCGTGAGGCGGCGGCGGTCCAGGCTGATCTCGCGGCGCGCGGCCCGGTCCCGGACCAGCATCCAGCCCGGCAGGCCGCCGAACAGCAGGCCGGCGCCGAAGAGGGCGTAGGGGTTCTCGTCCGTGAAGAAGGCGCCGACCGTCATGGCCGCGCCCGCGAGCATGAAGAGCCCCAGGAACCACAGCGGATAGCGGCCCGCGGTGATCACGACCTTGAGCGAGTCCGCGTCGCGGCGCTCGACGTAGAGGCCCCGAGGCGCTTCGGCGTCGGGGTCGAAGGCATGGCTCACCTTGCCCTCATCGACGAGGTCCTTCAGCGACTTGTCCAGGTCGCCGTGATCCCGCTCGACGACGCCGGCCGCCCCGGCCTCGAGCGCCGGCAGCTTGAGCAAGCGCGCGTAGCTTTCCCAGCGCTCGCGCGGCAGCTTCGTCGTGGGCCGGACGTAGAGCAGGACGCAGCGCTTGGGATCGTCGTGCAGCAGCTCGACGATCTGGTAGGTCGTGCTGCTGTTCTTGCGCTTGACGACCTCCTCGCGATGCAGGACGCCCTTGAAGGCCGTGTAGGGCTGGTACCAGGAGTCCGCGCCCCAAAGGCCCCGGCCCTCGACCTCGACGCCGTCGCCGCGGAAGACGGCGCTGCGCTTGCGGCGCAGGGTCGCGAGGCCGTTCAGGGCCAGGCCCAGGCCGATCAGCGAAAAGGGCACCGCGAAGAGCAGGACGGGCAGATCCTCCTGCCGCACGTCGATCAGCATGCTCCAGATGAAGACGCTCCAGGCGATGCCGAAGACGATCTGGACCACCGCCCCGCCGCGCTTGGGCGAGAGGTCGACTGTCCGCGGCAGGGTCGAGAGGTCGACCTTGACGCGCACCGAGTGCCAGTCCCTGGAGCCGAGCTCCGCCATGTCCGTTTCTCCTCGAAGGACCTTCACTGAAGCCGCCTCGGGGGAAAATCCGGTTAACGGACCCCGATCTCACGAGGATTTGAAGCGGGGCCAGGCCCCTCGGCTAGCGGCCCTGGAAACGCGGCGGCCGCTTGGCGAGGAAGGCCTCGATGCCCTCCCGGTAGTCGGCGCTGTCGCAGGCGCTGTAGGGCAGCTCCGCCTCGGCGGCGCTGAGCGGCCTGGGGTCCTCCAGGCGGTTCAGGCAGGCCCGGTGCAGGCGCGCGGCCAGGGGCGCCCCGGCGGCGATCCGTGCCGCGGTCGCCTGGACCTCGGCCTCGACCTCGGCGTCGGGCAGCACCCGCTGGACCAGGCCGCGGGCCTGGGCCTCGGCGGCGGTCAGGACCCGGCCCTCGAGCAGCAGCTCGGCGGCGCCGGCCCGCCCGACCAGAGCGACCAGGGCCTCGAGCCCGGGATAGGGCAAGGCGTGGCCGATCCGGTTGATCGGGATCCCCAGGCGCGCGCTCTCGCCGCAGATCCGGATGTCGCAGAGCGCGGCCAGCTCCAGGCCGCCGCCGCTGCAGGCGCCCAGGATCATGGCGACGCTGGGATGCCGGCAGCGCTTCAGGCCCTCCAGGGCCGGCTCCATGCGCTCGGCATAGGCCTTGGCCTGGGCGGCCGAGGCGCGGAGCGTCGGGAACTCGGCGATGTCGGCGCCGGCCGCGAAGGCGGCCTCGCCGGCGCCGCGCAGGACCAGGCAGCGCAGGCTGTCGTCGGCCTCGACCTCGGCCAGGAGCGCGCCCAGGCGCTCCCACATCTCCAGGGTCAGCGCATTGCGCTTGTCCGGACGGTTGAGGACGATGGTCGCGACCGCGCCGTCGCGCCGAAGCAGTACCGAATCGGTCATGGAGCCCCCGCTAAGCTGCGGGGCGCAGTTTAGGCCGCCCGGCTCCACTCGAGCAAATAGCCGGAGAGCTCCTTCAGGGTCCGGCGGTTCTTGAGGATCATGTCCTCGGCCAGGAGCTTCAGGACCCGGACGTTGGAGCGGCTGGTGTCGTCCATGTCGTCGTTGCCGACGTCGAGACGGACCTGGAAGCGGAAATAGTTCGGCCGGCCGTTGGCGCCCTGCTGCAGGATGTGGCGGATCTGGTAGTCGACCGAGTGGGCGACGCCGTCGCACATCAGCGAGAACAAGGGCTGGGCCCAGGTCGCCGCGCCCCAGTTGCGGCACTCGTCGTAGGGCAGGCGCCGGGTCAGCTCGCCGGCGCCGAGGGAGACCATGAAGATCTCGCGGTTGCCCTCGGCGATCTCCTGCGCCTCGATCAGGGCGCAGAGCGCCGGGTTGTAGGCGAAGACCGCGCCGTCGACCAGGGCGAAGTAGTCGTGGCCGTCCTCGGAGGGGACGTGGGCCGGCTCGAAGTAGGTCGGCGCCGCCGTGGTCGCCCGCACCACCTGGGACATGGGGAAGTCGTAGCCTTCGCGGAGCCGGGCGTTGCGGCTGCGGAAGAAGAAGGGAATCCGGCGCTCGATCTCGTAGGAGGTGACCATGACGCTGGTCAGGGCCTCCGAGAGCTTGACCTCGCCGAACATCTCCGTCAGGACGCGGTTGAAACCTTCCTCGGGGTACTTGCTGTTCGCCAGGTTGCCGACCGCGGTCACCTTGTGCCAGAGCGAACGCTCGAAGACCCGGTCGGCGTTCTTCTCGATCAGCCGGGAGAGGGTGCGCGCGGAGAACCTGGGCTTGCCCTCGCCGTCCGGGGTCACCAGGGCGAGCCCGATCAGGCCGCCGATGGAGGTCCCGACGATGAGGTCGAAGATCTGGGAGATCGGCTTGCCGACCCGCCGCTCGATATCGGCCAGGACCAGCGCCGGGATGATGCCGCGAATCCCACCGCCGTCGATCGACAACACCCGCAGCGGCTGCGTCGAACGGCCCAGAAAACGGGTCAGGCCGGCTGTGCGTGGGACCTCGTTCACCAAGCCAATCCTCGTCTTTGGCCTCGTCTTTGGCCGCTTATTAACCCTTGAAAGCCTTAGCTTAGCACAGGACGCTGCAGTGTGACCTGTGTCACCGCTTAGTCGTATTTCGTCACGATAGCAAAGAATTTACCTATGGGGCTGTTAGTCGAGTCTTAATGGGATGGCAATGTCCGATCAGAACACCCGCAGCAACTCCGGATCCCGAGCCTGCGCCGAGCCCTGGCCGCGCGGCGCCGGGGTCCGCCGGATCAACCTGGCGCTCCAGGGCGGCGGGGCCCATGGGGCCTTCACCTGGGGCGTCCTGGACCGCCTGCTGGAGGACGACCGGGTCGCGATCGAGGGCATCACGGGGACCAGCGCCGGGGCCGTCAACGGCACGGTCATGGCCTACGGCCTGGCCGTCGGCGGCCGCGAGGAGGCGCGACGGATGCTGCGCGCCTTCTGGGAGCGCGTCGCCCAGATCGCCGCCCTCTCGCCGCTCCAGCCCAGCGCCCTCGATCGGCTGATGGGCCCGGGCCGCATGGACTTCTCGCCCGGCTACTGGGTGATGGACATGATGTCCCGGGTCTTCTCCCCCTATCACTACAACGTCTTCGACCTGAACCCGCTGCGCGAGATCCTGAAGGACATGATCGATTTCGAGGTCCTGCGCGGCTGCCGGGCGGTCAAGCTCTTCGTCTCGGCGACCAACGTCAAGCGCGGCCGGATCAAGATCTTCGACCTCTCGGAGATGGAGCTGGACGCGGTGGTCGCCTCGACCTGCCTGCCCTTCCTGCACCAGGCGGTGGAGATCGGCGAGGAGGCCTACTGGGACGGCGGCTACATGGGCAACCCGGCGATCTATCCGCTGATCTATCACGCCGACTGCCCGGACATCCTGCTGGTCCAGCTCAACCCGATCAACAGCGACAGCGTGCCGACCAGCGCCCAGGAGATCCTGGACCGCCTGAACGTCCTGACCTTCAACGCCAGCCTGATGCGGGAGATGCGGGCGATCAACTTCGTCACCCGCCTGATCGACGACGGCTTCGACCACGGCGGCCGCCTCAAGCGCCTGCTGCTGCACGTGATCCACGCCGAGGACGTGATGTCCGACCTCGGCGTCTCCAGCAAGCTCAACGCCGACCGAGCCTTCCTGGAGCACCTCTTCGAGATCGGCCGGGCCCGGACCGACGCCTGGCTGGCCGCGCACTTCGACTCTGTGGGCCAGGAATCGACGGTCGATATCGAGGAGATGTACCTCTAGCCCGCCTTTCTCTCCCTGCTCACGCGAGGACTGCGAGGAGAGAACCCGACGCCCCGCTTCAGGCCAGCCGGGCCTTGAGCCACGACAGCAGGGCTTCGGCTTCGGGGCGGGACTGGGCTCCGTCCCGCCGATAGACCGACAGGCCTTGCCGAAGCACGACGCCTTCCTCGAACGGCCGAACCAGGCTCCCGGATTGCAGGAGCTTCTCGACCGCGCGCCGCCATCCCAGCCCGATGCCGTGACCTTCCACGGCAGCCTGGATCAGGACCGGATAGCTGTCGAAGACCGCCCCTTTGCGGCCGACCCGCAGGTCCAGGCCCAGTTGCTCCAGCCAGTCGTCCCATTCCAGCCAGTCCTGCGGCTCGACCTTGTGGTGCAGCAGGTCGTGGTCCGGCAGATCGGCCGGTGACAGCGGCGCCCGTCGTCCTTCCAGATAGGCCGGGCTGCACACCGGGAAGACCTCGTCCGACGCGGTGAAGGCCAGGACATGGTTGCCGCTGGCGCGACCGGAGGTCTGCAGGGCCACGTCGAAGTCCTCGTGCGACCGGGCGACCGGCATGGTCGATGCGGTCACGCGGACATCGATCCGGGGCTGGCGTTGGTGAAAGTCGGAAAGCTGGGGCATGACCCAGTAGAAGGCGTAGCAAAGCTCGGCGAAGAGGACCACCTCGCCGCTGCGCGGCTGGCCGCGCAGGTCGGCCGCCCGGGCGCCGATGCTCTCCAGCCCGGCCGTGACCGCGCGTCCGAAATCGCGGCCCGTCTCGGTGAGGAACACGGCCCGATGGCGGCGCTCGAAGAGACGGACTCCCAAGTCCTCCTCCAGGGCCCGGATCTGGCGGCTGACGGCGGCCTGGGTCAGGTGCAGCTCCTCGGCGGCCTGGGTGAAGCTCTCGAGCCGGGCCGCGGCCTCGAAAGGGAGGAGGCTGGCCAGGGGCGGAAGGTTCCTGCGCAGCTTATTCATAATTCCAAGTAATGCATACTGGCGGATAACTCATTTGAAAACCGAGCTTAGCACAGCTTAATACGTTACCCAGATTCATTTTTAAGCTGCTTGGGCCTGTGCCATGGACCGATCGATCCATCGTTCCCGGGAAAACACGACGCTGGGGATCGTCATAATCCTGGCGTCGGTCTTCCTGATGTCCCTGGGCGATGCCCTGGTCAAGCAGGTCAGCACCGAACTGACGCTGTGGCAGATCTTCGTGCTGCGCTCGATCCTGGCGATCCCGATTGCGGTCCTGCCCTTGCTGTTCCGCCGTCGGCCTTGGGTGATGGGACAGGACGTCCTGCTTTGGATCGTCCTGCGCAGCGGCCTGCTGGTGTCGATGTGGATCGCGTTCTACATGGCGCTGCCGGTCCTGAACCTCTCCGTGGTCGCCGCCGCCCTCTACACCGGGCCGCTGTTCATCGCGCTCTTCTCGGCGCTTCTCATCCGCGAGCCGGTGGGGCTGCGGCGGGCCCTGGCCCTCGTGCTCGGTTTCCTCGGCGTCCTGGTGACTCTTAGGCCCGGCACGGAGGCCTTCTCGCCTGCGATGCTCTTGCCCGTCCTTTCGGCGATCCTCTACGCCCTCGCCATGATCATCACCCGCAGCAGGTGCGGCGGTGAGGAGCCGCTGGTGCTGTCCCTGGCCTTGAACCTCTCCTTCCTCCTGGCCGGAGCGGTCGCGACCGGCGCCATCGCCCTCTGGGGGAGCGGTCCGCGAGAGGCCTCGGCCGATCTCTTCCTGCTCGGACACTGGGTGCCGATGGGAGAACGGGAATGGGGGCTGGTGGCGCTTATGGCCCTGCTCGTCGTCGCGGTCAGCGCGGGCGTCGCCAAGGCCTACCAGTCCGGCCCACCGGCGATCATCGCGACCTTCGACTACGCCTATCTGGTCTTCGCGGCCTTTTGGGGCTTCGTGTTTTTCGCCGAGAGGCCCGATGTCGTAACGGTGATTGGCATGATCCTGATTGCCGGGGCGGGCGTCCTCGTCATGCGGCAGAATGGATCCGTCCGCCGGGGTTAAGGGAGGCCCTGTCGTTGAAAGTGACCGCCGTCATTTCGGCCTTTGCGCTGATCCTGGGACTCGCCGCGACGGATGCCGCGTCTAGGGCCGCGGCTTCCGAGCCGGTCTACGTCAACACCTATGGCAGCGACTGGGGCCTCTGGGCCCGGGGCCATTGCCGGCTCGAAGTGCGCGCGGGCGTCGAGGTCCTCGTGATCGAGGCGGTCGCCCTCGAGCCCAACCGCAACTACCCCCAGGCCCTGGATGTCGCCGGCTTCCGGCTCGCCGCCGCCTACCTGGACAAGACGACCGGCGAGCCGCTCGGCCGTCGGGACGCAGAGGGTCCTCGCGTGGACTACGCCGTGAGCCTGGCGCCGGGCGAGAAGCACGTCGTGGAAGACCTAGTCCTGCGGATGCCGCGCGGCCGCCCGCCCGGCGCCGAGGAAGCGCGCGTTCTCGTCCTGCAGATCCTGGTGGGCTCCGGCAGCGCCTTCGAAATCGAGGTCGCGAGGACCCTGGGCAGCTAGACCGCCGGCGGCTCGCCCTCGAGGCTGGCCTGGCGCCGGGTTCGGCGCGGGCGCTGCCCGCCGGGCAGGTAGGCGGTCAGCCAGAAGCCCAGCCCGGCCAGGCCGCCCGGCAGGGCCACGGCGAGAAGGAAACGCCAGGTGGCGGCCTCGTCGCCCGCCGCCGCGGGGTCCTCGGGCGGGGCCTGGACCAAGGCGGCCCAGAGCACCGCGGCCAGCGCGCCGCCCAGGACGAAGGCCCACCAGCTCTCCCGCGCCAGGCGGCGCAGCAGCCACAGCAGGGGCAGACCCAGGCAGACCGCGGCCGGCAGGGCGAAGAAGAGGAACACCAGGGCAAAGGCGGCGATCCCGGGCAGGGCCTCGTGGGGCCGGAGCAGGAGGCCGGACTCCGCAGCGCCGACCAGCCCGAGGAAGGCCCCGGGCAGCGCGCAGGCGACCAGCAGGCCGAAGAAGACCCGGCCGGGCGTGGTTCGACGGGGAAGCGCGATACGCCGCGCCATGGGTGCTGTCTCTGTCTGCAGCGCAACTCTCCCAGCCTGCGCCGCCGGCCGTGGAGGAAAGGTTAACCGCCCCCCCGACTAACTGGCCCCGACTAACTCGCCCCCGTCCCGCCGCCGTTACGGCTGCGGCCTTGATCGACGGCTTCGCGCAGATCCCTGGCCGCCGCCTCGGGATCGCCGGCGGCGCAGATCGCCGAGACCACGGCGATGCCCTCGACCCCGGTCGCGGCGACCGCCGCCGCGGTCGCAAGCCCGATCCCGCCGATCGCCACCATGGGCAGCGCGAGGCGCGCCCGCAGCGCGGCGAGGCCTTCGAGGCCGATGGCCGCGCCGGCGTCGGCCTTGGTCGCCGTGGCGTAGACGGCGCCGGTGCCAACGTAGTCGACCACGGCCGGATCGACCAGATCGGCCTCCTCGAAGGTCCCGGCGGAGACCCCGACGATCGCCTCGGGCCCGAGGATCCGCCGCGCCTCGACGGCCGGACGGTCGTCGACGCCGAGGTGGACGCCGGCGGCGCCGATCTCGCGGGCCACCTCGATGCGGTCGTTGACGATCAGGGGCAGGCCGCGCGGCGCCAGGACCTCCTGCAGGCGGCGGGCCAGCGCCGCCACCTCGGCGTCGGGCGCAGCCTTGTCGCGTAGCTGGACCAGAGTCACCCCGCCGGCGACCGCCGCGGAGGTAACCGCGTCGACCTCGCGGCCAGGGACGTCGTCGGGGCCGATCACCAGGTAGAGCGTCAGGTCGAAGGCCTTGGTCAAGATCCCGAAATCCCATTCCCTGCCGGGGCGCATGCCCAGCTACTTGGCAAGTGCCGGGCGGCTTGTAAAGCGCCGCGCCCAGCCGGCCCCTCAGCTTCATTGCCCAAGGCCGAGAATACCGATAAACAGGAGCGCAGGAAGAGACCTTGAAGGACCAAGACAAGGCCATGGCCGAGAGCCCCGAGACGGCGCGCGTCGCCGCGAAGATCCTGCTCGACATCGAGGCCATCCTGTTCCGTCCCGACCAGCCCTTCGTCTTCACCTCGGGCCGCGCCAGCCCAGTCTACGTCGACTGCCGGCGGATCATCTCCTTCCCCAAGGCCCGGTCCCGCCTGATGGACATGGGCGTCGAGCTGATCCGCGAGGCGACCGCCGCCGACCCGCCGGACGTGATCGCCGGCGGCGAGACCGCCGGCATCCCCTTCGCCGCCTGGATCGCCGAACGCCTGGGCCTGCCGGTGATCTACGTCCGCAAGAAGCCCAAGGGCTTCGGCCGCAACGCCCAGATCGAGGGCACCTTCCACGAGGGCGCCAAGGTCCTGCTGGTCGAGGACCTGGCGACCGACGGCGGCTCCAAGGTCAACTTCATCGAGGCCCTGCGCGAGGCCGGCGCCGAGATCAGCGAGACCTTCGTGATCTTCCACTATGGTATCTTTCCCCAGAGCAAGGCGCTGCTCGCCGACCTGGGAGTCAACCTGCGCGGCCTTTGCACTTGGTGGGACGCGCTCGCCCTGGTCGAGGACAGCGGCTATCTGGACGCCGGCGGGGTCGCCGAGGTGCGCGCCTTCCTGGAGGACCCGGACGGCTGGTCCGCCGCCCACGGCGGCAAGACATCGGAGGAGCTGGCAAGCGGCGGCTAGCGCCGGCCCCTCCAAATCCTCTCGCAGAAGGAGGTTGGAACCTTGGCACGATCGATGCTCACAGGGATGGCGTTCAGAAGACCGGCAGTCCTCAGGGGGGCCCTCCTGGGCCTGGTCCTCGGCCTCGCGGCCGCCCTCGTCGGGCCGCCGTCGGCCCGGGCCGGCGGCAGCGGCGAGCTGAAGATCGGCCTCACCCAGTTCCCCTCGACCCTGCACCCCAACATCGATTCCATGCTGGCCAAGAACTACGTCCTGGCCATGACCGCTCGGCCGATCACGGTCTACGACCAGGAATGGCAGCTGATCTGCATGCTCTGCACTGAACTGCCGACCCTCGAGAACGGCCTGGCCAAGAAGGAGCCGCTGCCGGACGGCGGCGAGGGCATGGCCCTGACCTACACTTTGCAGCCCGAGGCGACCTGGGGCGACGGCACGCCGGTCACCACCAAGGACGTGGTCTTCACCTGGGAGGTCGGCCGCAACCTGGAGAGCGGCGTCACCAACAGCGAGCTGTACAAGCGGATCCTCGGCGTCGACGTGATCGACGACAAGACCTTCACGATGCACGTCGACCGCGTGACCTTCGAGTACAACGCGATCAACGACTTCCGCCTGGTCCCGGCGCACATCGAGCGGCCGATCTTCGAAGCCGGCCCGACCGAGTACCGCAACCGAACGGCCTACGACAGCGACCCCACAAACCCGGGGCTGGCCTTCGGGCCCTACCGCGTGGTCGAGATCGTCAAGGGCTCCCACGTCGCGCTGGAGCCCAATCCGACCTGGTGGGGCGAGGCGCCGGCCTTCGACCGGATCACGGTCCGGACGATCGAGAACACGCCGGCGCTGGAGGCCAACCTGCTGTCCGGCTCGATCGACATGATCGCCGGGGAACTCGGCCTGACCATCGACCAGGCCCTGGCCTTCGAGAAGCGCCACGGCGACGACTACCAGGTGATCTACAAGCCGGGCCTGGTCTACGAGCACATCGACCTGCAGCTCGAAAACCCGATCCTGCAGGACGTCCGGGTCCGGCACGCTCTGCTCTATGCCATCGACCGCGACGCCCTCAACGATCAGCTCTTCGGCGGCAAACAGCCGCCGGCCGACACCTCGGTTTCGCCCCTGGACAAGGTCCACAGCGACGACATCCGGCGCTACCCCTTCGACCCGGCGAAGGCCGCCGCCCTGCTCGACGAGGCCGGCTGGAGCGAGATCAAGAACGGGGTCCGGCAGAACGCCGCCGGCGAGCCCCTGACCCTGGAGTTCATGACCACCGCGGGCAACCGGACCCGGGAGCTGGTCCAGCAGGTCCTGCAGAACCAGTGGAAGCAGATCGGCATCGACGTGCGGATCCGCAACGAGCCGGCGCGGGTCTACTTCGGCGAGACCCTGGACCAGCGCAAGCACAAGGCGCTGGCGATGTTCGCCTGGAGCTCGAGCCCCGAGAACGTGCCGCGCTCCATCCTGCACAGCGAGGAGATCCCGACCGAGGCCAACGGCTGGTCGGGGCAGAACTACACCGCGTACAAGAACCCCGAGATGGACGACCTGCTCGACCGGACCGAGCGCGAGCTGGACTTCCAGAAGCGCAAGGCGCTCTGGGCCCAGATCCAGCAGATCTACGCCGAGGACCTGCCCGTGCTGCCGCTCTACTGGCGGGCCAACACCTACGTCCTGCCGAA
>JANQGU010000413.1 GCA_028282935.1 Kiloniellales bacterium
ATGGGCCGCCTTCGCCACGGCCTTGCCCTGGGCTCTGCTGACCCTGGTCATCTACTGCATGATCCTCTTCGGCGGCTTCGTCGAGACCTGGGGCTACGACCACGGCTTCACGCTGCGCCACTACGTCGAGGCCTTCTCGATCACCACGGGAGAGCACGGCCTGGTGTGGAGCGGCGCGGCCTGGAACTCCTTCTTCACCACCATCGTGATCGCCAGCGTCGCCGCGCCCCTGACCGCGGCCATCGGCCTGCTGACCGCCTACCTCCTGGTGCGCCAGCGCTTCGCCGGCCGCGACGCCTTCGAGTTCGGCACCATGTTGAGCTTCGCCATCCCGGGCACGGTGATCGGCATCAGCTACATCCTGGCCTTCAACGTGCCGCCCTTCGAGCTCACCGGCACCGGCGCGATCCTGGTGCTCTGCTTCATCTTCCGCAACATGCCGGTCGGCGTGCGCGCCGGCATCGCCGCCATGAGCCAGCTCGACCGGAACCTGGACGAGGCCTCGCTGACCTTGGGCGCCAACACCTTCACCACCGTGCGCCGGGTCATCCTGCCGCTGCTGCGCCCGGCCATCGTGGCCTCGCTGGTGTTCAGCTTCGTGCGCGCCATGACCGCGATCAGCGCGGTGATCTTCCTGGTCAGCGCCGAGTTCGACATGGCCACCTCCTACATCATCGGGCGGGTCGAGAACGGCGACTACGGCCTCGCCATCTCCTACGCTTCGGTCCTGATCCTGGTCATGCTGGCGGCGGTCCTGCTGGTCCAACTCGTGGTCGGCCAGCGGCGCCTGCGACGGGCCGAGGGGGGCAGGGCGCCGGGGACGACCGCGCCGCAGGAGGCCATCGCGTGAGCATCGCAAGCAAGGCGGCCAAGGTGGTCTTCGAGGGCGTCACCAAGGCCTTCGGGCAGGTGACCGCGGTCCAGGAGATCTCCTTCACCATCGAAGCCGGGTCCCTGGTCACCCTGCTGGGGCCCAGCGGCTGCGGCAAGACCACCACCCTGCGCATGATCGCCGGACTGGAGATGCCGACCGGCGGGCGAATCCTGATCGGGGAGCAGGACGTCAGCCTGCTGCCGGCGACCGACCGCGACGTCTCCATGGTCTTCCAGTCCTACGCGCTCTTCCCCCACATGACGGTGTCGGAGAACATCGCCTATGGCCTGAGCATGAGCCGGCTGCCCAAGGCCGAGCTGCGGGAGCGCGCCGAGGAGGGGCTGCGTCTGGTCGGCCTGGAAGGCTACGGCGCACGCCTGCCGAGCGAGCTGTCCGGCGGCCAGCAGCAGCGGGTCGCCGTGGCCCGGGCCCTGGTCCTGGAGCCGGCGGTGCTGCTCTTCGACGAGCCGCTGTCGAACCTCGACGCCAAGCTGCGCCGGCGGGTCCGCCAGGACATCCGCGAGCTGCAGCAGAAGCTGAAGCTGACCGTGGCCTACGTGACCCACGATCAGGAGGAGGCCCTGGCCGTCTCGGACCGCATCATCGTCATGAAGAACGCCCGGATCGCGCAGGAAGGCACGCCCCGCGAGCTCTACGAGCAGCCGGCCGACGACTTCGTGGCCGACTTCATCGGCGACGCCAACCTGGTGGCGGGCGAGATCGAGGCCGTGGAGAACGGGCTGGCGCTGGTCTGCATCGGCGGCCTCAGCCATCGCCTGCCGGCGCGTGGCCTGGCCCCCGGCCCGGTGCGGGTGGCGATCCGGCCCGAGGCGATCCGCTTGTCACGCGGCGGCGGCGACAAGGCCCTGGCGGGGACCGTGCGCAAGGCCACCTACTTGGGCAGCCACATGGAGTACCTGGTGGAGACCGGGCTCGGCGAGGTCTTCGCCACCGACCACCGGGTCGCCACGCCGATCGCCCCCGGCGAGGAGGTGGCCGTGACCCTGGGCGACCATGGCGTCACCCTGGTCGAGGGATGAGCCGCCGGCCTCCGTCGCGGAGGCCCTGTCCGAACCCGCCCCAGACCTCACTTGATCTTTTTTCGACATTGGGCGTCCCGGCGCGCCACGATTAACCTTGCCCCGGCCGCGCCGCGCTGGCACCGCTATAGCATGATCGTGTCACACCAACGTGGTGTGGCGCGTGAATCATGCTCTAACTTGTTGGAGTAGATCAAGATTTACGGATCAGATTGCATCAATCTGATCCGTAAATCTTGATCTAGGGCCGTGCCGCTCTGCGCTTTGGCGCCGAGGTATCAAGGGGAGCCGGGACGGAGAGGCGATGTCGAGTATCGGCGCAGCGGGTCGGCCAGGGGTGACGGAGCGCGAAGGGCAGGCGGCGGGCTGGCGGGTCTGGCTCGGCTTCTCGGCCATGTGCGTCGGCATGTTCATGGCGATCCTGGACATCCAGATCGTCGCCACCTCCTTGCCGGCGATCCGCGAGGCGCTGGACATCTCGGTCGACCGGATGAGCTGGATCCAGACCAGCTACATCATCGCCGAGGTGATCGCGATCCCGATGACCGGCCTGCTGACCCGGGCCTTCTCACTGCGCGGCCTCTTCCTCGGGGCGCTCAGCCTCTTCACCCTGGCCTCGATCGGCTGCGCCCTTGCCGGCGACCTGCCGACCCTGATCGCCGCCCGGGTCGTGCAGGGCCTGGCCGGCGGCTGCCTGATCCCGCTGGTCTTCTCGGCGGTCTTCCTGCTGTTCCCGGAGCGCCACCAGCCGACGGCGACCACCATCGCCGGGGTCCTGGCGGTCCTGGCGCCGACCCTCGGCCCGACCGTCGGCGGCTTCATCACCGAGACCTATTCCTGGCCCTGGCTGTTCCTGGTCAACGTCGCGCCGGGCGTCCTCGCCTGCGGCCTGGCCTACGCCCTGCTGCCGCGCGCGGCGGGCGAGCGGGGGCTGCTCAAGACCCTGGACTGGCTCTCGCTGGCGGCCCTGGCGGTGGCCCTGGCCTCGCTTGAGATCCTGCTGAAGGAGGCGCCGGAGCGCGGCTGGCTCTCGGGCCTGGCGCTGGCCTTGATCGCGCTCTTCGTCCTGCCGGGCCTGCTCTTCATCGGCCGCTCGCTCCGCCGCGCCACGCCGCTGGCCAACCTCCGGCTGTTCCGCCAGCGCGACTTCGCGGTCGGCTCGGCGGCCAGCTTCGTGCTCGGGATCGGGCTCTTCGGCTCGGTCTACCTGATGCCGGTCTTCCTCGGTCTGGTGCGCGACCACGGTGCGCTGACCATCGGCCTGATCATGCTGGTGACCGGCTGCGCCCAGCTCGTCACCGCGCCCATCACCGTGCGGCTCGAGCTGCGCTGCGACGCCCGGCTGCTGGCCGCGCTCGGCTTCGCTTGCTTCGCCGTCGGGCTCGGGCTCAGCGCCCTCCAGACCCGCGAGACCGACTTCGACGAGATGTTCTGGCCCCAGGTGATCCGCGGCGCGGCGATCATGTTCTGCCTGATCCCGCCGACCTGGATCGCCCTCAGCCGCCTCGCGCCCGAGCAGGTGCCCGACGGTAGCGCGCTCTTCAACCTGATGCGCAACCTGGGCGGCGCCATCGGCATCGGCCTGATCGACACCGTGATCTGGAACCGGGCCCCGGAGCACGCCGAGCGCCTGGGCGAGCAGATCCTGGCTCGTGACGCCGCGGCGGCGGACTTCGTCGGCATCGACCTGGCGATGGTCCCCGCCGAGCCGAGCCCGGACATGCTCGCCGTGGTGGCGCCGCTCTTCGAGAAGGCCGGCCTGGTGATGGCGATCAACGAGGCCTGGGGCCTGGTCGCCATCCTGACGCTTTTGGTGCTCCTGGTCCTGCCCCTGGCCCGCGCCGCGCCGAAGCCGGACACCTCGCCGGAGGCTTAGCCTCTGCGAGACGCCCTCTCGAGTAGGCGGGCCGCTGCGCCCTGGTCTCGGCGCTTGACGAGCTCGATCAGCTTGGTGCTCTGATCGTCGGCCACCTCGGGATCGGCGCCCCGGGCCAGCAGCAGCTCGATCGCCGCGAGCTCACCCCGGAGCGCGGCGAAGGCCAGGGGGGTCATCCAGTCGAAGCCGGAAGCCGGGGCCTCGCTCGGCTTGACCGAGGCGTAGCGAGCCCGGACCAAGGCGGGCTCGGCGTCGAGAAGGGCGGTGAGCTGGCGCAGGCGGCCGAAGCGGGCCGCCGTGAAGACGTCCATCTCGAGCTCGGCCAGATGTGCCAGCACCGCGCCCTGGCCGTGGAAGTCGGCCCAGCCCGCCGGAACGTCGGCGTAGTACTGGTCCCGCAAGGTCGGGTCGGCGCCTCTTGCCAGCAGCAGCTTGACCATGTCGAGGTGGCCCGTGGCGGCGGCGTGGTGCAGGGCGGCCCCGCCGTGCCGCTCGTTCACGTCGAAGCCCAGGTCCAGCATCAGCGAGACCGCGGCCCGGTTGTCCGCCCCGGCGGCGTGCTGCAGCAGATCCGGGTGGTCCTTGAGAACCTCACCGATCAGCTTCGGGTTCCGGCGCTGCATGGCCTCGGCCTGGTCCCGCTCGGCCTTGAGGCAGGCCAGGCGGAAGACGTCGACCTCGCGCAGCTCGACCCGGGTCGCACCCTGGGCGGCCAGGTGCTCGGCGATCTCTTCCTGGCCGTTCAGCAGGGCCCATTCGTAGGGGGTCCGGCCCTCGTCCGGCTGGTCCAGGTCGATGCCCCGGCCGGCCAGCAGACGCACGCGCGCGAGGAAGCCCAGGCGCACCGCGTGGCAGAGCTGATAGTGCAGAGTCGCCTGGGGATGCGGCACCAGCCCGTCCTCGCCCTGCAGAAGCCAGTTGTTCTTGTCCGCGGCCGTCAGGCCGTACTCCAGCAGCAGCTCCAGGCAGGTGTCGTCCGGCGTGAACATGCGGTTGTAGGCGGCCTGGCTGTCGTTGGGGTCGGCCCCGGCGTCCAGCAGCAGGCGGGCGAAGGCGACGCAGTCCGGGTGCTCGGGAAAGTTCTCCGGCCCGCCTTCGCCCTCGCCGAAGACGCCGGTCAGGGCGGTGAAGCGGTACTGGTCGCCCCAGAGGAAGTGGGCGTTTGGATCGGCGCCGCGTGCGATCAGCAGCCTTGCGGCGGGCAGGCTCGAAGCCCCGGGCAGGCGGGCGTAGGCCGCGTACATCAGTGGCGTCCAGTCGAAGGGACCGCCCTTGCGGTCGAGCAGGGCCGGGTCCGCGTCGAGCCAGCGCGCGACCCGCTCGGCATCGCCGATCGCGGCCGCCACGTGGATGCCGGCGTCGCGGATCTCCGGCCGCGCCGCCAGGAGCGTCTCGGCGAGGAGCCAGCGCTTGTTCCTGGAATCGCCGCTACCGAGGTAGGGCAGGACCACGTGGCCCAGGAAGGCCTCGGCCGGGTCGGTCGCGCCGGCCTCGGCCTCGGCCGGCCCCCGCAGGACCTCGGCCTTCAGGGCGGCCCAGCTCGCGAAGCCGTGCTCGCGGGCCAGAACCAGCTGGGCGCCTTGCAGGCCCATGGCTTCGGGATCGTCGAAGTAGGGCGCGGCGCGCTTCAGGGCGGCGGCATCGCCGGCCTTGGCCGCCTTCAGCAGCGTCTTGGCCTGCTTCTTCAGGTTTTCCAGGCTGGGATCGGCGGGCAGCTTGGTCGGTGCCACGGGAGACCTCCTTTCATTCGCGCCCGGTATCCGCGCCCTCGGGCTGAAAAGAGGCAGGCTATGGCCGTCTGTCTCATCAGGTGGGCTTGGCCCTTCCCGCGGATCGGATGCCTCCCGAAAGGCGCAGCGATCCTAGCACGTCCGGCTTCCGGGAAGTGTTAAGAAAGCCGTTCAGGCCAGATTGACAGCCGGGGGCCGGCCTCTATCATCCGGGCGCCGCCGTCCAACCCAGTTCGGGCCCGACCCATGGATTTCCAGCTTTCCGAGGAGCAGCGCGCCTTTCAGGACATGGCGCGGGACTTCGCCGCGGCGGAGATGCTGCCACATGCGGCCGAATGGGACCGGGACGAGATCTTCCCGGTCGAGGCCCTGCGCAAGGCGGCGGCCCTCGGCTTCGGCGGCATCTACGTGCGCGACGACGTCGGCGGCTCGGCGCTGAGCCGGCTCGACGCCGCGATCATCTTCGAGGAGCTGGCGACGGGCTGCACCTCGACCGCGGCCTACATCTCGATCCACAACATGGCCGCCTGGATGATCGACCGCTTCGGCAGCGACCGGCAGCGCCGGGCCTTCCTGCCCAAGCTCATGACCATGGCGCACTTCGCCAGCTACTGCCTGACCGAGCCGGGGGCGGGCTCGGATGCCGGCAACCTCAAGACCCGGGCCGAGCGCGACGGCGAGGACTACGTCCTCAACGGGACCAAGGCCTTCATCTCCGGCGGCGGGCGCAGCGACCTCTACGTCGTCATGTGCCGTACCGGCGGCGAGGGGCCGAAGGGTATCTCGGCGCTGGTCGTGCCCAAGGACACGCCGGGGCTGAGCTTCGGCAAGCAGGAAAGGAAGC
>JANQGU010000417.1 GCA_028282935.1 Kiloniellales bacterium
GGCGCCGGCGTTTCCTCGGCCCGTTCCGCCTGCTGATCGCTGCGGGCGTCCGGGTGCAGGTAGAAGACCCAGGCGAAGCCGCCGCCGATCAGGGCGAACAGCAAAAGCCACGCGGCGAGCAGCGCCACGAAACCGCCTTTGCCGCTGGGCGGAGCGTCATCCTGCGGCCGGGCCATCGGTCGTCTCGGCGGCCCTTCAGGGCCGCCGTTTCCTCAGTTGACGACGCGTTCGCTGAAGAGCCGCAGGCCGCGCAGCAGGTCCAGGGCACGGGTCAGCTGGTAGTCCTGCGGCCGCTCGGCCTCGCTGGTGCCGTCTTCCGCCGGCGCCTCTTCTGCATCGTCGTCGCTCCGTTCCGGCGGCCGCGCCTGGCCGCCCTCGGGGTTCTCCAGAGCACCGCGGAGATCGGCCTCGCGGCTGCGCCGGCGGCTCTCGGTCTCCTCGATGCGGGCCTGATTGACCTCGATGTCCGGCTCGATGCCCTTGGCCTGGATCGAGCGGCCCGAAGGCGTGTAGTAGCGGGACGTGGTCAGCCGCATGGCGCCGTGACCCGGCATCGGGATGATGGTCTGCACCGATCCCTTGCCGAAGGACGCCGTGCCCAGGACGATCGCCCGCCGGTGGTCCTGCAGGGCGCCGGCCACGATCTCCGAGGCCGAGGCCGAGCCGGAGTTGATCAGCACCACGATCGGCAGGCCCTCGGCCAGGTCGCCGGGCCGGGAGTTGAAGCGCTGGCCCTCTTCGGTGTCCCGGCCGCGGGTCGAGACGATCTCGCCCTTGTCCAGGAAGGCGTCCGAGACCGCGATCGCCTGGTCGAGCAGGCCGCCCGGGTTGTTGCGCAGATCGATCACGTAGCCGATGAGCTGGCTGCCCAGCTCCTTCTTGAACCTCTCGATCGCCTGTTCCAGGCCCGGCTTGGTCTGCTCGTTGAAGGTCGTGATCCGGACGTAGCCGACGTTGCCTTCGACCCGGCCGCGGACCGACTGGATGGTGATGATGTCGCGGGTGATGGTCACGTCGAAGGCGTCGCGGCCTTCGCGGCGCACCGTCAGCACGATGTCGGTGTTGACCGGGCCGCGCATCCTGTCGACCGCCTGCGGCAGGGTCAGGCCGAGCACGGCCTCGCCGTCCAGGTGGGTGATGTAGTCGCCGGCCTGGATCCCGGCCTCGAAGGCCGGGGTGTCGTCGATCGGCGAGACCACCTTGACCAGGCCGTTCTCGTCGAGGGTGACCTCGATGCCCAGGCCGCCGAACTCGCCGCGGGTCTGGACCTGCATGTCGCCGAAGCTCTTCTCATCCAGGTAGCTGGAATGAGGGTCGAGCGAGGAGAGCATGCCCCGGATCGCCGACTCGATGAGGTCCTCGTCCGAGACCTCTTCGACATAGTCCGCGCGGACCCTCTCGAAGACGTCCCCGAAGAGCTTGAGCTGGCGGTAGGTTTCGGAACGGTCGGACTCGGCCCAAAGGGTGGCGGCCGGAGTAACTAAGAGCATCAGGACGGCGCCCAGCGCCGCAAATCGGAACTCACGCATTAGCCTTGCACCTTGTCGTCGATGTTGGCGAGCCACGGAAGCGGGTTGATCGGCTGCCCCGTCCGTCTCAGTTCGTAGTAAAGCTCTGGCTTGCCGTTCTGCGGGCGTCCCATGACGCCGACCGGTTCACCGGCAAGCACCCATTGGCCGACCGCCGCGTTCAGGCGCTCGACCCCAGCCAGCAGGCTATGATATCGCCCGCCGTGTTCGATGATCAATAACTGGCCGTAGCCACGAAATTCGCCGGAATAGACGATCCGGCCGTCATAGGGCGCGACCACTTGGGCGCCCGCCCGGGTCGAGACCATGATTCCCTTGGAGGTCGCGCCCGCGTTGCTCGTGCTGCGGTCGCCGTAGCGCAGGGTCAGGCGTCCCCGCGCCGGCACCACCAGGCTCGCCGGCGCCGAGGGGAAGGGCCGGATGTCGAGCGGCTTGGCCAGGGCGGCGATGGTCGACTCCTGCGGCGCCTCCCCGGCCTCCTGTTCCTGCTTGGCCGCCTGCTCGCGCGCCAGGGCCTCCTGCTCCAGGCTTTCGACCAGCCCGCGCAGGTTCTCCGCCTCGGCGGCGCGCTTGGCGGCACGCTGCAGCGTCTCGTCCAGCTCGCGGCTGGCCTTCTGGTAGAACTCTTCCTTGCGCTTGGTCAGCGCGGCCAGGGATTCGGTCTCGGCCTCCAGGGAGCGCGCAACCTTCTGCAGCTCCTCGCGGCGCAGCGCGATCTCGGAGCGCAGGCTGCGCAGCTCGTCGAGCTGGTTGCGCAGGACCTCGGCGCGCTCGTCGATCTCGGCCACGGCCACTTTCAGCAGCATGGCGCTGCGCACCGCGTCCAGCGGGCGGCCGGGGATGGCGAAGGCCAGCTCCGGCGGCTGCAGGGCGATGCGCTGCAGCGCGCTCAAGGTCCGGACCATCTGGTCGTGGCGGCTTTCCAGGTCGCGGAGGTTGAGCTGCTCGTCCGATTGCAGGCGCGCCAGGGTGGTCTCGACCGCCGAAAGCTGGTCCTCCAGGGTCTGGGCGCTGCGGCCCTTGTTGACCAGTTCCTTCTGCAGGTCGCCGACCTCGGCCTCCAGGGTGTTCGCCTTCTCGCCCAGCTCCTTGGCGCGGTTGCGGTCCGCTTCCAGCTCCTGCTCGATTTGGCGCAGGCGCTCGCTCTCTGCCGCTTCGTCCTGCTGCGCCGCCGCCGGCAGGGCGGCCAGTGCCGCGCCCGCCAGCAGCAGGGCCGCGACCGCCGTCCCGGCCCGCAGCCCGGCCCGCCTCCGCGGCGGGACGCCGGGCAGGGACTCGTGCTGGGGGCGGCCGATCAAGCCGGCTACTCCGCGGCCGCTTCGGCTTGCGCCGCCGGATCGCGCAGCAGGCTCCGCCCGGTCATGGCGGCCGGCTGGGACAGGCCCATCAGGGCGAGGACGGTCGGCGCGATGTCTGCCAGGCGTCCATCCACAAGGCACCCGTCGCCCGGGGCGTCGCCGGAGCCCTCGGCCCCTGCGCCGGCCAGCAGTATCGGAACCCTGTTCATGGTGTGGGCAGTGTGACGCTCACCGGTTTCCGAATCCTTCATCCTTTCGGCGTTGCCGTGGTCGGCGGTGATCAGCAGGCGGCCGCCGGCGCGCTCGACCGCCGAGACCAGCGTCCCGAGGCAGCGGTCCACCGCCTCGACAGCCTGGATCGCCGCCGCCAGATTGCCGGTATGGCCGACCATGTCGCCGTTGGCGTAGTTGACCACGATCAGGTCGAAATCCCCGGCGTCGATCGCCTCGGTCAGGGCCTCCGTCACCTCGAAGGCCGACATCTCGGGCTTGAGATCGTAGGTGGCAACCTTGGGCGATGGGATCAAGATCCGCTCCTCGCCCGCGAAGACCTCTTCCCGGCCGCCGTTGAGGAAGAAGGTCACGTGGGCGTACTTCTCGGTCTCGGCGATCCGGAGCTGCTTCAGGCCGGCCCGGGCGACGACCTCGCCCAGGGTGTCGTGGATGTCGGCCGCTGGGAACAGCGTGTCGAGCCAGTCATTGTGCGCCTCGGAATACTCGACCAGGCCCGCCGCCGCGGCGAAGCGGACCACGCGGCCGCGCTCGAAGCCCGCGAAGGCCGGGTCGAGCAGGGCGGCCAGGATCTCCCGCGCCCGGTCGGCCCGGAAGTTCGCCATCAGCACGCCGTCGCCCTCGGCCATGCCGGCATAGCCGCCGATCACCGCCGGCTCGACGAACTCGTCGCTGACCTCCTTGGCATAGCTGGCATCGATCGCGGCCAGCGGGTCGGCCGCCGTGGCGCCTTCGCCCGCGACCAGGGCGCGGTAGGCGCGCTCGACGCGGTCCCAGCGCTGGTCCCGGTCCATGGCGTAGTAACGGCCGCAGACCGTCGCGATCTCGGCCTCGGGGGCCGCCGCGAGGAAGTCCGCCAGGTAGTCCCGGGCGCTGGACGGCGGCGTGTCGCGGCCGTCGAGGAAGGCGTGGACCTTCACCGGCACGCCGGCGGCGGCCAGGATCCGGCAGAGGCTGGCGATCTGGTCCTGGTGCGCATGCACCCCGCCGGGCGAGATCAGGCCCATGACCTGGGCGGTCCCGCCGGAGGCCTTCAGCTTCTCGATGAAGCCGCGCAGCGCCGGGTTTGTCTCGATCTCGCCGCTGCGGATCGCCTGGTCGATGCGCGGCAGGTCCTGCAGCACGATCCGGCCGGCGCCGATGTTCATGTGGCCGACCTCGGAGTTGCCCATCTGCCCCTCCGGCAGCCCGACCTCGTGCTCGGAGGCGTCGATCAGGGCCTGAGGGCAGGACGCGTAGAGCCGGTCCAGCGTCGGCGTCCGGGCCAGGCGGATCGCGTTGTCGTCGCTGGCGTCGCGGTGGCCCCAGCCGTCGAGGATGCAGAGGACGACCGGGCGGGGTCTGGCGTCTGGGCTCATGTAGGTCCTATGTTCTAGGCTGTATATAGGCGATCTTTCCGCCGCGGGACAGCCTCTTCAGGCCCGGTGATAAGGATGACCCGTAAGGATCGATTGCGCGCGATAAAGCTGTTCGGCCAGCATGACCCTGACAAGAAGATGTGGCCAAGTCATGGCACCGAAGGCGATGCTGCGCTCGGCGGCGGCCCGCACCTCCTCGGACAGCCCCTCCGCGCCGCCGATCGCGAAGGCCAGATCGCCGGTGCCGGCCTCCCGATGGTCCTGGATCACGCCGGCGAAGGCTTCGCTGGTCAGGGCCTTGCCGCGGCCGTCCAGGGCGATCAGGCGGGCCTGCTTCGGCAGGCTTTGCAGCAGCAGCTCGCCTTCCCGGCGCTTCAGCGCCTCTGGCGGCATCTGGCGCTTTTCCTCGACTTCCTTGATGTCGCAAGGCCAGGTCAGGCGGCGCAGGTACTCGGCCAGCAGGTCCTGCATCGGGCCCGCCCGCAGGCGGCCGACCGCGGCGATGGTGATCCGCATCTCTTCATCCCGGCCCTGAACGGCGCGGGCGCCATCGGCACGCCCAGTCTCGCCGCGCCCGCCCTTGGGAGCGCTCGCCCCTCGAGCCCTAGACTGGGGCCGGCCGCGCTCAGAGACCGGCGCTGCTGCGCTCGGGCTCCGGCAGGTCCATGCCCCACATCTTCTCGAGATTGTAGAAGGCCCGCACCTCGGGCCGGAAGAGGTGGATGATCACGTCCCCGCCATCGATCAGGACCCAGTCGCAGCGCTCGGCGCCTTCGATCGAAGGCGCCTTGACCCCGGCGTGCTTCAACTTCTCGCGGAGATGCTCGGCCATGGCGCCGACCTGCCGCTGCGAGCGGCCGCTCGCGATGACCATGTAGTCCGCAAAGCTGGTTTTGCCGGAAAGGTCGATGACGACAATGTCTTCGCCCTTGTCGTCTTCGAGAGAGGTCTTGACGAGGCCGAGCAGGCCTTCGCCAGAAAGCGACCCGTCTTTAAGCCTTCGGGTCTCCAAGGCTTCGCTGGTGACTATGACCGCAGTCTCCCTTCCCATTCATCGCCACAGGCCCGCGGACCCGGAGATCCGCGCCGCCCTGATGCGGGTCGCCGACTGGGGTGACAATGGACCGTGAAGAAACACCCAGGCCGGCGGCTCCATCCCCGGCAGGCTTTGGGCCGCGCGTTCCGGCTTTCGCCACCGGGAAAAGCGCCGCGCCGCCATGCCGGCAAGCGCCCCTAAAGCATAGGAGGGGCGATCCAGGATCGCAACGGGGAGTAAATGAAATATTTGCAACCAGTCTTTCCAGGCCGGAATTTGCCGAAGATTGTCGGC
>JANQGU010000057.1 GCA_028282935.1 Kiloniellales bacterium
CGAGCTTCCGGGACGGGATGCTCGTCAACGAGGTCATCGAGGCGGCCTGGCTTTCTCATGCCGAGACGCGCTGGGTTTCGCTCGAGGACGTCTGATACCGAGGACCGCGTTCTTCCTGGAAACGCCGGACAAGAAGGCAGGAACAGATGCCGATCAAGATTGGAAACGCGCCCTGCTCCTGGGGCGTCGAGTTTGCGGACGATCCGCGAAACCCTCCTTGGCAGAGGGTCTTGGACGAGTGCAAGACCGCCGGCTACGACGGCATCGAGCTCGGACCGATCGGGTTCCTGCCCGAGGACCCGGCGCTGCTCGCGGGCGCCTTGGCCGAGCGCGGCCTCGAGCTCGTCGGCGGCGTGGTCTTCCGGCCCTTCCACGACCCCTCGAAATGGGACGACGTCCTGGACGCCGTCATCCGGACCTGCAAGGCGCTGAAGGCCCAGGGCGCCCGCCATCTGGTGCTGATCGACTCGATCTCGCCCAGACGCGCGGCCACGGCCGGGCGGCCCGCGGAGGCGGAGCAGATGGACGGCGCGGAATGGAAGGGCTTCCTCGGCAGGATCGAGGAGACGGCGCGCATCGGCGTCGAGGAATACGGCCTGGTGGCGGCGATCCATCCGCACGCCGCCGGGTTCTGCGACTTCGAGCCCGAGGTCGAAGCCCTGCTGGCGGAGATCGATCCGGGCCTGCTGAAGATCTGCCTGGACACGGGCCATTCGCTCTATGCCGGCTTCGATCCCGCCGCCTTCCTGGCGCGTCACGCCTCGCGTGTCTCCTACATCCACCTCAAGGACATCGACCCGAGGGTCAAGGCGCGCGTGATCGCCGAGCGGACGGACTTCTACGAGGCCTGCGGGCAGGGGATCTTCTGCACCCTCGGCGACGGCGAGGCGGACTTCCCGGCGATCCATGCCGGCCTCGCCGCGCAGGGCTTCGACGGCTGGTGCACGGTGGAGCAGGACTGCGACCCCGCGGGCGGAACCTCGCCGGTCGAGGGCGCACGCGCCAACCGCGCCTATCTCGAGTCCATCGGCTTTATCTGACGGAGTGGCCGGAATGGCGAAGCTGAACTGGGGATTGGTCGGCGGCGGCGAAGGCAGCCAGATCGGACCCGCCCACAGAATCGGCGCCGGTCTGGACGGCCTCTTCGACCTCGCGGCCGCCGCCCTGGACGCGGATCCCGCGAAGGGGCGGGACTTCGCGCAGCGTCTCGGCGTCGCGCCTGAGCGCGCCTACGGAGACTGGCGGGAGATGCTGGCGGCGGAGAAGGCCCGGGACGATCGGATCGACCTGGTCACCGTCGCGACGCCCAACGCCACCCACTTCCCCATCACCAAGGCCTTCCTCGAGGCCGGGTTTCACGTGCTTTGCGAAAAGCCGATGACGACGACCCTGGAGGAGGCGGAGGAGATCGCCGGGATCGTCGCCAGGACCGGGCGGATCTGCGCGGTCAACTACGGCTACAGCGGCTATCCGCTGGTCCGCCACATGCGGGCCATGGTGGCGCGCGGCGACCTGGGCGGGGTCCGGCTCATCAAGGTGGACTTCGCGCACGGCTTCCATGCCGATGCCGCCGACGCCGAGAATCCGCGGGTCCGCTGGCGCTACGATCCGGCGGAGATGGGCCTCTCGGCGCAGTTCGCGGATTGTGGCATCCACGCCCTGCACCTGGCGAGCTACGTCGCCAACCAGCAGGCAGCGGAGCTGTCGGCCGACTTCGTCTCCTGCGTCGAGGGGCGGCGGCTGGAGGACGACGCCATGGTGAACCTCCGCATGGACGGCGGCGCGGTCTGCCGGCTCTGGACCAGCGCCGTCGCGGTCGGCCGGATGCACGGCCTCGCCATCGAGGTCTTCGGCGAGAAGGGCGGCCTGCGCTGGGCGCAGGAATGGCCGAACCAGCTCTTCTGGACGCCGCTCAAGGGGCGCAGCGAGATCATCGAGCGCGGTGCCCCCGGCCTCTCGCCCGAGGCCGAGCGGGGGTCGCGCACGACCATCGGCCATGCGGAAGGCTTGCCGGTCGCCTTCGCCAACATCTATGCCGACCTGGCCGAGAGGATCGCCGCGGAGAAGGAGGGCCGGGCGCCCGATCCGGCGGCCTGCCATCTGCCGACGGCGCTGGACGGACTGCGGTCCATAGCCGCGATCCGGGCGGCCGCGGAGTCCGCGGCCAAGGGCGGGCAATGGGTCGATGCGCGGCCGCCGTCCTTGGTGTAGGGCCCTATTCCCGGCGGCTTGGCCTCAAGGTGCTTCTTTCGACGATCGAGCAGGGGAACAGCCGCACCTCGGCGCTCCGTCCCGGATCGTCGACGATGGCGACGACGAGCTCGACCGAACTCAGGATGATGTCGCGGATCGGCTGGCGGATGGTGGTGAGGTCGTAGGCGGCCCAGCTCGCGATCGTGATGTCGTTGAAGCCCAGAAAGCCGATGTCGGCGGGGATCGAGAGGCCATCGCCGCGCGCGCTGTCCATCGCGCCGATGCAGATCAGGTCGTCGCCGCAGAAGACCGCCTCGACCCGGTTCTCGGTCAGGAGGCCGCTCATGGCTTCCCGACCCGCGGCATAGGTGTAGTTCGCGGCAAAGCGGATGTCCGCGATCTTGAGGCCGAGCTCGGACGCGCGCTGCGAGAAGCCCGCCAAGCGGTCCTGGGTCGAGGTCGCCGTCTTCGGGCCGCCCAGTACGGCAACCGACCTGTAGCCGCGGTCCGCGAGGGTCTGGGCGGCCATCTCTCCGCAGCGCAGGTTGTCGATGCCCACCACGTGGACATCGGTGGAGGCGTCCGACTTGCCGAAGGTGTGAACGATCGGGATGTCGGCTTGCCGGAAGGCGCTTGCGAAGGACGGCGGCAGCGTCGAGGTGGCCAGGATCACGCCGTCGACGTTGTATTGGCGCAGAAGGACGAGGGATTTCTCGGGATCGCTTTCGTTGGTCAGGTTGACCAGCAAGGGGCGGAAGCCGCGCCTTTGCAGCTCGCTGGTGAAGAGGTCGAAAATCTCCAGGAAGGCCGGGTTCTGAAAGTTGTTCGCGATCAGGCCGATGAGCTTGGTGCGGTTCGTCGCAAGGCTGCGGGCGATGAGGGAGGGACGGTAGCCGAGCTCCTTGGCCGCCTTTTCGACCTTTTTCCGCGTCTTCTCGGATACGCTGGCGCCGTCGGTGAAGGTCCTGGAAACGGCGGATCTCGAAACGCCGGCACGCGCCGCGACTTCTCTGAGTGTGACTGCCACTGGACCGCCCGCTCCCATTATCTTGACGTATCCGGCACCTGCCACGGCCGCCGGCGGCGGGCCGAAGCGCGAACCGCAGGATACCACGACGGCCGAGACTCATATTGCAATCGGTTGCAGTTGTGAACCTCTGTTTTCCGCAGGTTCTCCCGGCGACCTCGGCGATCCGAAGAGGCGGCGGAGGCTGGCGGGAGGTCTCGCCGGCCGCCCGCCCGCGGCCCCGCCGCTCCGCTCCGGCGCATGTGATATCGGTGACATCCGGTCCGCGGCCCTTTGCGTAGGGAAGCGTAAGAGCCAAGCTGAAAAGCCGTCCTGGTCCCACCGACGCGGAGCTTTGCCATGCGTACCGCAGCGCTCGTGATCGCCGTTTTCGCCCTCCTGCCCCTGAACGCCCTCGGAGGAGAGCGCCAGGCGGCGGCGGCCGAAGGCGCCCACGCTTTCGCCTTCACCTCGATCGAGGGCGAGGCCCTGCCGCTGGAGAGCTTCGCCGGCAAGGCGGTGCTGGTGGTGAACACGGCGTCGCGTTGCGGTTTCACCCGTCAGTACGGCGACCTGCAGGCGGTCTGGGAGCGCTTCCGGGACCGCGGCCTGGTCGTCCTCGGCGTGCCCTCCAACGACTTCGGCGGCCAGGAGCCGGGCAGCGAGGCCGAGATCAAGGAGTTCTGCGAGGTCAATTTCAGCGTCGACTTCCCGATGACCGAGAAGGTCCGGGTGACCGGCGCCGAGGCCCATCCCTTCTATCGCTGGGCCCGCACGACCCTGGGCGCCCCGGCGGCGCCGCGCTGGAACTTCCACAAGTACCTGGTGGCGCCGGACGGCCGCCTGGTCGGCTGGTTCCCGACCCAGACCCGGCCGGATGCCGAGGCCGTGATCCAGGCGATCGAGGCCAACCTGCCGGCGGCCAGCGGATGACCCAGCCGGCCCAAGGCACCGCACCGCAGCAGCAGGAATCGGTCTGGGACTATCCCCGCCCGCCGCGGCTCGAGCCCGTCACCGAGCGGCTCCGCGTGACTTTCGCCGGCCGGACCCTGGCCGAGACCGAAGCCGGCTTCCGGGTTCTGGAGACCAGTCATCCCCCGGCCTACTACTTCCCGCCGGACTCGGTGGAGCGGGACTTCCTGGTGCTGGCCCCGGGGCGCTCCCACTGTGAGTACAAGGGCCGGGCCCGCTATTGGAGCCTGCAGCTTCCCAGCGGCCAGCGCGCCGAGCGGGTGGCCTGGAGCTATCCGGAGCCGACCCACGCCTTCGCGGCGATCGCGGACCACTTCGCCTTCTACGCCTCCCGGGTCGAGTCCTGCTGGGTCGGCGAGGAAAGGGTGAGGCCGCAGGAGGGCGACTTCTACGGCGGCTGGATCACCGCCCGCATCGCCGGCCCCTTCAAGGGCGGCCCCGGCACCTTCGGCTGGTAGCGACCGCCAGGTCGTGGTCAGGCGCCGTCGAGCTCGGCGCCGCCTTCGGCCTTGCGGCGGGCGACGAAGTCCTCGAGCTCCTCGCGGACCGCCGGGTCCAGGGGCGGCGGCTCGAAGTCCGCCAGGACCTGCTTGTAGATCCCGTTGGCGCGCCGGGTGGCGTCGAGGCCGCCGGTCTCCTGCCAGGTCTCGAAGTTGCGCCAGTCCGAGACCAGGGGCGCGTAGAAGGCGGTCTCGTAGCGGGCCATGGTGTGCGCCGCGCCGAAGAAGTGCCCGCCCGGGCCGACCTCGCGGACCGCGTCCAGGGCCAGGGTCTCGGGGCTCACCTCGATTCCCTCGAAGAAGGCCGCCATCATCTGCAGCATCTCGACGTCGAGGACGAACTTCTCGAAGGAGGCGGTCAGGCCGCCCTCCAGCCAGCCGGCGCCGTGCATCAGAAGGTGCGTGCCGCCCAGCAGCGCGCCCCAGAGCGCCATCTCGGACTCGTAGGCCGCCTGGGCGTCGGGCGCGTTCGATGCGGTCACGTTGGAGGAGCGGTAGGGCAGGCCGTAGCGGCGCGCCAGCTGGCCGCCGGCCAGGGCCGCCTTGGTGTACTCCGGGGTGCCGAAAGCGGGGGCGCCCGACTTCATGTCGACGTTGGAGGTGAAGCCGCCGTAGGCGACCGGCGCGCCGGGGCCGGCGATCTGCGCGAGGGTCAGGCCGGCCAGGGCCTCGGCGTTCTGCTGCATCAGGGCCCCGGCCAGGGTGATCGGCGCCATGGCCCCGGCCAGGGTGAAGGGGGTGAGGATCATGAGCTGCCCGGCCCGCGCCATGTCGATGATGCCGCGCGCCATGGGGACGTCGATCTGCAGTGGCGAGTTGGTGTTGATCACCGTGTAGACGCTGGGCTCGCGGCGCAGCCGCTCGGCGTCGATCCCGCGGGCGATCCGGACCATCTCGAAGACGTCGGCGACCGGCTGGCGGCCGCGCGCGAAGACGAAGGGGACCTTGTCGGACAAGGTCAGCATGGCCAGCGAGGTCTCGAGGTGGCGGACGCGCGGCTCGACGTCGACCGCCTCGACCGGCTGGTTGATGACGTGGATGACGTCGAAGTGCTGGGCCAGGCGGATGAAGTCGCTGAAGTCCGCCAGGCTGCCGGCGCGCCGGCCGCGCTCCAGGTCGCTGGCGTTGGGCGGGCCACCGACCGTGATGAAGGCAAGCTTGTCGCCGCCGACCTCGACGTGGCGTGCGGGGTTGGGGGCGTGCAGCTTGACCGTCGAGGGCGCCTTGGCGAGCGACTCCATGACCAGGCCGCGGTCGAAGCGGACCCGGCGGCTGTCTTCCTCGACCTCGGCGCCGGCCGCCCGCAGCAGTTCCCGCGCCTCGTCGAAGAGGATACGCAGGCCGAGGCCTTCCAGGAGCTCGAGCGAGGCCTCGTGGATCGCCTCGACCTGTTCCGCGGTCAGGATCTCGACCGGCGGATAGGGGTTGCGGAGTTGCCGCCAGGCAAAGCCGCCGGTCGCAGCCGCGGCGGCTCGCCGTCTCGCGCCGCCTGTCCTCCGGCCTCTGGCTCCCTCCATGCTGCGTCCTTTCCCCTTTCAGGTTAGGCGCAATTGCCGGTCCCGGGAACGCCGATTCGCGACTCCGGCCGAAGGTCCGGTCGAGGAGCCTCGTCACGACCTCGTTTTCTTCGGACGGCGGCATTGCGCCGCCTTGCAACCTGTTCCAGAGTTGTACCCCGATTTCTCTACCAAAAGGGTCGGAGCCGCGTTCGCCCCGACCGAACAACGAGCACCAACAACGAACAAGGGGGCCAGACGATGAAGCTTGTTCCGGACGACAGGACGAGGGGTTCGCGGCGCGAAGGGCGGCGTCTGTTCCGCCTGATCGCCTTCAGCGCGGTCTTGGTCTTGCTGCCGACGCTCGCTTCGGCCGAGACCCGGGGGCGCAGCACCCTGGGCGAGCCGGGGGTCCGCGGCGGCGTGGTCACGACCAGCGAGCCGGCGGCCGCGGAGGCCGGCGCGGAGATCCTGCGCCAGGGCGGCAATGCCATCGACGCGGCCTCGGCGGTCGCCTTCGCGCTCAACGTCGTGGAGCCGCAGTCCTCGGGAATCGGCGGCGGCGGCTTCATGATGATCCACCTCGCCCGGGAGCGGGAGACCTTCGTCATCGACTCCCGCGAGACCACGCCGGCCGCGGGCTCGCCCGACATGTTCCTGGACAGCGACGGCGATCCCTTCGACTTCTCGATCCGTTCGACCAGCGGCATCGGCGCCGGCGTGCCGGGCATGGTGCGCGGCATCGAGCTGGCCCAGGAGAACTGGGGTGATCTGTCCTTCGCGGAGATCCTGCAGCCGGCCATCGAGCTGGCCGAGAAGGGCTTCCGGGTCTCGTCGCGGCTGGAGGACAGCATCGCCGGTGCCCTCGGCACGAATGGCCGCCTGGCCAACGAGCCTGGCGACCCGGCCTACGAGGAGGCGCGTGCCGTCTTCGCGCCGGGCGGCGTGGGCCTGGTGCAGAACCAGCTCCTGATCCAGCCCGATCTGGCCAGGACCCTGAGGGCCTTGGCGGACGAAGGTCCCGACGCCTTCTACAGCGGCCCGATCGCCGAGGCCATCGTGGCGACTCAGCAGAACGGTCGCACGACCGGCGTTCCGGCGGCCGATCAGCCGCTGCTGCAGGGCCGCATGACCCTGCAGGACCTGGCCGGCTACAGCGCCGCGGTCCGCGATCCCGTGGAGGGCGACTATCGAGGCTTCCGGATCGTCTCCATGCCGCCCCCGTCCTCGGGCGGCCTGACCGTGATCTACATCCTGAAGGCCCTGGAGCGCTTCCCGATCGGCGACGCCGAGGCCGGCTTCGGCTTCGGCTCGACGCGGACCCTGAACGTGATGATGGAGGCCATGCGCCTGGCCTTCGCCGACCGCGCCGTGTGGATGGGCGACGACGACTTCGTGGACGTGCCCGCCCGCGGCCTGATCAGCGACGGCTACATCGCCACGCGCAGCGCGCTGATCGACCCGGACAGCCGCCAGGCCAACGTGGTCGCCGACGATCCGCGGCCCTTCGACTCCGCCGGCCTGCCGCCCAAGGTGCAGCTTGCCGCGACCCGGGAGAACCCGGACGAAGGCCTCAACACCACGCACTTCACGATCGTCGACAGCGACGGCAACATCGTCACCTACACCAACACCATCGAATCGGGCTGGGGCACGGGCCTGATGGTTCCGGGCTGGGGCTTCCTGCTCAACAATGAGCTGACCGACTTCAACCGGGTGCCGGCCTTCAATCCGGATCCCGACAACTTCAACCCGGGCGCCAACGACGCGGCGCCCGGCAAGCGCCCGCGCAGCAGCATGTCCCCGACCATGGTCTTCAAGGGCGGCCGGCCGGTCGCGGCCTACGGTTCGCCCGGGGGATCGACCATCATCAACTCGGTGGTGAACACGACCCTGAACCTCATCGATCACGAGCGGAGCGTTCAGGAGGCGATCGACGCGCCGCGGATCTCCCAGACCAGCGCGAACTTCTCGCCGACCTTCGAGGCGGGCTTCGACCTGGAGGTCATCCAGGAGCTGATCGACCTCGGGCACAACCTGGCCGACAGCCGCCTGCGCGTGATCGGGTCGGTGCAGGCCGTGGTCATCGGCAAGGGCAGGACGCAGTTCGGCGGCGCCGACCGGCGCCGGATCGGAGCGGTGATCTCGCTCGAGCGCTCCGGCTCGCGCGGCGACAAGGACGACGACGATTGACAGTCCAGACCTGGCATCCTTAATGGGGGTGCCTGGCATGATCGAGACACCCGGGCCGCGCCCTAGGTCTTCCCAGGGAAGCAAAGGCGGGCCCGGGGTGTTCTCCCTGGTGTCGGGTACCGTCTTGAACCACGCCGGGAATCGATCGTGCAGCTTCGCCTTGGATACCCCCTGATCCTTGCCTTCTGCCTCTCCCTCCTCTCCGCCTGCGGCAACACCCAGTACGTCGAGCCGGAAGTCGTGTCGGCCGGCCGCGACGGCGTCGCCTTGAGAACCGCTGCCTGGGTGGATGCCCAGGCGGCCGCGCGTTTCTACTGCGCCAAGCTGGGCCGGAAGGCCCAGACCAGGCGGCGTACGCCGGATCAGGAGGATCCCAGCCTCAGCATCTACGAGTACGACTGCCTGGTCACCGACAAGCGCTGAACCGACACGGGCGGACGGGGGCCGGAGCGCCCCCGGCGGTCTCCCGTCTTGGGCATGGCAAGAGCCGTGGCCTGGGGCTAATCTGCGTCCAAGCATACAAGGTGGCGTCCGCAGCCGCCGCAGGACCGGCTGCAGCCGAGAAGACCACCGACTCCGCCACGCAGATGGGAGAGCAAAGGATATGAGGGGAAAGAACTCGGCAGGGGCCGCCGCGCTCCTGCTTTCGGCCATGGTCGCGGGAGGCGCCCTGGCCCAGGACGTCCACGTCGCCACCACCGCCATCGTCGAGCACCCGGCGCTGGACGCGACCCGCGACGGCGTCCGCGACGAGCTCAAGGAAGCCGGCTACGAGGTCGGCAAGAACCTGACCTTCACCTACGAGAGCGCCCAGGGCAATCCAGGCACCGCGGCGCAGATCGCCCGCAAGCTGGTCGGCGACAAGCCCAGCGTCATCGTGCCGATCTCGACGCCCTCGGCCCAGGCCGTGGTCGCCGCGACCAAGGACATCCCGGTGGTCTTCACCGCGGTCACGGATCCGCTGGGCGCCAAGCTGGTCGGCTCGATGGAGAAGCCCGGCGGCAACGTCACCGGCATGTCGGACCTCTCGCCGATCGGCAAGCACTTGGCGCTGATCAAGGAGATCACGCCCCAGGCCAAGACCCTGGGCGTGCCCTTCAATCCCGGCGAGGCGAACTCGGTGACCCTGATGGAGCTGATCCGCAAGCACGCGCCCGAGCATAGCCTCGAGGTCGTGGAGGCGCCGGCGCCGAAGTCGGCCGAGGTCCTGGCCGCGGCCCAGAGCCTGATCGGCAAGGTCGACGCCATCTACGTGCCGACCGACAACACCATCGTCTCGGCCTTCGAGGCGGTGGTGAAGGTCGGGATCGAGAACCGGATCCCGGTCTACGCCGGCGACACCGATTCGGTGCCGCGCGGCGCCATCGCCGCGCTGGGCTTCAACTACTACGACGTCGGCCGGCAGACCGGCAAGATGGTGGTCCGCGTCCTCAAGGGCGCAAAGCCCGGCGACCTGCCGGTCGAGGGCGTCGAGATCACCGAGCTTCACGTCAATCCGGCCATGGCCGAGAAGATGGGCGTGACCCTGCCGAAGGCGGTGGTGGGCCGCGCCAAGACGGTCGTGAAGTAGCCGCGGAGACCGGCCGATCGGCTGAAGCATGAACGAGATCGCCTTCCTCGGGGCGCTAGAGATCGGTCTGGTCTACGGTCTCGTCGCCCTGGGGGTCTTCCTGTCCTTCCGGGTCCTGAACTTCCCGGACCTGACCGTCGACGGCAGCTTCCCGCTCGGCGCGGCGGTGACGGCGGCCCTGATCGTGGCCGGCGCGGACCCCTACCTGGCGACCGGGGTGGCGATGCTGGCCGGGGCCGCGGCCGGCATGGTCACGGCCTTTCTCAACCTGCGCTTCAAGATCCTGCACCTGCTGGCCTCGATCCTGACCATGATCGCGCTCTATTCGATCAACCTCAGGATCATGGGCCGGCCCAACCTCGCCCTGATCACCGAGCCGACGGTGCTGACCCCCTTCGAGGGCCTGGGCCTGCCGGGCTTCTACCTGAAGCCGCTCTTCGCCCTGGTCGTGCTGCTGGTGGCCGGCGGCCTGCTGGCGCGCTTCCTGGCCTCGGACTACGGCCTCGGCCTGCGCGCCACCGGCGCCAACGCCCGCATGGCGCGGGCCCAGGGGGTGGCGACCGGGCGCAGCACCTACTTCGGCATGGCGCTGTCCAACGCCATGGTCGCCCTGGGCGGCGCGCTCTTCGCCCAGATGAACGGCTTCGCCGACATCACCATGGGCACCGGGACCATCGTCGTGGGCCTGGCGGCGGTCATCGTCGGCGAGGTGGTGCTGCGCAGCCGGCTGATCGTCATCGCGGTGGTCGCCTGCGTGCTGGGCTCGGTGCTCTATCGGATCGCCATCGCCCTGGCCTTGAACGCCGACGCCCTGGGCCTGCAGTCCTCCGACCTCAACCTGGTGACCGCGATCCTGGTCGCCGTGGCCCTGATCCTTCCGGGCGCGCGCAACCCGATCAAGGCGCTCTTCGCCAAGGCGGGCGCGCGATGATCCGCGTCGAGGACCTCGAGGTCACCTTCAGCCCGGGGACCGCGATGGAGACCCGGGCCCTGCAGGGCATCGCCCTCGACATCGCCGCCGGCGAGTTCGTGACCGTGATCGGCTCCAACGGGGCCGGCAAGTCGACCCTGCTGAACTGCCTGACCGGCGACGTGGCGCCGAGCCGGGGCCGGATCCTGATCGACGACAGCGAGGTCACCCGCTGGCCGGCGGAGCGGCGCAGCGGCCTGGCGGCGCGGGTCTTCCAGGATCCCATGGCCGGGACCTGCGAGGGCCTGACCATCGAGGAGAACCTGGCCCTGGCCGCCAGCCGCGGCGCCCGGCGCGGCTTCGGCCTGGCGCTGGGCGAGGCCCGCCGGGCCGAGTTCCGCGACAAGATCGCCCGCCTCGGCCTCGGGCTGGAGGACCGACTGGGCGACCTCATGGGCCTGCTCTCGGGCGGCCAGCGCCAGGCGGTCAGCCTGATCATGGCGACCCTCAGGCCGACCAAGATCCTGCTCCTGGACGAGCACACCGCGGCGCTGGACCCGCGCATGCAGGACTTCGTCCTGAAGCTGACCCGCGACCTGGTCGAGGCGGAGCGCCTGACCACCTTGATGGTGACCCATTCGATGCGCCAGGCCCTGGCCTTCGGTTCGCGCACCGTGATGCTGCACGAGGGCCGGGTCGTCTTCGACGTCAAGGGGCCGGAGCGCCTGCAGCTCGATGTGCCCGACCTGATGGCACTCTTCACCAAGGTCCGCGGCGAGGAACTCGACAGCGACAAGCTGCTGCTGGACTGACAGCGAGGCGTGTCGAAGCTTGACCCGGCCTCGGCGGCTCGGCGACCATGGTGCCGGTCTAGCGCAGATCCCGATCAGACGCCTTCGCGTCTGGCCGGATGTAATGCCCTAGCGTCAAGGAACGCGATGTTTCGAAGAATTCTGGTCGGGGTCGACGGCTCGAAGCCGGCGCTGAAGGCGGTCGAGGCGGCGGCCAGGCTCGCGGTGATCCACGAGGCGGAGCTGATCCTGACCCATGTCGTTCAGGTTCCGGCCATTGCCGAGCAGGTGATCAAGGCGACCGCGAAACCCGGTGCCAAGCCGAAGCAGGTCATGGAACGCCTGAGCGGCGAGATCCTGAGCGCCGCCTTCTGCCATGCCGAGGAGAGCGGCCTCGACACGGGGCTGATCTCGACGCTCAGCACAGAAGGCGACCGGGTCAAGCGGATCACCGAGGCGGCCCAGCGGCTCAAGGCCGACCTGATGGTGGTCGGCGGCGGGATCCGGGGCCAGGCGGTCGGCGGCGTCGCCCAGAAGCTCGCCGCCTTGGCCCCCTGTCCCTGCCTCATCGTGCCCTGAGCCGGCGGCCGCTCTTTCGCCGCTGGGGTCAGTCCTCCTTCGCCTGGTAGATCTCGCCGCCGGCGGCGCGGAAGGCCTCGGACATGCGGGCCATGCCGGCTTCCGCCTCGGCGCTCTGGCGCGCCGCTTCCTCCCGCACCTCGTGGGAGATCCTCATCGAGCAGAACTTCGGCCCACACATCGAGCAGAAGTGCACGGTCTTGTGCGCCTCCTTGGGCAGGGTCTGGTCGTGGAAGTCGCGCGCCGTCTCCGGGTCCAGCGAGAGGTTGAACTGGTCCTCCCAGCGGAAGTCGAAGCGGGCCCGGGACAGGGCGTCGTCGCGGGCCTGGGCGGCGGGATGGCCCTTGGCAAGGTCCGCCGCGTGGGCCGCGATCTTGTAGGTGATGACGCCGGTCTTCACATCGTCCCGGTCGGGCAGGCCCAGGTGCTCCTTGGGGGTGACGTAGCAGAGCATGGCGCAGCCGTACCAGCCGATCAGCGCGGCGCCGATGCCGCTGGTGATGTGGTCGTAGCCCGGCGCGATGTCGGTGGTCAGCGGCCCCAGGGTGTAGAAGGGCGCCTCGCCGCAGGACGCGAGCTGCTTGTCCATGTTGGCCTTGATCTTGTGCAGCGGCACGTGGCCCGGCCCTTCGATCATGACCTGGACGTCCTGGTCCCAGGCCACCCGGGTCAGCTCGCCCAGGGTCTCCAGCTCGGCGAACTGCGCTTCGTCGTTGGCATCGGCGATCGAGCCCGGGCGCAGGCCGTCGCCTAGGGAGAAGGCGACGTCATAGGCCCGCAGGATCTCGCAGATCTCGGCGAAGCGGCTGTAGAGGAAGCTCTCCCGGTGATGGGCCAGGCACCACTTGGCCATGATCGAGCCGCCGCGGCTGACGATGCCGGTGACGCGCCTGGCGGTCAGGGGGATGTAGGGCAGGCGCACGCCGGCGTGGATGGTGAAGTAGTCCACGCCCTGCTCGCACTGCTCGATCAGGGTGTCGCGGTAGACCTTCCAGGTCAGCTCCTCGGCCACGCCGCCGACCTTCTCCAGGGCCTGGTAGATCGGCACGGTGCCGATGGGCACCGGGGCATTGCGCAGGATCCATTCGCGAATGTTGTGGATGTTGCGCCCGGTCGAGAGGTCCATGACCGTGTCGGCGCCCCAGCGGATGGCCCAGACCATCTTGTCGATCTCCTCGCCGACCGAGGAGGTGACCGCGGAGTTGCCGATGTTGGCGTTGATCTTCACCCGGAAGTTCCGGCCGATGATCATGGGCTCGGACTCCGGATGGTTGATGTTGGCCGGGATGATCGCGCGGCCGCGGGCCACCTCGTCGCGCACGAACTCCGGCGTGATCTCCGCCGGAATCTCGGCGCCGAAGGCCTCGCCGGCGGCCGGCGCCTCGGCCCGCAGGTCCGCGCGCCGGGCGTTCTCGCGCAGCGCGATGAACTCCATTTCCGGGGTGATGATGCCCCGGCGGGCATAGGCGAGCTGCGTGACGGCAGCCCCCTTGGCCCGCAAGGGGGTGCGACTTGCAGGGAAGTCCGGCACCAGGCCCTCGCCCGTTGCGTGGCCGTTGTCGACCGCCCGGGTCGGGCGGCCGGGGTAGGCCTCGCTGTCGCCGCGCTCCGCGATCCAGCCGGCGCGCAGCGGCGGCAGCCCGGCCCGGACGTCGATCTCGACCGCCGGGTCGCTGTAGGGGCCCGAGGTGTCGTAGACCATGACCGGCGGCTCGCCGGCGCTGGGATGCAGCGCGATCTCCCGCAGGGGCACGCGCAGGTCGCTGCGGCCGGGGCTTTCCAGGTAGACCTTGCGCGAGGCCGGCAGGGGGCCGGTGGTGACCTTGAAGGATGTATCGCTGGACGTCTTCATGACTGGATCTCCGTGACCAGGGTTGCACTGAGATCCGGGAGGCAAGAAGGCTGGGGAAGATGCCTGAATACGGCGGGCCGCGCGATCGGCCTCGCCTGTCCCATCCCTACGCCGGCATGACCCGGATCAGGTTCAAAGGGTCGGCCTCTTGGCCTCTCAGCCCCGCGCGGAACGGTCGGGGCACCCCTCGGAACGCGCAGAGCCTAGCGGAAGCCGCGCAGGGTTACAATGGAAGACCCGAGCTGTGTTGCAATTTCAGGTGGTGGTCAGCCCTGCATGCCCGAGCCGCCGACGATCTGCGCCGGCAGGACCTCCTTGAGGCGGGCGTCGATGTCCGACCGCTGGGCGAAGCTGGACTGGGTGCCCTCGCGGGTGCAGCAGAGGCCGGCCGTAACCGCGGCGAAGCGCAGGGCCTCCTGCAGGGTCTTGCCCTCGTCCAGGGCGGTCGCCAGGCCGCCGACGAAGGCGTCGCCGGCGCCCGTGGTGTCGACCGGCGTCACCGGCAGGGTCGCCACCGCCAGGGCCCCCTCGGGGCTGTAGGCGGCGGCGCCTTCGCCGCCCAGGGTCACGATGCAGGTCAGGTCGTGGCGGGCCGCGAGGGTCTCGCCGATCTCAGCGGTTTCCTCGACGAAGATCTTCTCGGCCTCGCCGACCATCCGGGCCTCGATCTCGTTGACCACCAGGATGTCGATCTGGTCCAGGGTCTTCGCCGGCACGGGCGCCGCCGGGGCGACGCTCAGCAGGATCTTGGCCTCGGCCGCCTTGGCGCGCTCGATCAGCGCCCAGTTCTCCTTGGCGGTGACCTCCATCTGCATGACCAGCCAGGTCTCGGGGCCGAGCAGGTCGTCGGGCACCTGATCGGCCCGCGCCTCCAGGTTGGCGCCGCTGGCCACGGCGATGGCGTTCTCGCCCTTGTCGTCGACCAGGATCGAGGCGCAGGCGGTGCCGGTCTCGCCGCGGCCGATATTGCTGATGTCGACGCCGCCCTCCTTGAGGAGCGAGGTGGCGAAGTCGCCCCATTCGTCCTTGCCGACCTTGCCGACCATGAAGACCTGATTGCCGTCGCCGGCCCGCGCGGCGGCCAGCGCCTGGTTGGCGCCCTTGCCGCCGGGCACCAGGAAGTAGCGCCCGCCCAGCACGGTCTCCCCGGGCTGGGGCAGCTTGTCGACCTGCATGAAGAAGTCGGCGTTCAGTGAGCCGAAGACGACGATCATGGACCCCTCTTACCCCTGATTCCTTGCTGGCAGGTTAGCAGACTTCGCCTTGGCGGAAACCCGCCGTTGCGAAGGCCCCGGCCGGCCGGGGGAGGGCCCCGTCAGGGGCCGGCGGCCTCGCCTCGGGCGATCGCCAGGGCCTCCTCCAGGACCTCCGGGTCGCCGATGTGGTTGGCCAGCAGGAGGATCAGCTTGGCGCTGAGCTTGTGGCTCTGGGCCTCATCCAGGTCGCGGTAGGCCTCGATCAGGCGGGCGTAGACCTCGTCCGGCTGCGCCAGTCGGGTCTCGGTCGAGAGCTTGGCCATCATGCGACCCCCATCGCCTTGCCATCCGCCCCGGCCACGCCCAGCCCCAGGGCGCGGTCGCGGGCGGCGCGCACCGCGGCCGGCACGAAGCGGCGCCCCCGGGCGGCCAAGTGCTGATCCGGGCGGAAGAGGTACCAGGTTCCGGGCCTGGCGTCGTAGCGCCGGGCCGCCAGGCCGGCGCGGTCGATCAGGCGGGTTCCTCCGCCGTCGCCCTCCGCCTCCGCCGCCAGGGTCAGGACCCGGACCCCTTCGCCGGACAGTGTCTCGAACTCCGCCGTCGCGCCGGCCTCGGCGAAGTACAGCAGGGTGAAGCTGGGACCGATCTGGCGCAGCAGCCAACCCGGGCCCTCTGGGGTCTCGACCGGGGCGTCCACCGCCGGGCCGCCGGGCCGGACCCGGCTTTCGAACGCCTCGGTATCGGCCGAGGCGAGCGGCGAGTCCAGGGCGTCGTAGGGCAGGGAGAGGCGGCCGCTGTTGACCAGGCCGCGGGCGAAGGGGCAGGTCTCGGCCAGCTCCAGCACGGCATCGCGGAAGGCGCGGCTGACCGGGCTCTTGGGCGTGATGAAGTCGGTGGCGCGGGTCGAGTTCAGGATGTTCTCGTCGGCGGCCGGGACGCGCTCGGCGTCGTAGCTCTCCAGGAGGGCCTCGGGCGCCGTGCCGCGCAGCACCGCCTCCAGCTTCCAGACCAGGTTGTCGGCGTCCTGGACGCCGCCGTTGCCGCCGCGGGCGCCGAAGGGCGAGACCTGGTGCGCCGAATCGCCGAGGAAGAACACCCGGCCGTGGCGGAAGCGCGCCAGGCGGCGGCACTGGAAGGTGTAGACCGAGATCCACTCCAGGTCGAAGTCCCCATCCTGGCCAAGGGCCTCGCCCAGCATGGCCTTCAGGCGCGGCACAACGCGCTCGGGCCGGCTTTCCGCCTCCGGGTCGGCGTCCCAGCCGAGCTGCAGGTCGATGCGCCAGACGTCGTCGGCCTGGCGGTGCAGCAGGGCCGACTGCTCGGGATGGAAGGGCGGGTCGAACCAGAACCAGCGCTCGGTCGGAAAGTTCGCCTTCATCAGCACGTCGGTGATCAGGAAGCGGTCCTGGAAGACCTGGCCCTCGAACTCCAGGCCCAGGGCTTCTCGGGAGAAGCTGCGCGCGCCGTCGCAGGCCAGCAGGTAGTCGCAGGTCAGGCCGTAGGCGCCCTCCGGCGTCTCGACCTGCAGGCCGACCTTGTCGCTGCCCGGCGACACGCCCGTCACCTGGTTCTTCCAGCGCAGGTCGACCAAGCCGAGTTCCTTGGCGCGCTCGACCAGCCATTCCTCGACGTAGTACTGCTGCAGGTTCACGAAGGCCGGGTTCTCCTCTCCGCCCTCGGGCAGCAGGTCGAAGGCGAAGAGCTGCCGGTCCCTCAGGAAGACCTTGCCCAGGTTCCAGGTGATGCCCTTGGCGCGCAGCCGTTCGCCGATTCCCAGGCGGTCGTAGATCTCCAGGGTCCGCTTGGAGAAGCAGATCGCGCGGCTGCCGAAGCTGACCGTGTCGTTGTCGTCCAGCACCACCGAGGCGATGCCCCGGGTTGCCAGGTCGACCGCCACGGTCAGGCCGACCAGCCCGGCGCCGACGACGATCACCGGATGGTGGGCCGGCGCCCCGGCGTCCTGATCGACCGAACGCAGGTAGGGATAGACGGGATTGGTATAGGTCTTCGGCATGTCACCTGCTCCGTCGGAGGAGGTTACGAGTCTTCCGGTGCCACACCCCCGCTGTCATGCCCGGACTTGATCCCAGGGTCTTTGCCGAAGGCAAAGCCCGCGGCATCCATCTCACAACGGGCACCATGGATTGCCGGGTCAAGCCCGGCAATGACAGTAGAAGAGGCGGCGGAATCGGGGAAAAAAACACGATCGCCTCGAACCCGAAACAGCGCCCTCAGGCCTCCGCGCTCTTCATCGGCTGCTCCTGCTCCAGGGCCTTCCACATCTCGACGTCGCGCTCGGCGGTCCAGATCCGGGGGTCGGCGATGCCGCTGGCCTCGTCGTAGGCGCGGCTGACGTCGAAGGGCATGCAGTGCTCGAAGATGACCCAGTTGCCGAACTCCGGCTCCAGGGCGGCGAAGGTCTCGTCGTAGATCCGCTTCAGCGGCTTGCCGGCCTGCACGCCGGCCTCGACGCTGTCGTACATCTTGGTCAGGAAGGCCCGGGTCCCGTCGATCGCGGCGTCGGAGTCCGCCCGCGTCTTCAGCGCCGCGCCGCGGCCCGGGACCAGCTTCTCGGCCCCCAGGCTGCGCAACCGCGACAGGGTCTCCGGCCAGTCCTTGAGGTAAGCGTCGCCGGTGTAGGGCGTCGCGCCGTACTCGACCAGGTCGCCGCTGAACAGCACCTTCTCCTCGGGCAGCCAGACCACGGTGTCGCCCTTGGTGTGGCCGCGGCCCAGGTGCAGGATCTGCACCTCCTTGCCGCCGCGGTACATGGTCAGCTTCTCGTCGAAGACGATGTTCGGCCAGGTCAGGCCGGGCACCGACTCCACCGAGTCGAAAAGCCGCGGAAATCGGCCGACCTCGGACTCGTAGTCCTGCTGGCCACGCTCGGCGATCAGCTCGTAGGTGCCGCGGCTGGCGATGATGTTCTCCGGCTGGTAGGCCGAGGCGCCGAGCACGCGGACCGCGTGGTAGTGGCTGAGGACCACGTGCTTGATCGGCTTGTCGGTCACCCCGCGGGCGCAGTCGATCACCTTCTGGGCCATCACCGGCGTCGCCTGGGTGTCGATCACCATGACCGAGTCGTCGCCGACGACCACGCCGCTGTTCGGGTCGCCCTCGGCGGTGAAGGCGTAGAGCCCGGGGCCGAGCTCGTCGAAGGTGATGGTCTTTTCCGTCAGGTCCGCCTGGGACGCGAAGGCCTTGGCCATGGCTCTGTCTCTCCGTTCTTTCTTATCTCAGCCGGCGCCGTCGCGGCGCCGCACCTCCTGATCGATGGCGCCGAAGATGCTCCGGCCCTCGGCGTCCAGCATCTCGATCCGGATCCGGTCGCCGAAGCTCATGAAGGGCGTGCTGGGCTTGCCCTGGTCGATGGTCTCCAGCATGCGGACCTCGGCCAGGCAGGAGGAGCCGACCGAGCGGTCCTTGTTGGACACCGTGCCGGAGCCGACGATGGTACCGGCGCCCAGCGGCCGGGTCCTGGCCGCGTGCGCGATGAGCTGCGGGAAGTCGAAGGTCATGTCGACCCCGGCGTCGGGCCGCCCGAAGAGCGCGCCGTTGAGGTGGCTCAGCAGCGGCAGGCGGACCTTGCCGCCGTCCCAGGCGGCGCCCAGCTCGTCCGGCGTGACCGCGACCGGCGAGAAGGCGGTCGGCGGCTTGCCGTGGAAGAAGCCGAAGCCCTTGCCCAGCTCGCCCGGGATCAGGTTGCGCAGCGAGACGTCGTTGACCAGCATGAAAAGCCGGATGTGCCCGCCCGCCGCCTCGGCGCCGGTCCCGGCCGGGACGTCGTCGGTGATCACCGCGACCTCGGCCTCGAAGTCGATGCCCCAGGCCTCGTCGGCGGCCAGGATCGGGTCGCGGGGGCCGAGCAGGGTGTCGGAGCCGCCCTGGTACATCAGGGGATCGCTCCAGAAGCTCTCGGGCATCTCGGCGCCGCGCGCCTTGCGGACCAGCTCGACGTGGTTCACGTAGGCCGAGCCGTCGGCCCACTGGTAGGCCCGGGGCAGGGGCGCCGCGCAGGCCTCGGGATCGAAGGCGAAGCCGCCCTCGGCCGTGCCCTCGTTCAGGGCATCGGACTGGGCCTGCAGCGCGGGCGCGGTCTCGGCCCAGCTCTCCAGCGCCGCCTGCAAGGTCGTCGCGGCCTCCGCGGGAAGAGCGCGGGACAGGTCCCGGCTGACCACGATCAGCGTGCCGTCGCGGCCGCCGTCCTTCAGTGACGCAAGCTTCATCTTCGTCTCAGCCCTTGCCGTTGCCCTTCCAGGAGTCGACGTAGCCCTCCCACTCGACGCCTTGGGCGCCGGCGCCCAGCTCCAGGGCGTCGCGGGTGTCGACCATGATCGCGTATTCGTCGGTTGCCGGCTTCTTCTGCTCGAAGGCGTTCTGCAGGGCCTTGGGATGCGGCCCGTGGGTGAAGCCGCAGGGATGGAAGGTGACCATGCCGGGATGGATGTTGTCCCGGCTGAAGAAGTCGCCGGCGTGATAGAAGATCACCTCGTCGTAGTCGTCGTTGTTGTGGAAGAAGGGCACCTTGAGGGCGTCCGGCGCCGACTCGAAGGGGCGCGGAGCGAAGGTGCAGACCACGAAGCGGTTGCCGACGAAGGTGGTGTGGGCCGAGGGCGGCAGGTGGTAGCGGTGGCTCATCAGCGGCCGGATGTGCGCGACGTTGATCCGCACCGGCGCCAGGTCGCCCTTCCAGCCGACAGCGTCCAGCGGGTTGAAGGGATAGGTGACGGTCGAGACCGCGCCGCCGCGCTTGACCCGGACCTGCCAGGTCGCCTCGTCCTGCTGGGACGTGAAGGCCTCGTCGATGGCGGGGACGTCGAGCATCGCCGGGTCGAAGATCGCGTGGTCGCCGACCATGCCCTTGTCCGGCAGGGTGTAGCTGGCGTTGCTCGCCTCGATCAGCAAGGCGGTCATCGGCTCCCGGCTCTCCAGCCGCCACATGGTCGAGCGCGGCAGCATGACGTAGTCGCCCGCCCGGACCGCCAGGTGGCCGTAGTCGCAGAAGAGGTCGCCCTCGCCCTGGTGGACGAAGACCAACTCGTCCCCGTCGCCGTTGCGGGCCAGGTGGTCCATGCGCCGGGGCGCGCGCCAGAAGCGGATCTTGCAGCTGGCGTTGTGCAGGATTTCGTCGGCCTCCCAGGGCGAGGCCTGCTCGGCGTTGAGGCGGGTCAGGTCGAAGGCCCGCGGCCGCAGCGGCCCCTCCCAGTCGACCCAGCCGGTCGGCGGATGGCGGTGGTACATGTGGGTCGCCGGGCCGAAGAAGCCCTCCTTGCCCAGCTCGCGTTCGAAGGTGTCGGGCGGCAGGTCGGCGTGGGCCTGGCGCGAGGCGCGACCCTCGACGCGGGGGAAGGAGATGTACTTGCGCATGTCCGGCTCCTCATCGGGCTTCGGGGCTCGCGTCCGGCGCGTCGAAAAGGGAAAGCGCCGGCTGGGCCCGGAGCCCGGCCTGTCGCTGCGGATTGGCTTCTGCGCTTGCAAGCGCTTCGATCAGTTAGGTAATATTCATTTCATATGAAACAAGTGTCAAGATCCGAAGCCACTGCCGAGAACGGCGGCCTGCGCCTGGACCTCTTCCTGCCCTACCGGCTCAGCGCGCTGGCGGGGCGGACCAGCCGCCTGCTGAGCCGTGTCTACGAGGCCCGTTTCGGGATCTCGATCCCGGAATGGCGGGTGATTGCGCACGTGGCGGCACACGATGCCTTGTCCCTGCGCGAGGTCAGCCGGCTCACCCATCTGGACAAGGCGACGGCGAGCCGGGCCGTGGCGCGCCTGGAGGAAAACGGTTTTCTGGCCAAGCGGACCAACCCCGCCGACCGCCGCCTGGTCGAGCTGTCGCTGACCCGAAAGGGCCGGCGGCTGTTCTCGGAGATCGAGCCCCTGGCCCTGGCCTTCGAGGCGGAGCTGGTCGGCGGTCTCTCGGCCGAGGATGTCGCGCTGCTGCACGGCCTGATCGCCCGGCTGGACCGCCGGCTCGACGAGCTCACCGCCGAGGCCGAGGCCTGAGAGGCCCCTGATTTCAAATGATAGTTCCAGATGAAACGATTTGTTTCTTGACAGTCGTCTCACGTGAAATGAAATTTCCCTGACAGGGGCCCGCAACGTCGCAAGGCCGAATGACCGGACGGCAACGATCCTCCGGCAGCATCCGCGGCGACTGGGCCCCCGGAAGCAAGGGAGGCAAAGGCGTGATGAATCGCATTCCGGCCCGCGCCCTGGGCGCGGCAGCGGCGGCCTTTTGTGCCGCGGTCCTGTTCACCGGTATCTCGGCCGGCCCCGCGGCCGCCGAGACCACCCTGGTCCTGTCGTCCTGGCTGCCGCCCAAGCATCCGATCGTGGTCAACGCGATCAAGCCCTGGGCCAAGCAGGTCGCGGAGGCGACCGAGGGCCGGGTCAAGGTCCGGGTTCTGGCCAAGCCCCTGGGCAAGCCGCCGGCGCACTTCGACATGGCGGCCGAGGGCGTCGCCGACATCACCTACGGCCTGCACAGCTTCACCCGGGACGAGCGCTTCGCCGCCTCGCGGGTCGGCCAGTTCTCCTTCCTCGGCGACGACGCGGTCAGCGCCTCGGTCGCCTTCTGGAAGGTCTACACCGGCGACCTCGGCGCCGACGCCGAGCACCAGGGGACCAAGCTCCTGGGCCTCTTCGTGCACGGTCCCGGCGCGCTGCACAACGGCGTGCGCCAGGTCGAGGGCGCGGCCGACCTGTCCGGCCTGAAGATCCGGGTGCCGGGCGGCTACATCAACGAACTGATGTCGGGCCTGGGCGCGACCACCCAGTTCATGTCGGCGGGCGAGGTCTACGAGAAGCTGTCGCGCGGCGTGATCGACGGCGTCACCTTCACCATGGAGGCATTGACCGCCTTCAAGCTGACCGACGACATCAAGTACACCCTGACCGTGCCGGGCGGGCTCTACAACACCACCTGGTTCCTGGTCATGAACCAGGCCAAGTGGGAGGGCCTGTCGCCGGAAGACCGGGCCGCCATCGAGGGCGTCTCGGGCGAGGCCTTCGCCAGGCTGGTCGGCGCCGCCTGGAACAAGGCCGACGAGGTCGCGACCGCCAAGATCAAGGACGCCGGCGTCAAGATCCATCCGGCCTCCGCCGGCTTCCTCGCCGAGGTCGGCCGGCGCGCCAAGGACCTGGAGGCGACCTGGACCGCGCAGATGAAGGCGCGCGGCCTCGACGGCGCAGCAGCGCTCGCCGCCTTCCGCGTGCAGACCGGGGCCAAGGTCCCGGAGTGAGCCGGCATTCAGCAGCGAGCGATGCTCACCCTCACACTTCAGCGCGAAGCGCGGCGCGTACGCGCGGCTCAGCATGAGGATGAGCGGAGACGTCTCCTCTCTCTGCCTCACCCTGAGCCTGTCGAAGGGTGAGCGCTCCCGGTCTGTCAGGCGGGCGCGAGGGCATGCCTTCTGACCCACCTGCGCCAAGCGACCCCAGCAACGCCTTGAGCCGCGTCCTGCACGCCAGCTTCGGCGTCCTTGCGGCGCTCCTGCTGCTGGCCATGACCGGGCTGACCACGCTGGACGTGGTCGGGCGCTATCTCTTCAACAGCCCGGTGAGCGGCGCCTTCGAGCTGACCGAGCTGATGCTGGCGGCCTTGATCTTCGCCGGCCTGCCGCTGGCGACCGAGCGCGACGAGCACGTCGACGTCGACCTCCTGGACTCCTTCCTGCCGCCCAACGTCCTGCGCGCCAACGTCTTCTTCGCGACCCTGGTCAGCGCTGGCGTGCTGGCCGTCCTGGGGGTTCAGCTTTGGAGCCGCGCCGCGCAGCTTGCCGCCGAGGGCACGGTGACCAACTCCCTGGCCCTGCCCCTGGCGCCGGTCGGCTATCTCATGGCGATCGCGACCGGGGTCAGCGCGCTGCTGCTCCTGGCCAAGGCGCTGCTGATGCTCTGGCCGCTGCTGCGCCGGGGCCGCCGGGTCTGATCGGACGATGGTCGAATCACTCCTCGGCTTCGCCGCGCTGCTGCTGCTGATCCTGCTCAGGATGCCGATCGCCTTCGCGATGGCGCTGGTCGGCTTCCTCGGCTTCGGCCTGCTGCGCGGCTGGGACGCCGCCTTCGCCATGGTCGGGCAGACGGCTTTCGATTCCGGCCTGTCCTATTCGCTCTCGGTGGTGCCGCTCTTCATCCTGATGGGCAACCTGGTGACCCAGGCCGGGCTGTCGCGCGAGCTCTACGAGGCGACCTACGCCCTGCTCGGGCGCTTTCGCGGCGGGCTCGCCATGGCCTCGGTGGCGGCCTGCGGCGGCTTCAGCGCGGTCTGCGGCTCCTCCCTGGCGACCGCGGCGACCATGAGCAAGGTCGCCATGCCCTCGATGCGGCGCTACGGCTACGCCGACAGCCTGGCCGCCGGCTCCATCGCCGCCGGCGGCACGCTCGGCATCCTGATCCCGCCCAGCGTGCTGATGGTCATCTACGGCATCATGACCGAGACCGACATCGCCAAGCTCTTCATCGCCGGCATCGTCCCCGGCATTCTGGGCGTCGGCTTCTACGCCGCCGCCATCGCCGTGGTGACCCGGCTGAAGCCGGCGCTGGGGCCGCGCGGCGAGGCCTTCGGCCTGGCCGCCACCCTGCGCGCGCTCACCGGCGCCTGGGGCGTCACCCTGCTGTTTCTGGTGATCATGGGCGGCATCTACGGCGGCGTCTTCACCCCGACCGAGGCGGCCGGGATCGGCGCCGCGCTGGCCTTCGGCTTTGCGCTGCTCAAGGGCGGGCTGAGGCTCAAGGTCCTGTTTCCGCTGCTGCTGGAATCGGCCCGGACCACGGCCATGATCTTCATGGTCCTGATCGGCGCGCTGATCTTCACCAACTTCGTCAACTTCGCCGGCCTGCCCGACGTCCTGGCCGGCTTCGTCATCGACCTCGCGCTCAATCCCTACCTGGTGATCGCGGTGATCATCGCGATCTACCTGGTGCTGGGCTGCGTCCTGGAGAGCCTGTCGATGATCCTGCTGACCGTGCCGGTCTTCTATCCCCTGATGCTGGAGCTGGACTTCGGCGCCGGGATGGACCCGGAGGCGGTGCTGATCTGGTTCGCGATCATCGTGCTGGTGGTGACCGAGATCAGCCTGATCACGCCGCCGGTCGGCCTCAACGTCTTCGTGCTGCGCGGGGTGCTGCGCGACGTCGAGCTGGGCACCATCTTCCGCGGGGTGACGCCCTTCTGGATCGCCGACATCCTGCGGGTCGCCCTGATCATCGCCCTGCCGGCGCTGTCGCTCTTCCTGCCGTCCCTGATGTGAGGGGCGCGGCCGTTGCCGCCGGGCCGGCCGGCTGCGATGATCCCGGGCCGGGCCGAAGGGCCGAGCTGGAGGAAAGGATCACAGTGACCGACTTTGTTTTTCCGCCGCCCGAGGTGACCAGCCTCGCCGTCGCGGGCAGCGACCTCAGGTTTCCCGTTCGTCACGTCTACTGCGTCGGGCGCAACTACGCGGCCCACGCCCGCGAGATGGGCAAGGACCCCGACCGGGAGCCGCCCTTCTTCTTCTCCAAGCCGGCCGATGCCGTGGTGCCCGGCGGCGGCGCGGTGCCCTATCCGCCGGCGACCGCGGACCTGCACCACGAGATCGAGCTGGTGGTGGCGCTGGGCGAGGGCGGGCGCGACATCCCCGAGGAGCGGGCCCTGGACCACGTCTACGGCTACGCCGTGGGCATCGACCTGACCCGCCGCGACCTGCAGGGCGAGGCCAAGAAGCTGGGCCGGCCCTGGGACACCGGCAAGGGCTTCGAGGCCTCGGCGCCCTGCACGCCGGTCCATCCCGTCGCCGAGACCGGCCACCCGGAACGCGGCCGGATCTGGCTCGAGGTCGGCGGCGGGCTGCGCCAGGAGGGCGACCTGGCGGAGATGATCTGGACGGTGCCGGAGATGATCTCCCTGCTGTCCGGCCTCTTCCTGCTGAAGCCGGGCGACCTGATCTTCACCGGCACCCCGGCCGGAGTCGCGGCCCTGCAGCGCGGCGACCGGGTCACCGGCGGGGTCGAGGGGCTGGACGAGATCGAGATCGTCGTCTCATGAGCGCGGAGAAGATGAAGCTCTACGGCTACTTCCGGAGCTCGACCTCCTTCCGGGCGCGGATCGCCCTCAACCTCAAGGGCCTGGCCTACGACCAGGTCGCCCTGCACCTGCGCAAGGGCGAGCAGCGGGACGCCGATTATCTCGCGATCAACCCCCAGGGCCTGGTGCCGGCGCTGGAAGTCGAGGGACCGGAAGGACGGTCGCTGATCACCCAGTCCCTGGCGATCGTCGAGTACCTGGACGAGGTCCATCCGCAGCCGCCGCTGCTGCCCGCCGATCCGCCGGGCCGGGCGCGGGTCCGGGCGATCGCCTATGCCATCGCCTGCGACATCCACCCGCTGAACAACCTGCGGGTCCTGACCTACCTGACCAAGACCCTGGGCCAGCCGCCGGAGGCCCAGGGCGGCTGGTTCCGGCACTGGGTGGCGGTGGAGTTCGCGGCGCTGGAGCGGCGCCTTGCCGCGGAGCCGGAGACCGGGCGCTACTGCCACGGCGACGCCGTGACCCTGGCCGACGTCTGCCTGGTGCCGCAGGTGATCAACGGCCGCCGCTTCGACTGCGACATGGCGCCCTATCCGACGATCCGGCGGATCTTCGAGGCCTGCATGGAGATCCCGGCCTTCGTCGAGGCCGCGCCGGAGAACCAGCCGGACGCGGAATAGCGGCGCGCCGTCTTGATCCGCATCAAGGCCCTCGGCCGGGCAAGCGGGCGAGCATGACCCTGCATCACCGGCCCTGCATCACCTGAAGGACCCCTGCGATGACGGACACCCACAAGACCCGGCAGATCGTCGAGAAGGCCCTGGCCAATGCCCGGAAAGCGGGCCTGGGCGCGACCGCCCAGACCGAGCACGCCGTGCGGGCGCTGCTTCAGCTCCGCCCCGAGATGAGCGAGGCCGACGCCGTCAAGGCCGTGCTCAGGGTCGAGCGGCCCTACGAGGCCGGCGCGTAGCGGCAGGGGTCATCGAGCGTTCGTTTGCGCGCTTCGGCGAGTCACCCCCACCCCAGCCCTCCCCCATCGAGGGGGAGGGAGCAAGGCGGCGGGCGCCACGATCTTACCCCCTCCCCCTCGATGGGGGAGGGCTGGGGTGGGGGTGCACGCGGGTCGGGGGGAGGTGAGAGCGGTACGCATCGAACCAAGAGCTAACCTTCTCCGCCTTCCGCGTCGGGCTCGCCGCAGTGGGCGAGAACCCAGGCGCGGGCCGCCGTCCTCAGCTCCAGGGCGGCGTCGAAGCCCTGGCCCGGCGGCTCGATGGCCGGGCCGATCTCGAGCTCGACCCGGCCGCGCCGCGGGAACCAGCTGTCGGCGCGCAGGATCGACCGGGTGCCCCGGATGACCGCCGGGACGACCGGCAGGCCCGCCTCCGCGGCGACGACGAAAGCGCCGAGCCGGAAGGGCAGGAGGCCGGCCCCGCGCACAAAGGTGCCTTCCGGATAGAGCACCAGAAGGCGGCGCTCTTTGGCCAGCGCCAGGATCTCCCGGGTGTCGGCGACGGCGGCCTCGGGCGCCTCACGCTCGACGAAGAGGACCCCCAGCCGGCGCAGCAGGGTCCCGGCGACCAGCTGCGGCTCCAGTTCCCGCTTGGCGACGAAGACCGGCTCGCCGGGCAGGACCGTGGCCATGACCGGCGGGTCCAGATAGCTGGCGTGGTTGCAGACCAGGACGGCGCCCCGGGCCGGCAGGTTGCGCAGGCCCTTGACCGCGGGCGAAACCCCGGCGAGCCGCAGCAGGGGCCGGCCGACCGCCCGCAGCAGGCGCCAGCGGCGGGCCCGGCGCGGGGTCAGGAAGACCAGCAGCCAGATCAGCAGCCCTCCGGCTCCCATCATCAGCCACCAGGCGCCGGCATGGACCAGCGTCCCGGCCAGCCGCAGCCAGCGCCGCAGGCGCTGGCCGAGCCCCAGGGCGGCGAGGCGCAGGACCTGGAGCCAGAGCGCGCGCGAGGCCTTGCCGATGCCGCCGGTCTCGTAGAGCTCCTTGGCGGCGGCGCGGCGCAGCTTGCCGCTGGAGGTCTTGGGCACGCTGCGCGGCGGCGCCAGCACCACCTCCTCCGGCGGCATCCCGAGCAGTTCGGTCGCGGTTTCCGTGATCCGCTGCCGAAGGCCCTGGCGCGCCTCCGGGTCGCTTTCGCGGGTCTCGGCCAGGACGACGATCATCTCGGTCCCGGAGGCCTCGTCCCGGCTGCCGAAGACCGCGACGCAGCCCTTGCGCACGCCGCCCAGCTCGCCAACCGCTTCCTCCAGCTCCTGCGGATAGACGTTGCGGCCGGAGCGGATGATGATGTCCTTGCTGCGCCCCGTGACGTAGATCTCGCCGGCCACCGCGTAGCCCCGGTCGCCGGTCTCCAGCCAGTCGCCGTCGAAGAGCGTCCGGGTCGCCGCCTCGTTGTTGAAGTAGCCCCGGGTCGATGATGGCCCGCGGAACTGGATGCGGCCCTCCCGGCGGTCCGCCGCCTCCTGCCCGGTCTCGTCCACGACGCGGATCTCGTGGCCGGGCAGGGCCCGCCCGCAGGCGACGAAGGTGAGGGCCCTGGCGTCTTCCGGCGCCGCCGGCCGCGCCTCGCCCCGGGCGCTGAAGGCCTCGCGGTCGACGTGATCGGCCAGCGGGCCGCGGTCCAGGGGCGGGAAGGCCAGGCCGACGCTGCTCTCGGCAAGGCCGTAGACCGGCATCATGGCCTCCCGCCGGAAGCCGAAGCGCTGGAAGCGCTCGGCGAAGCGGTCCAGGGTCTTGGGGCTGACCGCCTCGGCGCCGTTGGCCATCACCCGCAGGGAGCTCAGGTCCAGGCCCGCCAGGGCCTCCTCCTCGATCCGGCTGACGCAGAACTCGAAGGCGAAGTTGGGCGCGGCGGTCAGGGTCGCGCGGTAGCGGTGGATCGCCCGCAGCCAGGCCAGGGGGCGGACCAGGAAGGCGATCGGCGACATCACGTAGAGCGGGCAGGCGTGATAGAGGCTGCCGAGCCAGGCGCCGATCAGCCCCATGTCGTGGTAAAGCGGCAGCCAGGAGACGAAGACGTCGGAGGACCTGGCCTCCAGGGCCTGGCCCATGGCCCGGATGTTGGCCAGCAGGTTGGCGTGGCTCAGGGCCACGCCCTTGGGATCGCCGGTGCTGCCCGAGGTGTACTGGATGAAGGCGAGGGCCTCGCCGTCGACCTGCGCCGGCAGCTCGTCCTCGCCCTCGATGGCGAGCTCGGCCGCGGTCGCGACCGAGTCCAGGGTGTCGACCTGCAGCTCCAGCAGGGTCGCCGCGGGCTTGGTCTCCTTCGAGGCGACCAGGATCCGGGTTCCGGCGCTGCGCAGGATGCCCGCCTGGCGCCGCATGTGCTCCTCCAGCTGGGTCAGCCGCAGGGGCGGGTAGATCGTCACCGGCACGGCGCCGGCGTAGAGGATGCCGCAGAAGCTGACGAAGAAGTCGGCGCCGGTCGGCAGCATCAGGGCGATGCGGTCGCCGCCCTCGATCCCGCGGGCGCGCAGACCGCGGGCGACGGCCCGGGATCGCTCTGCGAGCTCGCGGTAGGTCAGGGTCGCCTCGACCTCGCGCTCGTCCTTCAGCAGGGTCACCTGCGGCCGGTCCGGATGGCGCGCCAGGTGCCAGTCCAGGACCTCCGGCAGGGTCCGGGCCGCGGTCGGCGTCTCCACGACGATCGGCAGCTCCGGCGCCGCCGGCAGCGGCGGCAGGTCCCCCGGCGCCACCGGCCGCGCGGCCGCGGTCTCCAGCGCCGCCAGCAGGTCGCCGACGGTCTCCGCCTCGGCCAGCAGCGTCTCCGGCAGCCGGACCTGGAAGGCCGCCTCGATCCGCAGCAGCAGCTCGGAGCGGCCGAGGCTGTCGATGCCCAGGTCGCGGTCGAGCCGGCTGTCGAGATCGAGGGACAACCCGGCCTGCCTGCGCGGATGCAGCTCCAGGACCAGGCTCCGGACGACCGCGAGCAGCCTTTCGGGCCGCTGGTCGGCCGCCGTCGGCACCTCGTCCTTCCGCGCGGGATCCACCGTCTCCGCCATCACGGAATCCTGCAGATGTCATCTGCCATGGTCTTGATTTGCGTCAATTCTGGCGGATTCCAAGGGCGCGGGGCAGGAATTTCTGAAGACCCGCCCTGGCGATCCAGCTATAGTTGTGGCCGCGGCCCCGACAGAACGGGCCCCTTGATCAAAGAAACCCTGCAGGGGGATTAGATGAATCGCGTCATGCTTTCGGTCGCCGCGGCTGCGGTCGGCCTGGTCCTGTCCTATTCCGTTTCCGATCGCCATGCCCAGGCGGCGACGCCCGCGGATACCCTGATCATCGCCGATGCGATCGACGACATCGTCAGCCTCGATCCGGCGCAGATCTTCGAGTTCTCCGGCACCGACCTGGCGAACAACGTCTACGACACCCTGGTCGAGCTCGATCCCGAGAATCTCGGGCCGCTGGTGCCGGGCATCGCCGAGAGCTGGAGCGTCGGCGACGACGGCAAGACCTTCACCTTCAAGCTGCGCAAGGACCTGAAGTTCCAGTCCGGCAACCCGATCACGGCCGAGGACGCGGCCTTCTCGCTGCGCCGGGTGATCATCCTGGAGAAGACGCCGTCCTTCATCCTGACCCAGTTCGGCTTCACCAAGGACAACGTGCAGGAGACCATCAAGGCGGTCGACGCCCACACCCTGCAGATCACGACCGACAAGCCCTACGCGCCCAGCTTCTTCTACAACTGCCTGACCGCGCCGGTCGCCTCGATCGTCGACATGAAGCTCGCGATGTCGCACGAGAAGGACGGCGACCTGGGCCACGAATGGCTGAAGACCAACTCGGCCGGCTCCGGCGCCTACAAGCTTAGGAGCTGGAAGCCCAACGAGTCCTACGTCCTGGAGGCCAATCCCGACTACTGGCGCGGCGCGCCGGCCATGAAGCGGGTCTTCGTCCGCCACATCGCCGAATCGGCCACCCAGCGCCTGCTGCTCGAGAAGGGCGACATCGACGTCGCCCGCAAGCTCTCGACCGACGACGTGCAGGCCCTGCGCGGAAAGGCGGGCATGAAGGTGGAGGACGACCTCAAGGGCCGCCTGCGCTACATCTCGCTCAACCAGAAGGACCCGATCCTGTCCAAGCCGCAGGTGCGCGAGGCCTTCAAGTGGCTGGTCGACTACGAGGGCATCACCCAGTCCTTCCTCAAGGGCCGCTTCGTCGTGCATCAGGCCTTCCTGCCGATGACCTACCTGGGCGAATTGAAGGACAAGCCCTACAAGCTGGACGTCGCCAAGGCCAAGCAGCTTCTCGCCGACGCCGGGCATGCGGACGGCTTCGAGGTCAAGATCTCGGTCCGCAACCATCCGGACCGGCTGGAGGTCGCCCAGTCCCTGCAGAACACCTTCGGCCAGGCGGGCATCAAGGTCGATCTGGTGACCGGCACCGGCAAGCAGATCCTGACCACCTACCGGGCGCGCCAGCACCAGATCTACCTCGGCGACTGGGGGCCGGACTACCCGGACCCGCACACCAACGCTGACACCTTCGCCCACAACCCGGACAACTCGGACGCGGGCAACCACACCGGCAAGCTGGCCTGGCGCAACGCCTGGGACATCCCCGAGATGACCAACCTGACCAGCGAGGCGGTGCTGGAACGCGACGCCGAGGTGCGGGCCGAGATGTACCGGGACATCCAGCGCCGGCACCAGAAGGAGTCGCCCTTCGTGGTCATGTTCCAGGAGAACGTGCAGAACGGCATGCGGGGCAACGTCAAGGGCCTCAACACCGGCGGGCCGGTGCACGACGTCTTCTACTGGAAGGTGACCAAGTAGCCGCCGGGGCCCTCACCTTGGCAGCGGCCGCCAGGACACCATGACCCTGGCCACCGGCCTCAAGCCCGGGAGGGGGGGGAGCCGCATCTCCTCCCTGTCCCGGGGGCTTTGGCCGTTGCTGCGGCTGGTCCTGACGGTGGCCGTCACTTTCTTCGGCCTGCTGCTGGTGACCTTCCTGATCGCCCGGGTCGTACCCATCGATCCGGTGCTGGCGATCGTCGGCGAGCGGGCCTCGCCGGAGACCTACCAGGCCGCCTACGAGGCCCTGGGCCTGGACCGGCCGCTCTGGGAGCAGTTCTTCGTCTACGTCGGCAAAGTCCTTCAGGGCGACTTCGGCGACTCGCTGCTGACCGCCCGGCCGGTGCTGGAGGACGTCACCCGGGTCTTTCCGGCGACCTTGGAGCTGGCGACCGTGGCCACCATCATCGGGGTCACGCTGGGCATCCCGGGCGGGGTCTGCGCCGCGGTCTATCAGGGCCGCTGGCCCGACCATCTGGTCCGGGTCCTGGGGCTCTTCGGCTACTCCATGCCGGTCTTCTGGCTGGGCCTGATGGGCCTGCTGGTCTTCTACGGCCTCCTGGATTGGGTGGCCGGGCCCGGCCGCCTCGACATCTTCTACGAGGACGTCGTGCCGCGGGTCACCGGGGTGATCCTGGTCGACAGCCTGCTTGCCGGCGACCTCGAGGTCTTCAACAACGCGCTCAGCCATATCATCCTGCCGGCCTCGGTCCTGGGTTACTACTCGCTGGCCTACATCAGCCGCATGACCCGCAGCTTCATGCTGGAGCAGCTGAGCCAGGAATACGTCACCACGGCGCGGGTGAAGGGGCTCTCCGAGGCCCGGGTCATCTGGCGCCACGCCCTGGGAAACGTCATGGTGCCGCTGATCACCGTGATCGCGTTGTCCTACGCCAGCCTGCTGGAGGGCTCGGTCCTGACCGAGATCGTCTTCGCCTGGCCGGGGCTCGGGCTCTACATCACCAACTCGCTGCTCTCGGCGGACATGAACGCGGTGCTCGGCGGCACAATCGTCGTCGGCTCGGTCTTCATCGGCCTCAACCTGCTGTCCGATCTGCTCTACCGGATCGTCGACCCGCGGGCGCGCTAGGAGAGGCTGGGGGATGGCGGCGAGCGACCTTCAGGCGGAAAACGGCGGCGGCCTCCGGGCCTGGCTGACCACCGAGACGCCGGCCTCGCGCCTGCAGGCCCGGACGGTGCAGGCCTACCTGGTCTGGCTGGCCTTCGCGCGCAACCCGCTCGGCCTGGTCGGCCTGGGTATCGTGCTGGCGCTGATCCTGGTCGCGCTCTTCGCGCCCTTGCTGGCCAACCACGATCCCTTCGCCCAGGATCTCGCGGCCCGGCTGCAGCCGCCGGGCTCGCCCGGCCACTGGTTCGGGACCGACGAGCTGGGCCGCGACATCTACAGCCGCATCGTCCACGGCGCCTGGATCACCCTCAAGATCGTCGGCCTGGTCGCGCTGACCGCGCCGCTCGCCGGGCTGATCGTGGGCACGGTGTCGGGCTACTTCGGCGGCTGGGTCGACATCGTGCTCATGCGGTTCACCGACGTCTTCCTGGCCTTTCCCCGGCTGATCCTGGCCCTGGCCTTCGTCGCCGCCCTGGAGCCGGGGATCGAGAGCGCGATCCTGGCCATCGCGCTGACCTCCTGGCCGCCCTACGCGCGGATCGCCCGGGCCGAGACCCTGACCATCCGCAACAGCGACTACATCAACGCGGTGCGGCTGCTGGGCGCCTCGCGGCTGCGCATCATCGTCGGCCACGTGGCGCCGCTCTGCCTGTCCTCGGTGGTGATCCGGGTCACCCTCGACATGGCCGGCATCATCCTCACCGCCGCCGGCCTCGGATTCCTCGGCCTGGGCGCCCAGCCGCCGACCCCGGAGTGGGGCGCGATGATCTCCGCCGGCCGCAAGTTCCTGCTCGACCAGTGGTGGGTCGCGACCATGCCCGGGCTCGCCATCTTCATCGTCAGCTTGGGCTTCAACCTGCTGGGCGACGGCCTGCGCGACGCCCTCGATCCGCGGAGCGCCGGCTGATGGCCGAAACCCCCTTGCTGAGCGTCGAGGATCTCCACGTCCGCTTCCACACCCGGACCCGGGTGGTCGAGGCGGTGCGCGGCATCAGCTTCCAGGTCGGGCGGGAGAAGGTCGGCATCGTCGGCGAGTCGGGCTCCGGCAAGACCATGACCGGCCGCGCGGTCCTGCGCCTGGTCCGGCCGCCGGGCGAGGTCACCGCCCGGCGCCTGGACTTCCTGGGCACGGACCTGTTGACGGCGGACGAGAAGGCGCTGCGCGCGATCCGTGGCGACCGCATCTCCATGGTCATGCAGGATCCCAAGTTCTCGCTCAACCCGGTGATGAAGGTCGGCCGCCAGATCGCCGAGGCCTACCGGGTGCACAGCCGGGCCTCGGCCGCCGAGACGCGCGACAAGGCGCTGAAGATGCTGGAGGCGGTGCGGATCCGCGATCCCGAGCGGGTCTACGAGGCCTACCCCCACGAGGTCTCGGGCGGCATGGGACAGCGGATCATGATCGCCATGATGATGATCCCCGATCCGGAGCTGATGATCGCCGACGAGCCGACCTCGGCCCTGGACGTGACGGTCCAGATGCAGGTCCTGGCGATCCTCGACGACCTGGTGACCCAGCGCGGCATGGGTCTGATGTTCATCTCCCACGACCTCAACCTGGTCGCCTCCTTCTGCGACCGCGTGATCATCATGTACGCCGGCCGGATCGTGGAAACCTGCCGGGCGAGCGAGCTGGCCCAGGCCCAGCACCCCTACACCCGCGGCCTGCTGGCCTCGCTGCCGCGGGTCGACGAGCCGCGCGACGCCCTGGCCGTGCTGCAGCGCGAGGCCGGCTGGCGCGACGAGGAGAGCGTCGATGCCCGCCTCCGCTGAGGCGCCCGTCCCGGCCGGTCCCAAGGTCGAGGCCGCGCAGCTCGACGTCGTCTTCGGCCGCGGCGCGGCGGCCGTGCACGCGGTGCGCGACGTCTCCTTCCAGGTGGCCCAGGGCGAGACCTTCGGCCTGGTCGGCGAATCCGGCTCCGGCAAGTCGACGGTCCTGCGCGCGCTCTCCGGCCTCAACCCGGACTGGACCGGACGCCTCGAGGTCGACGGCCGGGCGCTCGGGCCGAAGCGCGGCAAGGCCTTCTTCAAGCAGGTCCAGATGGTCTTCCAGGACCCCTACGGCTCGATCCATCCCCGCCACACGGTCGACCGGGTGCTTTCGGAGCCGGCGGACATCCATGGCCTGCCCGACGTCGAGGGCCGGATGCTGCGGACCCTGGCCGAGGTCGGACTGGGCCCCGAGTTCCGCTTCCGCTATCCGCACCAGCTCTCCGGCGGCCAGCGCCAGCGGGTCGCCATCGCCCGCTGCCTGATGCTGGAGCCGGAGATCCTCCTGCTCGACGAGCCGACCTCGGCGCTCGACGTCTCGGTCCAGGCCGAGATCCTGAACCTCTTGAAGCGGCTCAAGGCCGAGCACGCCCTGACCTTCATCCTGGTCAGCCACGACCTGGCGGTCATCGCGCATATGTGCGAGCGCCTGGCGGTGATGAACAACGGCCGCATCGTCGAGGAACTGAGCGTCGACCAGCTGCGCCGCCACGAGACCCGGCAGGCCTACAGCCGGCAGCTCCTGCGGGCCTCGGAAGGCTACGACCGCGACGCCGCCCGCGAGCAGATCACCTACGACTGATATCGAGGACGGCGGATTTGGCACGGAAGACGATTTCATCAGGCGACCGCTTGATCTAGTGTCCGCGCCATGGATTTCAACAGCTTCGAGTTTCTCTACATCGCCTCGGTCTGGGTCCTGCCCGTTCTCCTGGCGATCACCCTGCACGAGGCCGCGCACGGCTTCGTGGCCTGGCGCCTGGGCGACGACACCGCGTTGCGGTTGGGGCGGGTCAGCTTCAACCCTTTCCGCCACGTCGATCCTTTCGGCACCATCATCCTGCCGGCCATGCTCCTGGTGCTGAGGGCGCCCTTCCTCTTCGGCTGGGCCAAGCCGGTTCCCGTCGCCTTCCACCGCCTGCGGCGGCCCCGTCGCGACATGGTGCTGGTGGCGGCGGCCGGTCCCGCGGCGAACCTGATCCTGGCGACCGGCTCCGCGCTGCTGTTCCACCTGCTGCCGCTCCTGCCGCTCTCCTTTGCCGGATGGCTCGGCAGCAACCTCTTCAACTCGATCCTGATCAACCTGGTCCTGGCCGTCTTCAACATGCTGCCGCTGCCGCCGCTCGACGGCGGCCGGGTCGCGGTCGGCCTGCTGCCGGACGTCCTGGCCCGGCCGCTGGCCCGGCTGGAGCGCTACGGGTTTCTGATCATCATCGGCGTGATCTTCCTGCTGCCGATGCTGGGGCGGCAGGTTGGGATCGATCTGAACGTCTTCTACTGGATCATCGGCGTGCCGGTGGAGTGGCTGACCGGCTTCTTCATCATCCTGGCCGGTCTCTCTCCCTAGACCGCTTGTCTCCCCAACACCGGGGCGAGACGCACGGCGCTAGTACCAGGAGCGGTCGACGCGCCGGATCTCGGCGAGCTGGCAGGACGGCAGCTCGCTCCGCAGGTAGCCCCTGGCGTCCTCGAAATCGGCGGCACGCAGTGTATGGAGCCGGGCCTGCGGCTGGGTCCGGCAGTTCAGGTTCACCTGGTAGCGGGCGCCGGCGACGTAGTTGCCGAACTCGGAGAAGGGCCAGCGGTAGAGGTGCTGAGCGTTGCCTTGAAGCTCGCCCCAGGTCAGAGCGGCGAGCAGCAGCAGGGCGAGCGTCGGCAGCGCTAGGAAAGCCGCCGCCTTGCGGTACTTGGGACTACGGGGCTGTCTGAAGCTGAGCTTGCTCAAGGCGCCGGCCCTCTATCTGCTGCGCAGCGGCACCGCCGCGCCGAGCGCCGGCGGCCCGGCTTCAAAGATAGCGGCTCTGCGTTAGCGGCCGGTTAACCGAGGCCGACGGCCTCTCAGCGCCCGAGGCCGACGGTCTCGCCCTCGCGCCGGACGATGCGGCCTTGGTAGTCGTAGACGTAGGTGGCGCGTTCCAGGAACCTGAAGGGGATCTTCAGGCCGATCTCCCTGGCCTTGCGGAAGTTGATCGCGATGTCCGGCGGCGACACGATGCCGACCTTGATCTCGCCGACCCGGACCCGGCCTTCCAGGACGTCGATGCCGTAGATCGCCGCCAGATGAGCGTTGCTCTGGAAGCCGATGCCGATCGAGAGCACCGCGCTGTCGTCGCCGGCCTGCACGAGATCGGGGACGACGCTGAGCACCGGCACCCGGTCCGAGCTGGCGTTGATCGACTTGATCTCGCGGAAGACGGTGGTGCTGCCGGTGATCCAGAACAGGCTGCGGTCCAGTGTCGGGTCGTTCTTGCGCATGGTCGTCACGGCGCGCCCGACCAGGCTGCTCAACTCCTCGCCCGCGAAGCTCGGGTTCTTGACGTCCAGGTAGAGCACCCGCACGCCCCGCTTGGCCGCGTAGCGCAGCATCGGCTTGGCCTGGGTCTCGACCGCGCTGAGGTTCTGGCTGTTCACCAGGATGCCGAGGTTCTTGAGGTTCGGCTTCAGCTCCAAGAGATAGGCCAACTGGACCTCGACCGGCATGTTCAGCGAGGTGAAGGCGAAGTTCGAGCCGCTTCCGGACTCGTAGCTCCGCGCCTGGCCGAGCAGCACCGGGTCCTTGGAGCAGACCGAGACCACCGGGATTCGGCCGTCGCGGTAGTGCCTCCAGAGCCAGGCCGTCGACTCCGAACCCATCGAGAAGATCAGCTCGGCGCCCCAAGCCTCGGCCTCGGCGAGCGCGCGCCGGCCGCGAAAATCGTCCCGGCGGAAGTTGATCGCCCGGACCTCGGCCTCGAGGCCCTTCTCGACGAAGAGGTCGAGGATCTTGTTCATGGCCGCGTCGTAGGCCGGGGAGGCGCGGGGGAACAGCACGACGACCCGGCGCGGCCGCCGGTCGATCTGGCGGGACCGGCTGTGAATGCGAAGCTGGTCGGGTTCGCCGTGGACCTCCTCGAGCAGCCAGGCCTCCAGGTTCTCGGCGCTGGGCCGGAACCAGTCGTAGTAGGCGGGCTCGGTCGAGGCGCCGGCGCCGGCCGGGAGGCCGCAGAGCAGGGCCAGCGCGAGGCTCAGGCGGCGCAGCCCGCGGCCGGCGGTCCGCTGGAGCCCGGCCGCTGTCATGCCGTCTCCCGCTCGCCGCTTTCGAGCTCGACGCTCGGCGTCCGCATCAGGAAGATCAGGCCGAAGAGAGTGATCGCCCCGGCAACCCAGAGCATCAGCTTCGCCTCCTGGCCGCCGAGCAGGAAGAGCTGGGAGATGATGATCGGACCGGCGATGTGGCCGACCCTTTCCAGGAAGCGGTAGGTGGCGGTCAGGGTGCTCGCCCCGAGCTGTCGGGCCAGGGTGGACTCGGCGACGTGGGTCACCACCGGCGCGTTGATGAAGCCGTGGGCGATCCCGACGATCGCGACGCCCAGGATCAGGACCGTGGTCGGCAGGGCGGAGTTGGCGGCGGCGCCGGGCGGTTGCCAGTCCAGGAAGGCGATCAGGGCCAGGCCGGCGCCGCAGATCGTCGCGCCCCAGAACAGGATCTCATGAGTCCGGCCGATCCGGTCGACGAGCCGGGAGACGTAGCTGCTGGAGAGCACCACCGCGGCGGCGTAGATCATGATGATCTGGCCGATGTCTTCCTCGCGGTAGCCCTGCTTGGCCAGCAGCAGCGGCAGCGCGAAGATGATCACGCCGGTCAGGACCGCCTTTGCCGGGATCCCGATCAGGATCATGGTCCTCAGGAAGTCCGAGTTGCGCAGGGCCAGCGAAAGGTGCTGCGTCAGCTCCTTCAGCGTGCCGCCGTTCCGCTCCTGGGCCGGGCGCGCGCTGCGGGCAGGCACCGCGAGCAGGGCGTAGAGCGCCAGGGCCAGGGCGATCCCGCCGCTGAGGGTGAACATGCCCTCGGGGCCGGTGTAGGAGACCAGCAGCGAGCCGATGGCCATTCCGGAGATCATGCCGCCCTGGAAGCCGAGGACGATGATGGCCGCGCCCTGCGTCTTACGTCCCGGCGCCGCGGTCGCCAGGATGTAGGACTGGACGCCGATGAACAGCATGCCCTGGCCGATCCCGGACAGGCCGCGAGCCAGGGTCGCAAGGACCAGATCGGCCTGCGAGAAATTGAGCATGAAGAGGCCCAGGCCGGCCAGCAGCAGGCCGACGTACATCAGGGGCCGGGCGCCGAAGCGCTGGGCGTAGTGGCCGCTGGGGATCAGGGCCAGCGCGAAGCAGAGATAGAAGGTCATGAAGGGGATCGAGGCGAAGCCCGCCGAGAGCCCGACCCGATCGGTGACCTCGTGCATGAACTGCGGCAGGAAGGCGTAGTTCAGGTGCTCCAGGAAGACCGCCACGAAGAACACCGGCTTGACCAGGTCGAGCAACAGGTCGTCTTCCTTGCCGCCGGCATCGCCCGCGAGGCGCGGCGCCGGCCGTCGCATGCTGCCCGCGATCTGCAGGAACAACCCGGCGAGGAAGGCCGAGGCGACGAAGAGCGCGGCGAAGTTCTTGACGCTGCGGACGATCCGGCTGAACACGATGTCGCTGGGCAGGGCGACGGCGACCCGGATGTTGCGGGGGTCGCCCGGCGGGGTCAGGTCGACGACGTATTCGTAGGTGCTGGCCTGGGTGACCCAGCTCTTGCCGATCAGGCCCTCGTCGGTGTGGATCTCGACCCGGCCGTCGATGGTCAGGCCGGCGGCGCTGATGTCCGGGTTCAGCAATTGGTACTCGCCCAGCACCCGGTCCAGGCCGTCGATCTCGCGGATGTTCAGGTTGAAGGCGACGATGTCGCTCAGGCGGTGCCCCAGCGTATCGGCCAGGGCCTTGGTCTTGGCCTGCACCCCCTCCGAATAGAGCGAGACCAGCGAGCCGATGACGAAGACCGCCATGGTCAGGAAGGTCATCGCGAAGGCGGTCTGCAGCCAGGGCAGCCGGCGCGCGCGTAGGCCGGGCCCGGCCAGGGACACGAAGACCGCGAAGATCGCCGAGAGGCTGAGGCCGACCCAGACCAGGGGCTCGAAGCTCTTCCGGACCCTTTCGGCGATCACCGACTGCGGCAGGGATATCGCCAGGTGGCCGACCACCTCGAACTTGTTCCGGAAGGGCAGGACGACCTGGTAGTAGTCCCGGTTGCGGCGGATCTCGAAGCGCGCGCCGTCTTCCAGGCTGCTGCGCCAGACCTCGGTGAAGAGCGGCAGGCCCGAATCCCGGCTGCTGAACACGGTCTGTCCCGTCCGGTCGAAGGCGGCGATCTCGGCGATCGAATCGTCGGACCGCAGGACCGGCTCCACGGTGGTGTTGAAGCCGGCGTACTGCTTCATCGGCAGGCCGGCGCGCAGGAAGGTCTCCATGGTGCCGCGGATGACGCTGCCCTGGGCCTGGATCTTCTCCAGGTAGAACTGCTCGAAGGTCCGCTGCGCCTCGCCGAAGCCGACGTAGATCAGAAGGGTCAGCGACAGCCCCGAGACCAGCAGCATGGTCAGGGCGTCGAAGAGCCGTCTTTTCAGCGGTTGGCCGACTTTCATCGTCAGGCTGCCCTTTCGCGGACCCGCGGGCGGGCTCAGCCGAGCAGGGCCTTCAACTGGCCGACGCAGCCCGGGCGTTCGCCGAAAAGGAAGTCGATGCGGTCGGAAAGGAGCGACAGGATCAGGTCGTCGTAGCTCATGCCGTAGGCGGAGAGGCTGGCGGCCACCAGGCTGGTCTGCTCGCGGCTCGGCGCCTTCAGGTCCGGCTTGGGGTTGGCCTCCAGGACCTGCAGGCGGCCGGACTGGTCCGCCCGCACGTCGAAGCGGATCAGGCTGCCGATGTTCATCTCGCGGTAGACCTTGCGGCCCAGGTCCTCCAGCTCCCGCAGGACCGCGGCGTCGCTCTCCGGATCCAGGACGCGCAGGCGGGCGCCCGTGATCGGGCGCAGGTCCATGGAGGTCACGATCCGTTCGTCGGGCTGGAAGACCCGCTCGATCGCGCAGACCACGAAGGGATCCTGGTGGCGCCGCAGCTCCCGGCGCTGCGCCGTGACGTAGCCGCTGACCGCGACGCAATACTCCCGGCCGGGCAGGTAGGGCTCGATCATCACTAGGCTCTGGGTCGCCTCGTGGACGGTCGCCACCGCCGCCGGGAGCGCGTTGACGCTTTCGACCCAGTGGACGTTGAGCGAGGCCCGGCCGGACACCGGCTTGACGATGAAGGGACCGGCGTGGTCGCCCAGGACCTGCCAGAAGCGGTCGTTGGAGGTCGGTTCGAAGGGGCCCTCGGCCATGTTCCAGGTCATGAAGGGGGCGGTCGGAAAGCCCAGGGCCGTCAGGAAGCGCTTGAAGACGTCCTTGCGGTCCAGGATACCGGCGGTCATGGGATCGTGACCGACGTAGGGGATCCCCATCATCTCCAGCATCGAGGCCGCGTGGCACAGCGGGCTGTAGCCCTGGACGCCCCCGGTGTTCAGCCATGCCAGGTGAACCTTGTCCTCGGCGAGGCGCTGCCCGAGCTGCATGTCGTCGGGTATCACGCTGACGCTGGGGCAGCCCAGACGGCGGAGCGCGCCGGCTATGTCCTCGGCGACGCTCTTGTAGCTCTTCCAGGACCGCGGGTTGCCGGTCTGGTTGATGACCGCCCCGTCGGCCGTCTTGTCGCCGCCGTAGATCACGGCCATGTTCATGCGATCCAACAGCGTCTCGACGCGGTCCTGCAGGGCCCGGGCCGAGCCGAGGTAGCGGTCTTCCCAGACGCTGCCGGGCTGAGCCTTGGCGGGCGAGAGTCTGTAGGCGGTCAATGCGGTCATAGCGTCTACCTCGGGCAGAATCGCGGGCGGCGAAGCTCGCCGGTCATTATTGTTTTTTTATTTTAATTATTGGTTTTCGAGCGTGGCGACGTCTTCGAACTACCCAAATTGATTATCCGTTTGAACCTATCCTGGAGGTCTGCGGGCCGGTGGCTGGTCCCGGCCGGTCTCTTTCGCTGTCTGCCGGCCTCGACCTCGAAGGCTGTCCCGCTTGTCTCCAGAGCGTCTTCGGTCTTGTTGTCGTGCTCGCCCGAAGGTGAAGAAATTCACTTGGAATGTCAATAGAACCTTTATTAATTACTTGATTTTTATTTTAATTTTCCAGTAACTATATTTGATTTCCCTGAGGATCGAAGGCCGCGCGCGCATTGCCCAGGCGCAGGAGCGGCCGAGGCGGCGCCCCAGCGGCGGGCTGGAGAACGTTAGGCAGAAGGGCGTAGGGTCGTCTCCGGTGCCGCCGTCTTGGCCCGAGGGCGCCCGGCAGGGCTCGGCGAGCCAGCGTTGGCCCCGTGGCGTCGGTCAAGTGCTGTCGGTCAAGTGCTGGCGGTCAAGTGCCGTCGGGCGCGTGCCGACAGCCGGGCGATGTCAGCCGCGCAGGCGCTCGCCCTTGGGGTCGAAAAGCGGCTCTTCGATCAAGGTGGCCTTGCGCAGCTCGCCCAGGATCTCGATCTCGACCTCGCAGCCCGGGGCGATCAGCTCGACCGGCAGGAAACCCAGGGCCACGGACTTCTCCACGTAGTGGGCATAGCCGCCGGAGGTCACGAAGCCGACCACCGCCCCGTCCTTCCAGATCGGCTCGTCGGCCCAGACGTCGGCGTCCGCGGCCTCGACCACGAAGCTGCAGAGGCGCCGCTTCGGTCCGGCCGCCTTCTCCGCCAGGGCCGCGGCCTTGCCGATGAAGTCGGCTGGCTTGTTGTAGGCGACGAAGCGGTCGAGGCCGGTCTCGGCGGGGGTGTAGTCGGGCTTGTACTCCCGCAGCCAGGAGCCGAAGGCCTTCTCCAGCCGCAGGCTCATCATGGCCCGCATGCCGAAGGGCCTGAGCCCCAGGTCGGCGCCGGCCGCCTCCAGGGCGTAGTAGAGCGCGAGCTGCTTGGCTGCCGGCACGTAGATCTCGTAGCCCAGGTCGCCGGTGAAGGTGACCCGCTGGACGATGGCGGCGCAGGGCCCGACGTCGATCTCGCGCACGGCGAGGAAGGGGAAGGCCTCCTTCGAGACCTCGGCCAGAGTCAGGCGGGACAGAAGCTCGCGCGAGCGCGGCCCGGCGATCTGGAAGCCGATCAGCTCCTGGCTGACGTTGCGGAGCTCGACCTCGGGCACCTCGGTGGCCCGGTGCGGCAGGTGCTGCCGGAACCAGCGCAGGTGGTAGGCCTGCGCGCCGTAGGACGCGGTGAGCTGGAAGCGATCCTCGGCCAGGCAGGAGATGGTGAAGTCGCCGATCAGCTTGCCCTTGGGGCTCAGCATCGGCGACAGGGCGATGCGGCCGACCGCCGGGATCCGCCCGGCCATGATCCGGTCCAGCCAGTCGGCGGCCGCGGGGCCGGCGACCTCGTACTTGCCGAAGTTGTGGATCTCGTTGATGCCGACCGCCTCGCGCACGGCCCGGCACTCCTCGCCGACCGGAGCGAAGGCGTTGGAGCGGCGGAAGCTCGGCGTCTCGAAGGCCGGCTCGCCCTCGGGCGCGAAGTAGTTGACCGCCTCCATGCCGTAGCCCTGGCCGAAGACGGCGCGCTGCCGCTTCCAGACCTCGTAGGCCGGCGTGGTCTCCAGGGGCCGCCCGGCCGGCAGCTCCTCGTTGGGATAGGAGACGGCGAAGCGGCGCTGGTAGTTCTCGGTCACCTTGGCCCGGGTGTAGGCCTCGGTGCAGTAGCTGCCGTAGCGCGCGACGTCCATGGCGAAGACGTCGCGCGAGGGCTCGCCCTCGACCATCCACTCGGCCAGGGTCAGGCCGACGCCGCCGCCCTGGCTGAAGCCGGCCATGACCGCGCAGGCTGACCAGAAGTTCCGCAGCCCCGGCACCGGGCCGACCAGCGGATTGCCGTCCGGGGCGAAGGTGAAGGGGCCGTTGATGATCCGCTTCAGCCCGGCGGTTTCCAGGACCGGATAGCGGCGGTAGGCGATCTCCAGGGCCTCGCCGATGCGGTCCAGCTTGTTGGGCAGCAGGTCCTGGCCGAAGTCCCAGTCCGTGCCCTCGACCGCCCAGGGCTCGCAGTCCTGCTCGTAGAATCCGATGACCAGGCCGCGGCCCTCCTGGCGCAGGTAGGACTCGCCCTCCGGGTCCAGGACGTGGGGATGCTCGCCGTCGCGCTCGTAGATCTCCGGGATGTCGTCGGTGACCAGGTACTGGTGCTCCATGGGATGCAGCGGCAGGTAGATGCCGGCCAGGGCGTTGACCTCGCGGGCCCAGAGGCCGCCGGCGTTGACGACGTGCTCGGCGTGGAGGCTGCCCTGCTCGGTGACCACGTCCCAGGTCCCGTCGCGCCGATGCTGCAGGTCCACGACCCGGTTGCGCAGGTAGACCTCGGCGCCCTGGATCCGCGCCGCCTTGGCGTAGGCGTGGGTGGTGCCGGAGGGGTCGAGATGGCCGTCCAGGGGATCGTAGAGCCCGCCCAGGACGCCCTCGGTGTTGACGATGGGCGCCAGCTTCCGGATCTCCTCCGGGCCGATCAGCTCGGTCTCCAGGCCCATGTGGCGGTGCATGGCGCGGGCGGCCTTCAGGAAGTCCATGCGCTCCGGCGTGGTCGCCAGGGTCATGCCGCCGGAATGGTGCAGGCTGCAGGACTGGCCGGAGATCTCCTCCAGCTCCTTGTAGAGGCGGATCGTGTAGCCCTGCAGGGCGGCCATGTTGGTGTCGGCGTTCAGGGTGTGGAAGCCGCCGGCCGCGTGCCAGGTCGAGCCGGAGGTCAGCTCGGAGCGCTCGATCAGGACCACGTCCTTCCAGCCGAACTTGGTCAGGTGGTAGAGCACGCTGCATCCGACCACGCCGCCGCCGATCACCGCGACCTGCACCTGGGACTTCATGCCGTCTCGACCTCCTCGCGCTGACGCCGGCCCGCCGGGCCGGCTCCTCGAGGCGGATCTTAGACCTTCGGCTTCGCGCGCGGCAGTGCCGCCAGCGACATCTCCCGCCGGCGAGCGACCTCGACCCAGGTCGAAGAACGGGCCGCCCAACCCAGGGGCGGCCCGCTGCAGGCGGCCGGTAGGGGAGGGAGTCCTATGTGGCCGCCCGCCTGCGCCGGATCCGCTTGTAGACGACCGGCAGGAGCGAGAGCAGCGCCAGACCGACCAGCGCGATGACGATCTGCGGCGTCACGATCGCGGAGGCCGAGAACTCGCCCGTGGTCTCGAAGACGCTGCCCAGCCCGGCGCCGACCGAGGCGAAGACGAAGGTGCCGGGGATGATCCCGACGAAGGTCGCGACCACGTAGGTGCGCAGGGGCACGCCCAGGAAGGCCGGGACCAGGTTGACGACGAAGAAGGGAAACAGCGGCACCAGCCGCAGCACCAGCAGGTAGCTGAAGGCGTTCTCGCGGAAGCCGGCCTCCATGCGGTTGAAGAAGGGCCCGGCGCGCGCCCTCAGCAGATCGCCCAGGGCGGTCTTGGCGACCAGGAAGATCGCCGTCGCCCCCAGCGTCGCGCCGATCAGGGTCCAGAGGCCGCCGAAGGCGGTCCCGAAGAGGAAGCCGCCGATCACGCTGAGGAAGGCGCCGCCCGGCAGCGAGACCGCCGTGCTGACCGCGTAGGCCAGGATGAAGACGATCACGGCCAGCGCCGCCTGGTCCTGGACGAACTGAAGCAGCAGCGCGCGGTTCTCGCGCAGCGCCTCGAAGGTCAGGTAGTCCTTCAGGCCCAGCGACCAGGCTGCCACAGCCAGGCCGAGCAGCAGGGCCAGCGGCAGGAAGCGCTTGAGCCC